>JACNLA010000042.1 GCA_014381745.1 Actinomycetota bacterium | reverse complement strand
GTCGACGTAACCCACGGAATCCCCGCCCATGACGTCCGAGCGGGTGGTCTCACCCTGGCGCGGAGCGCCCAGTACCTCTGCCCCGGTGTGGTCCTCGCCGTGGTCGACCCAGGTGTCGCAACCTCCCGACGGGCCGTGGCCATCGAGGTGGGCGCTGGCGAATCCGTGCTGGTAGGTCCCGACAACGGCCTTCTCGCACCAGCGGTGGCGCTGGTCGGAGGTGCATCCCGGGCAGTCTCGCTAACGAGCGAGGCGTACCACCTGCCCGCACCGGGCCCCACTTTTGCCGGTCGCGACGTGTTTGCTCCCGTGGCTGGGCACCTGGCCAACGGTGTCGGTCTGGGTGAGCTGGGCGAAGAGGTTGACCCTGCCACCCTGCTGCCGGGCGTCATGCCCGTGGCGTCCGTCGAGGAGGACGGCATCCACGCCGAGATCCTCTGGGTGGACCGGTTCGGCAACATCCAGCTGAACGTGGGCCCCGACGAACTCGGCAACGTTGTGGGTCAGGTCGGTGACCGCTGCCAGGTTCGTACCTCCGGGTCGACGAGGCCGGTGGTCAGGGTGGTGGCTTTCGACGAGGTACCTACCGGTGGTCTTGGTCTGCTGGTCGACTCCTATGGTCTCGCGACCCTTGTTGTCGATCGTGCGTCGGCAGCTTTCGATCTCGGGGTGTCGGCCGGCGACACGGTCGTGTTGGCGACCGGCGGTGACGGCAGTGGTGCCGTAACGAAGGTCCAGCTTGGAAGGAACAAGCCTGTCTGATGCGCCTCGGAACGACGATCGTCACCGCAGTCCTCCTGGCGGCCATTCTGGGCGCTGCCGTCATCCAGTTCGTATTTCTGCTCGACTAGTCGTCTGTCAGCACGCGGCCGGCGCTCGTCGCCGTGAGGGCACCGGCGAAGATGATCGCTATTCCGATCACCAGGGAGATGGAAAAGCCGGTCATCTCGTCAACCACCGAGTTGAGGAGCCCGCCGAGGCTGAGCGTTATGGCACCCAGGGCGATCAGCACGTTCCCCGTGCCGCCCCTCACTGCAGGTGCGCCACCGGAGCGGAAGAGGCGGACAGCCGACCAGGCCGATCCCCCTACCACGACCAGGGCACCGATCGACGACGCCAGAGCCGCGGCGATCCGCGGTCCGGGCCCGAACACCTCGCTTCCCTGTGGCAACTCGTCGGGAATGAAGCCACCCGTGGTCGGTGCCATCAACACGATTCCTGCGGCGAAGGCACACAGCACGACCGTGATGAGGGCGATGCGGTCGGCCTTCTTTCTCGGGACCATGAGGTAGACGGTCCCCAGGGCCAGGATCGGAACGTTGAGGACGGCTCCGAAGATGTAGAAGGCCCGAAACGGCCCATCCGACCAGCCGATGGTTGCTCCCAGCCACATGGACCCCGCACCCAGGGTGAACAGCATGAGCGCCACCGTCCATGCCATGTCCTGTGGCCTGCGTCCGTCCAACCAACGCTCCAGAACGGTGGCCGTGAACCCCAACGAAATGAGGGTGGCTGCTGCGGCGAGTGCGATCTGGATGCTCACGATGGCGCACGGTACGGCGCGAAGCAGGAAACCGCCATCAGGTAATAAGACTGGGGGAGCCGATTCCATCCGGAGATGCCATGTGAAGGAGTGCACAAGCACCTACCGTTGGGGCATGTCCGAGGACCAGAAGACACCAGACGAGATCCGACGTGGTCCCGAAATCGGAGCAGTCCCGAGCGGTGAATCGCCCAACCCGATTCCAGAGGCGACCCTGGCGCGACTCCCGATCTACATGAGGGGCCTGGTCGAGGTCGCCGACGAGGGGGTCACCACGGTCTCCTCCCGTCAACTGGCGGACCTGGCCGGCGTGAACGCTGCCAAGGTGCGAAAGGACCTCTCGCACCTTGGAGCCCACGGAACCCGGGGAGTCGGATACGACGTCGATCGCCTGCTGGCCGAGATCCGAACGGTGCTGGGTGGCGTCGTCACACCGGTTGTGATCGTGGGTGCCGGAAACCTCGGCAAGGCCCTCAGCAGGTACGACGGGTTCATGTCGGGCGGGTTCCCGGTCACGGCCATCGTAGATTCCGACCGTTCTCTCATCGGACGCAAGATCTCCGGATTGGCGATCACCCACGTTGACGATCTGGCAGGGGTGGTTGCCGAGACCGGTTGTCGTCTCGGGATAATCGCAACACCGGCCCACGCTGCCCAGGAGGCCGTCGACCACCTCATCGCAGCGGGCATCCGATCGATCCTGAACTTCGCCCCGGCCGTAGTTTCCGTGCCCCCCGAGGTCCAACTACGCAAGGTGGACCTGGCAACCGAACTTCAGATTCTGGGTTACTACGAGCACCTGCGGACCTTCTCCGAGGAATCCGGACGAGTCGCCGGATGATCTACGACCAAGACTCCGGTCCCGGAGGGTTGGCACACGGGGGTCTGTTCGGGAATGCTGGGGTCTGTCATACCCGGTTCGACATGAAGTCAAGGAACAGGAGCCCCGGTCAGTGTCGGTAGTCGTCGTTGGGCTGAACCACCGAACCGTTCCACTCGACCTGCTCGAGCGGATGACCGTGCCGTCATCGCTCCTTCCCAAGGCGCTGGCCGACCTGGTGTCGCGCGAGCACATAACCGAGGCGGTTCTGTTGTCCACGTGCAACCGCATCGAGGTCTGGGCCTTCGCTGAGAAGTTCCATGGTGGATACCAGGACATTCGCAACTTCTTCGCCGAGGGGTCCCATGTGGCCCCCGAGGACTTCTCCGACCACCTGACCGGTCTCTACGACGCCGACGCAGCCCGCCATCTCTTTGCAGTCGCCTCTGGCCTTGATTCGGCTGTTCTCGGTGAACACGAGATCCTGGGCCAGGTTCGCACCTCATGGGAGACGGCTGCCGAGGAGGGAGCCGTCGGCCCGGTCCTGAATCCCCTGTTCAGGCATGCCCTCGAGGTGGGCAAGCGGGTTCGCACCGAGACGGCAATCTCACGCAACATCACGTCGGTCTCCCAGGCGGCGGTGGCCATGGCGGGAGAGAGGCTGGGCGGCCTTGAAGGTCGCAGGGTCCTCGTGGTGGGTGCCGGTGAGATGGGCGAGGGCCTGGCCAGGGCACTTCACGGTGGTGGCGTATCCGAGATCCTGGTTGCGAACCGCACCTGGGAGAGAGCCGTGGAGGTAGCCGCCAGGCTGGGTGGAATTGCCGTGCGGCTCGACGAGCTTCCGCAACACATCGCCGACGTGGACGTGCTGCTCACATCAACCGGTGCCACATCGGTAATTCTCGAACACGGTGACATCGAAGGGGTGGTAGGTGGCCGCAACGGCCGGGAGCTCCTGATCGTCGACATTGCGGTTCCAAGAGATGTCGACCCTGCCGCCGGCGACCTTGATGGCGTAACCCTCCTCGACATGGACGACCTGCGGGCATTCGCCGACATCGGCATCCGGGAACGTCAGCGTGAGATCACCGCCGTCGAGTCCATTGTCGACCTGGAGCTGAACCGGTACGTCGACGAGTCCACAGCCCGTCTCGTCGCACCCCTCATCACCCAGCTCCACGGCCGCGCTGAACAGGTCCGCTCGGGCGAGTTGGAGAGGCTGGCCAGCCGGTTCGGAGAGCTGGACACCCGGCAGCGTGCGGCCGTCGAGGCGCTCGCAGCCGGCATCGTGGGGAAGCTGCTGCACGAGCCGACGGTCCGCATGAAGGACGCCGCCGGCACGGCACGCGGCGAGCGTCTGGCCGAGGCCATGCGCGACCTCTTCGACCTGTAGGCGGAGGCGACGGGCCTTGTGCATCCGGGTGGCGACCCGGGGCAGCGCCTTGGCTCTCTGGCAGGCCGAGCGTGTCTCATCCCTTCTGGCCGAGGTGATTCCCGGCGTCGAGGTCCAGATCATTGTCGTGGAGACGACCGGCGACCGCGACCAGACAACGCCCCTCGAACAGATGGGTGGCCGGGGTGTGTTCGTGAAAGAGGTGCAGGCTGCGGTCCTCGACGGTCGTGCCGACCTTGCTGTCCACTCGGCCAAGGACCTGCCTGCCGGCGAGACCGATGGGCTGACCCTGGCGGCCGTACCAGAGCGGGGAGATCCACGCGACGTGCTTGTCGGCTCTCTCCTGGCGGACCTGCCGGTCGGGGCCACCATTGCCACCGGCTCGATCCGTCGTAGGGCCCACCTCGCCCATCACCGACCCGACCTTCAGTTCACCGGTCTGCGCGGAAACATCGGCACACGCCTCGAGAAGGCTCGGCAGGCTGACGGGGCGATCATGGCCAAGGCGGCACTGGACCGTCTGGGGCTGTCACCCGATGTCGTGGACCCGCTGGACCCAGCGGTCCTTCTACCCCAGGTGGGCCAGGGCGCGCTGGCGGTCGAGTGCAGAGCCGACTACGACCTGCTTCCCGACCTTGTCGGAATGGACGACCCGGTGGCGAGGCGGGCGGTAGATGCGGAGAGGGCGTTTCTGATGGAGTTGGGAACCGGCTGCGACCTCCCCATTGCGGCACATGCCCGGCCCGCGACCGATGACGTCGACGGACCTGACCTCTTGGTGACCGGCGCCATCTCATCGCCCGATGGAGCGGTGCTGCTCAGAGAGGAGCGCACCGGTCCCGATGGCACCGCCATCGGACACGCCATTGCAAGGCACCTGCTCGACGAGCGTGGTGGCGCCGACCTGTTGGTGCGGTCGTGAGCGGACCCCTCTCCGGCACGACGATGGTCGTCACCAGAGCCACCGATCAGGCGGCTTCCCTCACCGCTGCGCTGGTGGCACAGGGTGCTGATGTTGTTGAGATGCCCGTTATTGCCATTGCCGATCCAATCGACGGTGGCCGGGCCCTCGCAGAGGCCGTTCGATGTCTTGGAACCTACGACTGGGTGGTGACCACCTCGCCCAACGGATCACGTCGCCTCGCCGCCGCGATTGCATCCGAAGGCGGAACCAGAGAGGACCATGCCGGAACCAGGTTCGCGGCTGTCGGACCGAAGACGGCGGCGCCGCTGGTCGAGGCCGGCCTGACCGTGGACCTGATCCCGGACAAGGCGGTGGCCGAGGACCTTCTGGAGGCCTTCCCGCCTCCACCGCCTGGTGGTCGCGTGCTGCTGGCCAGGGCCGAGGTCGCAAGGCCCGTTCTACCCGAGGGTCTGCGTGCGGCCGGATGGGAGGTCGACGTTGTCACGGCATACAGAAACGTCGGGCCCGTGATCGCCACGGGCCTCTTGGAGCGGGCACGTGACGCCGACTGGGTCACATTCACCTCCGAGTCGACCGTCCGCCGCTACGTCGACATCCTGGGTGAGCCTGTACCCGTTCAAGCCGTGTGTATCGGTCCGATAAGTGCCGCCGCTGCCCGTGAACTGGGCTTTCGGGTCGTTGAGGCTGATCCCCACTCAGTTGCGGGACTCGTGGACGCAGCGTGTGTCCTGGCCGGGTCCTGAGCTGGTCTTCGTAGGCTCCTACGGTGAGCTTTCCCGAACAGCGGCACCGCCGCCTGCGCCGCACAGCACCCATGAGGAGGCTGGTAGCCGAGACACGGTTGTCGGTCGACGACCTTGTGGCTCCTCTCTTCGTGCGCGAGGGCATCTCTGATCCGGCCCCCATTGCTTCCCTGCCGGGTGTCGTCCAGCACTCGCGCTCCAGCCTCCGTAGGGAGGTTGCCGAGCTGAGGGACCTGGGCGTTCCTGCTGTGATCCTGTTCGGAATTCCTGAGAAGAAGGACGCCATCGGGTCCGAGGCATGGAATCCAGACGGTGTCGTCCAGGTGGCACTACGCGACCTGCGCGATGACGTCGGTGACGACATGGTCCTCATGGCCGACCTGTGTGTCGATGAGTACACCGACCACGGCCACTGCGGGGTCGTCTCAGCCGCCGGCACCGTCGACAACGACGCCACGCTGGAGCTCTACCAGAGGACAGCCATCGCCCAGGCCGAGGCCGGAGCCGACGTGTGCGCACCCTCGGGGATGATGGACGGACAGGTCGCTGCAATCCGTTCGGCGCTCGACTCTGTCAGCCACGACCAGGTCTCCATACTCGCCTACGCGGCCAAGTACGCCTCTTCTCTCTACGGGCCGTTCCGCGATGCCGTTGACGTCGAGATTGCAGACGGTGGAAACCGGAAGGGATACCAGCAGGACCCACCCAATGCCCGCGAGGCACTCTCAGAGATCCGCTCTGACCTGGCCGAGGGTGCGGACATGGTCATGGTCAAGCCGGCACTGGCCTACCTGGACATCGTGGCGCGGGTCAGAGACGAGGTCGATGTTCCCCTGGCCGCCTACCACGTCAGCGGCGAATACGCGATGGTCGAGGCAGCGGCAGCCAACGGTTGGTTGGACGGTGATGCCGTGGCAATGGAACACCTGCTGGCCATAAAGCGTGCCGGTGCCGACTTCATCCTCACCTACCTGACACGCAGGGCAGCACAGTTGATCGGGTCATGAGCGGATCAAACGCCTCGCTCTTTGAGCGTGCGCTGAGGGTCATTCCAGGTGGGGTCAACTCGCCGGTCAGGGCGTTCGGTTCAGTCGGTGGAACCCCGTACTTCGTTGAACGTGGCGAAGGCCCCTATGTCTGGGATGCGGAGGGTCGTCGTTACATCGACTACGTCCAGTCCTACGGTCCGGGCATCCTGGGGCACGCCCATCCGGTCATTGTCGAGGCTGTCGCCTGTGCCGCCGGAGACGGAACCAGCTTCGGTGCACCCACCGAGGCCGAGGTCATCCTGGCGGAGATGGTCGTCGACCGCATCACAGGCCTCGATTCAGTGAGGTTCGTATCCAGCGGAACCGAGGCGACGATGTCAGCGATCAGGTTGGCGCGTGGAGCCACGGGTCGCTCCCGGATAGTGAAGTTCGCGGGCTGCTACCACGGTCATTCCGATGCCCTTCTGGCAGCCGGTGGCAGCGGCGTGGCCAACCAGGGCCTCACGGGATGTGACGGCGTCACCGACGGTGCGGTGGCCGACACCGTGGTCGCCCCCTACAACGTCGTGCCTGAGCTGGATGACACCGTGGCCGCCGTGATCGTGGAGCCGGTCGCGGCCAACATGGGTCTCGTAGCCCCTGCTCCCGGTTTTCTGGAAGGCCTCCGGACCGCATGCGATGCAGTGGGCGCCCTGCTCATCTTCGACGAGGTGATTACGGGCTTCAGGCTGGCCCGCGGCGGTGCCACAGACTTCTTTGGGGTTATGCCTGACCTCTGGTGCTTTGGCAAGGTCATCGGTGGAGGCCTCCCAGTCGGCGCATTTGGTGGCGGCACCGATCTCATGTCGAACCTGGCCCCCATCGGAGGCGTCTACCAGGCGGGCACCCTGTCTGGAAATCCCCTGGCGATGGCTGCCGGTCGGGCCACCCTGGAACTGCTCGATGACGACGCCTACAGGCGGCTCACCTCCACAGCCGAGAGCCTCGCCGGTGGCCTCACCGAGGCGTTCACCGCTGCCGGCCTGACGTGTGTCCTTCCCCGGGTCGGCTCGCTGCTTGGTGTGTTCTTCGGCCAACCCCGCCCGGTCGATTTCGACGAGGCGCAGCTCCTTGCCGAGAACGGCCTCTACCCCAGGATCTTCCATGCCCTGCTCGAGAGAGGGGTAGCGCTGGCACCCGGCGCCTACGAGGCCCTGTTCCCGAGCATCGCCCACGACGAGGCCGTGGTTGACGAAACGGTCTCGATTGCCGCCGACGCAGCGGCGGCGGTGGCATCAGACCTTCTGTGACGCGCATGGGCCAGCTGTGGCTCAGGCGGAGTGTCCCCGCAGCTGGCGGTACCGACTGATCAGTGAGTTGGTTGAGGAGTCGTGCGCCAGGTCACCCGGGTCGTCGGCCAGCTCGTCGGCAATGCGCACCGCCAGCGTCTTGCCCAGCTCGACTCCCCACTGGTCGAACGGGTTGATGCCCCACGCTGCCCCGGCCACCACCGTTCGGTGCTCGTAGAGGGCGACCAGCTGCCCAAGCACCGATGGAGTCAGTTCCGGAGCCAGGATCGTGGTGCTGGGGCGGTTACCCGGAAAGGTCCGGTGAGCCACCAGCCTTGACGGGGTGCCAGCGGCAGCGGCCTCCTCGGCCGACATCCCGAAGGCGAGGGCCTCGGCCTGGGCGAACAGGTTCGCCATGAGGCGGCCGTGGTGGGCCATGTACGGATCGGCTGTTGGACGTGCGAAACCGATCAGGTCGACGGGAATAGGCTCGGTTCCCTGGTGGAGCATCTGGAAGAAGGCGTGCTGGCCGTCGGTGCCGGTTGAGCCCCAGACCACCGGACCGGTTGGACCGGCGACGGGGCCTCCACCGGCGGTGACCCGCTTGCCGAGGCTCTCCATCGAGACCTGCTGGAACCAGGGTGCGAACCCATCAAGCTGGCTGCTGTAGGGAACCACCGCCAGCGATGATGTGCCAAGAATGGTGCGGTGCCAGACGTCGAACAGGCCCAGCAGCATCGGGCCGTTGGAGTGCACGGGTGCCGACGCCAGATGGTCGTCGACAAGATGCATTCCGGCGAGCATTTCCCTGAAGGCATCCGGGCCGATGGCGGCCATGAGCCCCAGCCCGACAGCGGACGGCAGCGAGAAGCGTCCCCCCACCCAGTCGGGAAGAGCAAAGGTGAGGTCGGGGCTGATCCCAAACTTCTCCGCCAGGTCGGTCGCCGCCGTGGCCGCAGCCAGATGGGCCGACACATCGCTGCCGAGATCGTCGACCAGCCAGGCCCTGGCTGTTTCCGCCGCGACCATTGTCTCCATGGTCGTAAATGTCTTGGAACAGATCAGGACAAGCGTGGTTGCCGGATCCAAATCGGCCAGAACCGTGGAGATCTCGGCACCGTCGAGGTTTGACGCGAAGCGGACGTCGATAGTCGGGTCGGCAAGGTGTGTCAGTGCGCTGGTCGCCATGGCCGGACCCAGGTGCGAGCCCCCGATGCCCAGGCTCACGATCGAGGTGATGGGCCTGCCGGTGACACCCGTCAACTGGCCACTGCGGAGGCTGTCGGCCACCTCGGCCATGCGATCCAGTGTCTCTGTGACCCTGGGCATCACGTCTGTGCCGTCAACGAGGACCCTGGTGCCGGCGGGTGAACGCAGAGCCGTGTGGAGGGCCGGTCTGTCCTCTGTGGTGTTGACCCGTTCGCCGGCCATCATGCGGTCCACGAAGCCCGGCAGATCCAGCTGGACAGCCAGATCGGCGAGAAGGGAGATCGTTTCGTCTGTGACCGGCTGCTTTGAGTAGTCGACCCACAGGTCCCCGACGGTCACTGCCAACCGTTCACCGCGGTCTGCATCGGCGTCGAACAGGTCCCGGAGCGACGTGCCGGCCCGTTCGTCCCGGTGCCGTTCAAGGGCGGCCCATGCGTTTCCGCCGTTGGTGTCAGATCCGGTCACGGGGAACATTCTCCCCGCTCAGGCACCGGATCGTGCGGCATCAACCGACTCGAGCGTCAGGAGGTGAGAACTCGCGAGCGGCTGAGGGGGTCACAGCCGGTATCTCTGCATACCTGTCGGGTACCAGCCGGACTGCTGCGGCGAGTGCCCTGTATGCGGGTTCCGAGTAGCCGGGCTCGTCGTCGCGGAGCAGGTTGGCCATGACCCGCAGAGCCCACTCCATGAGCGGCCGTGAACGCATGCCGACCTTGGTCAGCTCACGGATGAGGGTGGGATTGCCGATTACCCGTGCGAACAGCCGGGCCATCTTGAAATAGGTTCCGTACTCGTCGTCGAGCATCCCCGGGTAGCGGGCGAGCACCGAGTCGCCCCGGGCCGCAGCCTCGGCGATCAGCCCGGCAGCAAGGCGGCCCGTCTCGTAGGCGTAGTCGATTCCCTCACCGTTGAACGGGTTCACGGAGCCGGCTGCATCGCCAACCAGAAGCCAGTTGGGGCCGGCCTTTGGTCCGACGGATCCCGCCATCGGGAGGCGCCCGCCGGTCGGCGCTGCGATCGGCGCCGTGGGGTCGATCTGCCAGTGGTCGGGGAGGGTGCAGGCAAACTCCTCGAACAGATGGGAGGTGTTCACCGACCGGTAGTCGCGAAACGTTGAGAGCAGGCCAATTCCCACGTTGATCGTGCCGTCCCCGACCGGGAAGATCCACCCGTATCCGGGCATGGTGTTGCCCGCCCGGTCCCTGACGTCAAGTGACGACTCGATCCACGGATCGTCGTGCATCGGGCTCTCGAAGTAGCCGCGGATCGCCATGCCCATCGGGTAGGAGCGGTCCCTGGCCGTTCCAAGCGCCCTACCGAATCGTGAGTTTGCACCGTCGGCGACCGCCACGTAGCGGGCCCGGATCTCACGCTCGGAGCCTGTCTCCCTGTCGACGACGACGGCGCCGGCAATGCCCGGGTGGTCGGCCTCGATGGGCCTCACGGCATCGGTTCCCTCGTGGAGGGCTGCTCCGGCCGAGACGGCGTGGCGGACGACGAACGTGTCCAGGTCGGAGCGACGGACGACGTATCCGTAGGAGGGGAACACCGGGTGGTCCGGCCAGCCCATTTCAAGGGTGCGCCCATGGGCGATCACTCGGAGCCCGTCGAAGCGGTGGTATCGCTTCAGGCTGGCGCCAAGGCCCATGGCCTCAAGCTGGTGGACGGCACGGGGGGTCAGTGCATCGCCGCAGGTCTTCTCGCGGGGGAAGACCTTGCGCTCGACCACGACGGTGTCGAGACCGGCGCTGGCAGCCCAGTAGGCGGTGGCAGCGCCAGCCGGACCGCCACCGATGACCAACAGGTCGTGGACGTGTTCAGGCACTGCCGGCCTGTCTGGTTTCCGGGGGGGTCATCTCGGCTCCGTGGACGGAGCTCGGGTCACCGGCTCAGCCGGTGGCGAGCTGGTCGTCCTGTCCGAACTCGGCCGACCGTAGGAGGTCGAGGACCTCGTCGACGGTGACGGTTTCCGGATCGAGGTGGCCCTCGAGGTCAAGCTGGCCTGAATGGATGGCTTCGTCCATGGCCTCGGCCAGGCCCTCATCGAACTCGGAGCCGCTGAAGTGGGCCCGCTCGTACAGGACGACGCCGATCAGTTCCTCTGTGGTCAGGGCTGTGCCGAATCCAGGCATGCCACCGACTGCAACGCGACCGACGGCCTCGTCGCCGTACGGGCTGCCGAGCCCGACGCCTGCAGAGCCTGACGCCACCCACACGATGTGTTCCGCAGGGGTCGGGAAGGTGGCTGTTACCTCGCCATCGGTCATGGCCGGGCCGGCTCCACCTTCGCCGGATGCTCCGTGGCAGCTGGCGCAGCGCGCTGAGTAGACGTGGTCGCCGTCGGCCAGAAGACCGGAGGACCCTGCCTCGGGGGGGCGTTCGAGAGTGCCGACGTAGGTGATGGCCCAGATTGGCAGCAGGACCAGTGCGCTGGCAGCCCACCAGGGGATCTTCTTGCGGCTTGAGGCTGCAGCGTTGTAGGGGGCAACCGGTACTGCGGGAGCCGGTTCAGGTGTGCTGGCCGGCTCAGCGGCCGGCTGGACGGCACCGGAGGTAGCGGCCGGGGTTGTGTCGTCTGCCTTTTCGGTCGGCTCGTCGGCGGTGGTGCCACGGGCTTGGCGTGAGCGCTTCAAAAGGTGCTCGGGGATCTCAGTCAACGTGGTCTCCGGGGCGACGTGATGTTCGGATCGGTCTGGGTTCAGTGTGCGGTGGGCCGTACACCAACCGCTGATCGGACAGGTGCAGGCTAGCTGGCACTGTAGGTCGTCCGGTGCCGATCCGGACAAGCCAGATGACACCCGCCGGGGTAGTCGCATCGCACGCGGCGTGATAGACACACCGTCTGTGCACGGACGTCACGACGGGACCGATCGAGGGTCGTGGAGTCCGTGGACCACCTACTAACATGGGGCGGGCATAGTGCTTGTGCATCGCTTCACTAAGTCGCTGTAACCACCCAGTCGCCGAGACCCGCCGAGGAGGATTCAAACGATGGTCGCGTTCGTCGTATCCATCATCGTGCTGGCCCTCATGGTGGCCGGTGCCGGTGCATACCGTGACCGCTGTCCCGCCGACAAGGACTTCACCTGGGGCGAGGCAATGTTCTTCGCCACCTACGTCTTCATGATCATGTTCTGGGTCTACGGCGTGGTTCCGCACCAGTGGCTGACCTGGGCCGACAGCGAGCTGAACTGGCGTCCCGATCGCTTCCTGATCGGGCCATCGCTGCCCTGGACCGGCGACCAGGGCATCGTCGAATGGGCACTTCCCTTCACCATGACCTACCAGGTGATCCGCGACGTCGTCGCGGTGCTCATCTACTTCGTGGGTCTCGGCGGCAACGCCGTTCTCTGGAAGAAGTGGCAGAACCGGGGCACCGAAGAAGCCGCACCCGTGCCGACCTCTGAATACGGGCGCCCGCTTGTACGTGAGGGGGCAGGCACATGAGCGTCATCGACGCCAACCCCGCCCACCCGACCTTCGTCGACGACTACACGCTGCGCGAGGTCGATGCCGCCTGGATGGCCACAGCGGTAAAGCCGAAGCAGTTCATCCACATTGACCAGTCCGAGTGCATCATGTGTGAGGGCTGTGTCGACATCTGTCCGTGGAAGTGCATCCACATGGTCAGGCCCGACGCAATAGCCGAAGCCGTCGGCACCGAGATGCCCGGCGACGACCCCAGCGATCACGTCATCTTCACCATCGACGACGACATCTGCACCCGCTGCGCCCTCTGTGTCGATCGCTGCCCCACCGGTGTCATCATTCTCGGCAAGTTGACCGACCCACCCGCAGATGGTGACTCCCACCAGCGCACCAACAGCCACGGCTACGGCTACGGCCTGCGCCTCGGCTGAGTCGGCGCCGGCGGGAACAATGCAGAACACGAACACCCACACAGGCTCACAGGAGAACAACGACAGTGGCCGATAGCAACGGCGCCAAGCCGACCGGACAGGCGCTGGCAGAGCGCGTACAGGGCTCTCAGGCCTGGGGATCCATCTTCAGACCCGGCTCCATCTTCCGCAAGGGCTACAGCGACAGCCCCAGGAACCGGTCCTACGTGATCATGAACAGCGTCCTCTACCACCTCCACCCGGTAAAGGTGAAGCGGCACGCCGTGAAGGTGAGCTACACGCTGTGTCTGGGCGGGTTGAGCTTCTTCCTGTTCATCCTGCTCACCGTTACGGGCATATTCCTGATGTTCTTCTACCGGCCGACAGCGGCCCAGGCATGGGACGACATCTTGACCCTCCATACGGCGGTCGGCTTCGGCCTCCTCGTACGCAACATGCACAGGTGGGCCGCGCACCTCATGGTTCTGTCCGTGTTCCTCCACATGGCCAGGGTCTTCTACCACGGCGCATACAAGCCGCCGCGTGAGTTCAACTGGGTCATCGGCGTGATGCTGCTGCAGTTCACCCTGCTGCTGTCGTTCACCGGCTACCTGCTGCCATGGGACCAACTTGCTCTCTGGGCGGTAACGGTCGGCACCAACATGATGGGCTTCACACCGGTGTTTGGGTCCCAGGTCAGGTTCGTTCTCCTGGGTGGCGTCGAGATCGGCACCGACACCCTGTTGCGCTGGTACGTACTACACGTCCTGATGCTGCCCTTTGTGACGGTGATCTTCATGGCAATCCACTTCTGGCGCGTCCGCAAGGACGGCGGAATCTCCGGACCCCTCTAGGCCAGGGACACGACGATGACCGAGATCCCCGAACACCTACGCAAGCGGGCCGAAGAGGCCCGACAGAAGGCCGCAGGCTCGGCCGCTGCCGACACGCCAGCCGCCCCAGAGCCCTCACCCGGCGACGCGACCGAGGGAAAGATCCCCGTCCATCTCCTCGACAGGAGCAAGGCCGCAGCAGACCAGCCGGCGGCGGGTGCCGATCCAGTTCCGACCGGCTCAGGTGCGCCTGCTCCGGGCAGCGGTCCCGACGGGCACAACCAGCGCCTTCTCACCGTCGTCAAGTCAGGTTCCATCCAGGACACCAAGTCGGTTCCCCAGGACAAGGTGCACGTCTGGCCCCACCTTCTGGTGGCCGAGTTCCTTGCAGCTCTGGCCGTAACCCTGTTCACGTTGTTGTTCTCGATCTTCGTGAACGCACCCCTGCTGGATCTGGCCAACTTCAACCAGACACCCAATCCCTCCAAGGCACCGTGGTACTTCCTGGGTCTTCAGGAGATGCTCACAATGTTTCACCCGATGGTCGCCGGTGTGACCATCCCGGGCATCGGCCTCATTCTCCTGATCATGGCCCCCTACATCGACAAAAACCCGTCCAAGGCCCCCGAGGACCGCAAGTTTGCCATCTCGCTGATGACCGTGCACCTCATGTTCTGGGCCGTCCTCGTGATGATCGGATCGTTCTTCCGTGGACCGGGCTTCAACTTCATCTTCCCGTGGAACAGCGGCCTGTTCTTCGAACTGTGATGTCAACGCTCACCCCCTCATGGCCTCAGGCCGGAACCGCCGGAGCTGAACAGTGGTAGTTGTGATACCCATCATCGTGCTGGTCGTGATGGCCGGGGTGATCCTCATCGGTGCCTCAAGGCGCCGCGAACGCAACGCTGCAGGCCTGTCCCGCGAGGCGCGTCGCAACGACAGGACCAACCCGGTTCTCGATGCAGGGTCCTCCGACGCTCCCCCTACAGGGCGCCAGGTAGAACAAGAGGCCGTTGCAGCCCGCCAGGTGGAAGCGGCACCAGTCGTCGAGTCCGCACCGGCTGAGCCGTTCGTTGCGCCCGACCCCCAGGCACTCGGCGTGTCCCGCCGCCAGTTCTTCAACCGCAGCATCGTCGGCATGATGGGTCTTGGCCTCTCCGGCTTCGGCGGAGCCTGCATTGCCTTCCTGTGGCCTCAGGGTGTCAGCGGTTTTGGCTCAAAGCTGAAGGTCGGCAACATGGTCGAGCTGCTTGCCGAGATCAAGGATAAGAACGGCTTTCTCTACAGGCCCGAGGGTCGAATGTGGATCACCGCGTATCCCAACGGTGCCGTCGAGAAGGCACGGGCGGCCTACTCGTCAACCGAGTTGGCCGGCATGGCCGCCGGGGTCGAAAACGGATTCGAGAGCGGTGTCGTGGCCCTTTACCAGAAGTGTCCACACCTTGGTTGTCGGGTTCCCGAGTGTGTTTCATCACAGTGGTTCGAATGCCCCTGCCACGGCTCCCAGTTCAACCAGGTCGGAGAGAAGCGTGGAGGCCCTGCTCCGAGGGGAATGGACAGGTTCGCCATGTCCGTAGTCGACGGCGTGCTCACGGTTGACACCGGCACGATCGTCCAGGGACCCCCGATCGGAACCAACACCACCGGCCAGGAGGCCGAGGGTCCGCACTGCATAGGCGCCGGCGGCGGCCACTAGGCCCGCCCCGTCAGGAGACCAACGAGACACCCGATGATCCTCGCAGCAAGCACACAACGCACGATCGGCCTTGTGCTGGCCGTCCTCGTGGTGGTCGGGTTCCTCGTCTACCTGCTCTTCAGCTTTCGCATAGGAAAGCGTGAGATCGGTTCCGAAATCGACCAGGCGGCCAACCGGCGGCCCCATGTCGACGATTTTGAACTGGAAACCAGGGTGCTTGACCGGAGCCTCGCCTGGTCGCTCGTAACGCTTGCCGCCGTCTCCCTAGTGCTGCCCATGTACTGGCTGATGGAACCTGCCCGACAGGAGAACGCAGCCATCGACTGGGTCCACCGCTTCGAGGTCAAGGGCGCTCGGACCTTCGAGGAGGGTTGCGCCAGCTGCCATGGACCCGGCGGTGTCGGTGGTGTCGCCGCCTTTACGGTTGCCGACTCCGACGGCGAGTTCGTTGCCCAGGTCGAATGGAAGGCACCGGCTCTCACCACGGTTCTCTCCAGGTTCAGCGAGGAAGAGGTGCGGAGCATCCTTGACTACGGGCGCCCCGGAACGCCAATGCCCGCATGGGGCCTCCCCGGAGGTGGCCCGTTGACAGCCCAGCAAGTTGACCAGCTCGTCATCTACATGCGCTCGATTCAGTTGGATCAGGACGCCGCTACCGCCGAGATCGACTCCGGCCTGCGCGCCGGCGTCGGGGCCATCGTGACAGCGGCAGACCCGTCGCTGACCGACAGGGACGCCATCCACGCGGCGATCGACGTCTGGTTGGAACAGGCAACAAGACCCGGCAGCAGCGACTACCTGCAGTACGGCGAACTGCTCTTCAACAACGCAGCGGGCCAGGGCGCCAACAGCTGCGCCCGCTGCCACACACCCGGCTTCTCATTTGGCGCGACCAGCGAGGCAGCGACAGCCGACCTGCTCGAGACATGGCCACGGCTAGCAGACTCAGGGATCCTGACCGGCTGGCTGCCCGGAGCGGGCCACGTGGGACCCGACCTGGCCGGGGTAGAGGCACATTTCTCGACAAGCCAGCGGCAGTCAGAGTTCATCCGGACCGGCTCTGAGTTCGGGATCGGCTTCGGTAATGCCCGAACCGGCTCAGGCGGAATGCCCGGCTACGGCGGACGGGTCGACGACCTTGACGTGATCGGAACCGTGGAGCGCAGCCAACTGCTCACCCCCGAGCAGATCGACGCCATCGTGGCCTACGAGAGGAGCCTGTGATGGGTGCGTTCGTCTTGCTCGCAGGCCTCGCCTACAACCCGCATATCGCCGGGATCCTTGTTGTAGCCACCGGCGTTGCAGTGCTCATGGGGTCAGTGTGGCTGATCCTTGCCACGAACTCCGGTATCAGGGTTGGAACCCTTCTCGCAGCCACCGCCCTGATGGGTTGGATGGTCATCATGGGCTCCACCTGGTGGATGTACGGAAAGGGTTGGCAGGGCGACAGCCCCGCATGGATAACCGTCGACATCAACGTCGGCGATCTGGCGGCCAGCGGGCTTCCCGAAGCCAGGCTCCTGCCCAATCCGGACTCCCTACCGACCGGTTATGAGCTGGTGGTGTCGACCGGCGAAGCCCGGGCTGTGGCCGAATACGGATTGCTTCCCACTGCCAGCGAGTACCCCGACCTTCCCGCCGAGGAGCTTGAACGGCTGCGTGCCGACCGACAGGTCCGAAACGAGACCGTCACCAGGTCGGAGTTGGCTGCCGTTGCCCCAGAGGTGACCGACGGTGCAGGCTTCGGCGATCTAGGCGGATGGCGCCTCCTGGCCACCACCGAGGCCGGCGATGCCCAGGCCCAGGCAGTGGCCGACGTGCTCTCCCACAGTGACCTCGGCTTTGGCTCCAGTGGAGACTTCAAGCTCCTGGACGCCTTCACGACGGGTGGCAAGCCGACCCTGTCCGACGATCCGAACCGGTGGGACAGGATCAGCCTGTGGGTCACCAACTCGGCTCGGATCACAAATCCTGTCAAGTACACCGTGGTCCAACTCCAGTCCGTGGTGGACCAGCCGACGATCCCGGGTGAGGCCCCGCCGAGGCCCGTCGCAGACGTTGATGAGCCTGTCGTTTCGGTTGTCATGGTCCGCGACCTGGGCAGCGTGAGGCTACGGCCGGCCCTCGTCACGATCGGATCCCTGCTCGTGTTTCTCGCTCTCTGCCATTGGCTCCATGTCCGTGACAAGGAGGTCATGGCACGGCGTGAGGAGTTCGAAGCGGCAGGAGCCTGATCCGTGGTAGTCGCCCGTAGGGCCGGTTCTCGGCGACAGGGAGGTTGATGTGCTCGGTCAGTACCTGCCCATCGTGTTCCTGATCGTTCTGGCGTTTCTGTTCGCGGCGCTCAGCTTCTTTGCCTCGAGGCTGCTGGCGCCCCGCAGCCCCAACGACAAGAAGGAAGCGCCCTACGAGTGCGGGATCATCCCGGGTCGCGAGGCGCCCGAGCGCTTTCCAGTTCGTTTCTTCCTCGTGGCGATGATCTTCATCGTGTTCGACATCGAGATCATCTTCTTCTACCCGTGGGCGATAGCACACGGTGAAATGGGCCTCTTCGGCCTGATAGCCGTTCTCGTCTTCTCGTTGGCCGTATTCGAGTCGTTCGTCTACCTGATAGGCAACGGCGCCCTCGAGTGGGGACCTATCCGCCGCGAGGCACAGACCGGAGACGTCGTCTCAGCAACCCGGACCACGTCGACGACCGTTTCGCGCGCCGGGATACGCCAGGTCGGCCTCGAGGGCCGCACCGGAGGCGATTCCTGATGCGGCGCCTACCGATCCTGGGTGACGTCTCACGGGTGGGCGACGACGGCCTCGAGGGGCTGGACCACAACTTCGTGACGGCACGCATCGAGGATCTGGTGAAGTGGTCCAGAGCGCGTAGTTGCTGGCCGGCCACGTTCGGCCTGGCATGTTGCGCAATCGAGATGATGGCCACCGGAGCCGCCCACTACGACCTCGCCCGCTACGGGATGGAGGTCTTTCGGGCCTCGCCGCGTCAGGCCGACCTGATGATCGTGGCAGGCCGGGTATCCCAGAAAATGGCGCCCGTCCTACGACAGATCTATGACCAGATGATGGAACCCAAGTGGGTCATCTCCATGGGCGTCTGTGCATCCAGCGGCGGGATGTTCAACAACTACGCAATCGTTCAGGGGGTCGACCAGGTGGTCCCGGTCGACGTCTACGCACCGGGCTGTCCACCCGGGCCCGAGACCCTCATGCACGCAATCCTCACCCTCCACGACAACATCCGTACCGGCGAGCTGACCCGCCGCCGCGATGAAAACGAGGGCGGAGCGGCGATTCACGTACAGGAGCCACCCACAGGCGGGTCCACCGAGCAACCCGTCCAGCTGGGTTCCCGATGACCACGGCCGTTCCCGAGACCCTCTCCCGCGGCCAGCGGGTAATGCACCTTGGCCCAGACCAGCTGTTCGCAACGGCCAGCGGCCTGCGTGACGACGGCTTTCTGACCGCCGTAGACGTGACCGCAGTCGACTATGTGGCCCACCCCGGCCGCAACGATCTTCCAGCCGACGTGACACCGGAACGGTTCGAGGTGGTGGTGTTGCTGCACGACCATCAGCGTTGTGAGCGCATCCGGCTCCGTGTTCAGGTTCCAGAGGGCGATCCAGCGGTGCCCTCCCTGTTCGACCTGTTCCCCGGGACCGAAGCCATGGAGCGCGAGGTCTTCGACCTCTTCGGCATCGTGTTCGACGGGCATCCCGACATGACCAGGATCCTGCTGCCCGAGGAGTGGGAGGGCCATCCACTCCGCAAGGACGTCGACACAGGCAGGATCCCGATCCAGTTCAGGGAAGCTCCGGAGCCACGGTGAGCATCGAGGCAGGAACCACCATGGATCTCGGCGACGCCGAGCGCGTTCACCGACGCGACGGCAGCGCCGTCCTGCGGGTCAGCGAAGCCGAGGCACGGGACCTGGCCGGCGATCCCGACAACCCCGACGACGATGAGCGGATGATCCTCAACATGGGGCCGTCACACCCGTCGACCCACGGCGTCCTCCGCCTGATGCTGGAGATGGAGGGCGAGAC
This sequence comes from Actinomycetota bacterium, assembly GCA_014381745.1. Lineage (GTDB taxonomy): Bacteria > Actinomycetota > Acidimicrobiia > Acidimicrobiales > MedAcidi-G1 > UBA3125. The sequence goes on along the minus strand of JACNLA010000042.1, from coordinate 21,909 downwards.
GGTGCTGCGGACCAAGCCCATCATCGGCTACCTGCACACCGGCATGGAGAAAACCGGCGAGAACCTGACCTACCTCCAGGGCCCCACCAACGTCACCAGAATGGACTACGCGGCACCGCTGTTTTCCGAACTTGCGTTTTCCCTGGCCACCGAGAAACTCCTCGGCATCGAGGTTCCACCGCGGGCTACCTGGATCAGGATGCTCATGTGCGAGCTGAACCGGGTCGCCTCCCACCTGCTGTTCCAGGCGACCAACGGAATGGACCTCGGCGCCGTGTCGATGATGATCTACGGCTGGAGGGAGCGCGAAGAGGTGCTGCGCTTCTTCGAGAAGGTCACCGGCCTGCGGATGAACCACAACTACATCCGACCCGGTGGCGTGGCGGCCGACCTCCCCGACGGATGGCGCGACGACGTCCGGCGCCTTTTGGACCTGATCCCGCCACGGCTGGACGAATACGACACCCTTTTGACCGGCCAGCCCATCTTCAGGGAACGCCTGCAGGGAGTCGGCGTGATGACCCCCGCAGAGGCCCTCGCCCTCTCTGCGACCGGTCCGATCCTTCGCTCCACCGGATACGCCTGGGACCTGCGACGTGACGAGCCCTACCTGGCCTACGACCAAGTCGATTTTGACGTGCTCGTGGGAACCTACGGCGACTCGTTCGACCGTTTCGCAATCCGCCTCAACGAGACACGCGAGTCGCTGCGAATCGTCGAGCAGATCCTGGAACTGATGCCCGACGGTGACTACAGAACCCAGGACAAGAAGGTCACGCCTCCACCCAGGGCACGCATCGACGAGTCCATGGAAGCCCTCATCCACCACTTCAAGATCTTCACCGAGGGATTCCACGTTCCCGAAGGCGAGGTCTACGTGGCGGTCGAGTCACCACGCGGTGAGCTTGGCTGCTACCTCGTGTCCGACGGTGGTCCGAACCCCTACCGGATGCACATCCGGGGTCCCTCCTTTGTAAACCTCCAGACGCTTCCCCACCTCATGGAGGGTGGTCTCATCGCCGACGCCGTCGCCGTGATCTCATCGGTGGACCCGATCATGGGCGAGGTGGACCGCTGATGGGGTACTTCAGCGACACCAACCAGAGCCTGGCCCTTGAGATCATCGGCCGGTATCCGCGACCCAAGTCGGCTGTCATACCCCTGTTGCACCTGGCCCAGGAGCAGGAGGGCTGGGTGACCCGTGAGGCGATGCTCCAGATTGCAGACCTGACCGGGGTGACCCCTGCCGAGGTTCTCGGCACCGGCAGCTTCTACGAGATGTTCAAATTTCACCCGGTGGGCCGCTACATGGTCAACGTCTGCACCAACATCTCCTGCCAACTCCTGGGTGGCGAGGAGCTCCTAGACCACGTCGAATCCACCCTCGGAGCCGGTGCCGGCGACACGACCGAAGACGGCATGTTCACCGTCGAAGATGTCGAGTGTGTGGCTGCCTGCACCGAAGGCCCGTGCTTCACTGTGAACTACCGGTACTTCCATCGGGCCACACCCGGGGTATTTGACGAGGTGGTGGCAGACCTGCGGGAGGGACGTAGCCCGATTCAGCGGGGCGCAGCCGGGGACTCCGGCGACATGCCTGAACACGGTCGGTTGGGAAGAGTCCGCCAGGAGATTCCAGCGGGCCGACGAGCCGGCGTGGTGCCGCCCGAGCAGGCAGGCGAGCAGCCGGTCTGGTTGTCGTCAACAGCAGAGGTCGACACCAGTGGCTGATACGAACCCGAGCCCGGACGGCTACGTGGAGCACGCCCCCGGATACGTGGTCAACGGCGGTCCGACCCTGCTGACGAGCAGGTTCCCCTTCGAGGACTCGTACACGCTGGAACGTTCAATGCAGACCGGAGGCTACGTGGGCCTTCGTGCCGCCCTCGCCCGAACACCCGCCGAGGTCCACGACGAGGTCAGGCAGGCCACCCTCCTGGGTCGCGGTGGCGCCGGCTTCCCGGCCGGCGTGAAGTGGGGGTTCTGCCCCGAGGGTGTCTGGCCCCGCTACCTAGTCGTCAACGGCGACGAAAGTGAGCCGGGAACCTACAAGGATCGCCTCCTCATGGAACGCGACCCGCACCAACTCATCGAGGGCTGCCTCATCACCTGTTACGCCCTCGGGTTGTCGCAGTGCTTCCTCTACGTGAGGGGTGAGATGGCCCTCGCCCAGGAGCGCATAGCCGTCGCCCTCAACGAGGCCTACGAGGCTGACCTGATTGGATCCAACATCCTGGGGTCAGATTTCTCGGTCGACATAGTCCTCCACTGGGGCGCAGGCGCCTACATCGTCGGTGAGGAGACCGCCCTCATCGAGAGCCTCGAAGGGAATAGGGGCATGCCAAGGCTGAAGCCCCCGTACTTCCCGGCGGCCATCGGCCTCTACGGTCAGCCCACCATTGTCAACAACGTCGAAACCCTCTCCAACTTGCCGTGGATCATGGAGAACGGTGCTGACGCATACAAGGGCTACGGCTCCGAGGCCTCGCCAGGGACCCGGCTGTTCGCTGTGTCCGGGCATGTACAGAGGCCAGGGGTCTACGAGGTCGAACAGGGAGTGACCACGTTCCGCGACCTCTTCTACGGTGACAACTACTGCCAGGGAATCCGCGACGGCAACGAGCTGAAGATGTTCATTCCCGGCGGTGGCTCCGCCCCCTGGTTCTTCGGCGAGCATCTCGACCTACCGCTGGAGGCCCGGGGCGTGTCCGAAGCCGGTTCCATGCTCGGCTCAGGCGCGATCGTGGTCATGGACGAGACGACCGATGCGGTGAAGGCCTGCCTGAGGCTCGTGCGCTTCTACGCCAACGAATCCTGCGGAAAGTGCGCCCCGTGCCGCGAGGGCACCAGTTGGGAACACAAGATCCTCCAACGAATCTATGACGGCGAGGGTCGCCCGTCAGACATCGACCTGCTTCTCAGCGTCGGCAACCACATCAGCCCGGGTCCCTATCCGGTGGCGTCCTTTGACGCAGCAGATCTAGAGGCGGTGCCGTTTCCACCCGCCCAGACCACCATCTGCCCTCTCGGCCCTTCGGCCGTTGCCCCCATCACATCGGCGATCCGCCGGTTCCGCCACGAGTTCGAGGCCCTCATCACACGCCGGGACTCCATTCCGGTGGCAGCGGAGGCCGGGGCATGAGCGACGGGGCGCCCGTGGAGATCACGGTCAACGGCTCGACGGTGGCCGCCCGTCCGGGAGAGCTCCTGATCGACGCCTGCGAGCGGACCGGAACCTATATACCGCGGTTCTGCCACCACCCCCGGATGGAGCCCGTCGGAATGTGCCGGATGTGCCTGGTCGAGGTTGACACCGGCAGGGGACCGGCACTCCAGCCGTCGTGCATGCTCACCTGCAGCCCCGGGATGCAGGTCGACACGGAGTCCGAACGCACCCGCAGTGCCCAGGACGGCGTGTTGGAACTCCTGTTAGTCAACCACCCCCTCGACTGTCCTGTCTGCGACAAGGGTGGCGAGTGTCCGCTCCAGGACCAGACGATGACCTTCGGCCCCGGCGAGAGCAGGTACGTCGAGGAGAAGCGTCACTTCGTCAAGCCGATCCCGGTCAACACCAACGTCCTCTTGGACCGTGAACGGTGCGTTCTCTGTGACCGTTGCACCCGCTTTGCAGACCAGGTAGCCGGCGATCGTCTGATCCACTTCCTCGAGCGCGGCTCCCGTACCCAGGTGAACACCTTCCCCGGAGAGCCCTTCAGCTCGTACTTCAGCGGCAACACCGTCCAGATCTGTCCCGTCGGAGCGCTCACAGCGGTTCCGTTCCGGTTCAAGGCCCGTCCATGGGATCTTGAGGAGGTCGAATCGACGAGCGTCCTCGACAGCGTCGGCAGCCGCATATCGGTGCAGTCTTCACGTGGAAGGGTGCTCCGGTTCATGGGCTTGGACTCCGACGCCGTCAACTGGGGGTGGCTCTCTGACAGGGAGCGCTTCGTATTCGAGGCCTACGACCATCCAGATCGCCTGACCGGTCCGCTGCTTAGCGGCGGCGCTGCCGGCGGTCAGGACCCAAAGGGATCGACGCAGGTTTCGGCCACATGGGCCGATGCCCTTGGGGCCACCGCCGAGGCACTTTCCGGTACCGATCCCGATCGGATCGCCGTGCTGGGTGGTTCCCGTCTCACGAACGAGTCCCAGTACGCCTGGGCCAAGTTGGCCAAGGGCATCCTGGGAACCGACAACGTCGACGCCCAGTTGGGCGACGGGTTGCCGGTCGAGGTTCTGTTGGGCCTGCCACGGGCCACCATCGACGAGGCCTGCACGCCTGGTGGAACCATCGTCCTCCTGGGTCCCGACCCGAAGGAGGAGTTGGGAAGCCTCTACCTGCGCCTACGCCACGCCGTGGTCCACGACGGGGCCACCCTCATCGAGTTGACCCCCCATGCGACCGGCCTCACCGGCATCGCCACCCATTCCATCCGGGTCCTACCCGGAGAGGCAGCGGGCGTTGTGAGGTCCATGTTCCAAGGAGGGACCGGCGACGTCGCCGCTGCGGGTGCGGTGATCTCCTCGGGCGGTCCGGTGACGGTGCTGTGGGGCCGGACATCCCTGGCCGAGACAGACGGCCTTGTCGTGGATGCAGCCATGGCCCTGCTGGAACACGTGCCAGACGTCGGCTTTCTCTCGCTTCTGCGTCGCGGAAACGTGCACGGGGCCCTGGACATGGGAATGTCACCGGGCTTCCTGCCGGGCCGCACGACCCTCGAGGCTTCAGGCGACAAGTTTGAGAACGTCTGGTCCTGTCTCCCGGGTGAAACCGGATTGGGCTGCGTTGCCGCCCTCGAGGCTGCTGCAGCGGGCGATATCGACGTGTTGGTGCTCCTGGGTGCCGACATCCTGGCCGACCTTCCCGACCACGACCTGGCCAGACGGGCACTTGAGCAAGCTGGGACGGTTGTGGCAGTCGACCTGTTCGTCACGTCGACGGTGGAGTGCGCCGACATCGTCCTGGCAGCGGCAGCGCCGACCGAGGTTGACGGATCGTTCACGAACCTTGAAGGTCGCATCAGCGTCGTGGCGCGGGGTTCATCGCCTCCCGGCACCTCGCGCCCTGACTGGATGATTGCAGTCGAGCTTGCCGAGCGGTTGGGAACAGACCTGGGGTTCACGTCGCTTGACGGGATCTGGTCCGAGTTGGCATCGGTGTCAGCGGTCCACGCCGACCTCAGCCTCAACCTCATTCGGGCCTCTGGAACTGAGGGTCTGCTTGCGAAGGGACAGATGCCGCTCGCCATGCCCCCGGTGACCGAGGTACCTGATGCCACGGAATCGACGCTGAGGCTCGTCGTAACCAGGTCCATGTTCGACAACGGCGTGCTGAACGCCCACAGCAATGCTCTTGCGGGTCTCGCGCCCGGTGCCGGCATCAGGGTGGAGCCCTCCGATCTGGATCGGTTGGGCCTGGAGGACGGCTCCACCGTGGAGATCAGCGGACCGCGCGGAGAACACATCGCCGAGGTGGTCGCCTCAACACAGGTCATGGCCGGTACGGCGCACGTCCTGTTCAACCAGGATGGGCTGGATGCCGGAAGGTTGATCGATGCCTCAATGCCGGTGATCGACGTGAGGCTGGTGAAGGCCCGATGATCCTGGCCGCTGATCCGCTCCTCGTTGACGGGATCGACCTGACCGTTGTCCTTATCGTCTTGTTGAAGGCTGGCGTGGCCTTCGCCCTGCTGCTGGTGGCGGTGATGCTCGTCATCTGGTTCGAGCGCAAGCTCATCAGCGACATGCAGAACCGGATCGGCCCGGCGCTGGCAGGCCCTTGGGGAATTCTCCAGACCCTGGCGGATGGGATCAAGCTGTTCTTCAAAGAGGACCTTCTGCCAACGCGAGCCGACCGTGTCGTGTTCAGGTTGGCTCCGTACCTCTCGATCATCCCCGCCTTCGTGGCCTTCGCCATCGTCCCTGTCGGGGGGGACTTCTCCGACGGAGGAGACGGAACCGTCTCGATGTTCGGTCGGTCTACCTTCCTCCAGGTGGCCGACCCGCCCGTCGGCGTCCTTTTCTTCCTGGCCCTGTCCGCAGTTGCTGTTTACGGGGTGATGCTGGCCGGCTGGTCATCGGGCTCCAAGTACCCGTTGCTGGGTTCTGTTCGGGCCTCAGCGCAGATGATCAGCTACGAGGCTGCGCTGGGTCTCGCCATAGCCACGGTCTTTCTCAGCTCGGGCTCGCTCTCAACCCACGACATCGTGGTCGGCCAGTCGGCAACGACATGGAATGTGCTCGCCACCGGAATCGTGCCGTTCGGAATATTCCTTATTGCCGGTACCGCAGAGCTGAACCGTCCACCCTTCGATCTGGTCGAGGCCGAACAGGAACTGGTCGGTGGGTTCCACACCGAGTACAGCTCGATCCGGTTCGCGCTGTTCTTTCTCTCCGAGTTCATGAACATGATCACCATGTCGGCCATCGCTGTGACGCTCTTCCTGGGTGGTCCGGCCGGACCGATAGTTACCCAGCGCGTTGCCTGGGTATGGCCGCTGTTCTGGTTCTTCCTGAAGGTGATGGCGTTCCTGTTCACCTTCGTGTGGCTCCGGGCCACCCTGCCTCGGTTCCGGTACGACCAGCTCATGGATCTTGGCTGGAAGGTCCTCATCCCGGCGGCTCTCGGCTGGTTCCTTCTGATCGCCACCCTCGACGTCGCTGCTGATCTGGGATGGCCCACGATTCCGGTTGTCATTGTCGGGGTGCTGGTTCTCTGGGGAGGCGCCTCTCTCTTGTCCGGTGCCGTGCGCAAGGCACAGGCCGAGAGGCTTGAAGAAGCCGATCGCGGTGCCGACGAGACCGCTGGTTCCGCATCAGGACTTGGGGAGGCCTGATGGGATACCTGAGGGGTTTCGCGGTCACCTTCGCCAAGCTGTTCGAAAAGCGCGTGACGGTCCCGTATCCCGACCGCAAACGTGACAAGCCCGAGCGTCTCCACGGTCGACATGTGCTGAACCGCTACGAGGACGGCATGGAGAAGTGCATCGGCTGTGAGCTGTGTGCCGGGGTCTGTCCAGCCAACTGCATATACGTGAGGGGTGCCGACAACCCTCCGGACGATCCCGTCTCCCCCGGTGAGCGTTACGGCTTCGTCTATGAGATCAACTACCTGCGGTGCATCCACTGTGATCTGTGTGTCGAAGCCTGTCCGACCCAGGCCATCACAGAGACGAAGCTGTTCGAGTTCTCCTTCACCAGCCGCTCGGATGCGATCTACGGCAGGGACGAGCTGCTCGTGGACGCCGAGACGGGCAGACCGCAGCACCTCCCGTGGGAGGACTGGCGCGAGGGCGAAGACCTGGCCACCTCAGGTTGGATGCGTGCCACCTCCCCCAGCGGTGATGCCTCACACGTCGGTCAGGTGGCCTGGTCGGGCGAACTCGGATATGGCGTGCGCAGCCCTGAGGCCGGTCAGTCAGCCGACGACCGGCCCGAAGGAGGTGCCTGATGGAGGTCGCCGTCTTCATCGTGAGTGCCGTGGTCGTCTTGTCCGGTGCTCTTGGTGTGTTGCTCGCACGCAACCCTGTTCACGCTGCGCTGTTCCTTGTGCAGACCCTGTTCGGTGTGGCTGTGCTCTTTGTGCTGCTGGACGCCACCTTCCTGGCTGCTGTACAGGTGATGGTCTACGCCGGTGCGATCGTGATCCTCTTCCTGTTCGTGATCATGCTGCTCGGTGTCGACCGGGCCGACGACCTCGGAATCGAGCCGATAGCCGGCCAGCGTCCGCTGGCTGCGGTGGTGGGAATGTCCCTGGCCGGGCTCCTGGCGACGGTACTGCTCGTGGCCGTAGACGGTCTGACCGGTGCACCCGCTGGAACCCCGATCGGCGATGCCGGCGACAACACGCGTCGTCTTGGTGAGGCTCTGTTCACGGACATGGTCTTTGCCGTGGAGTTGACCGCAATCCTCCTGACCGTCGCGGTGGTTGGCGCGGTTGCGCTGGCCCGACGCCTCAGCGGCCCCATGCAGCCACTACCTGTTGTGGCAATAGCTGAGGTTGATGATGATCCGGATGAGGCGACTGGGGATGACTCCTGATGGTCGTTACGACGGGCTGGTATCTGGCGCTGGGAGCGGCACTGTTCTCCATGGGGTCGGTCGGCCTGCTGGTCCGACGCAACCCCCTGGTCATGTTCATGTGCGTCGAGTTGATGCTCAACGCGGTGAACCTCACGTTCGTGAGCCTCGGCGCAGAACTCGGCGACCTGGGTGGTCAGCTCTCGGTGTTCTTCGTGCTGGTCGTGGCGGCAGCCGAGGTCGTGGTCGGTCTGGCCGTGATCGTTGCGATCATGCGGCGTCGCTCCGGGGCGACGGTCGACGACCTCTCGGTGCTGGGGGGATAGGGCATGGTCGATCTCATCTGGCTCGTGCCGGCACTCCCGTTGGGTGGCTTCATCGTGCTCATCTTCTGCGGGCGCCGAATAGGTGAACCGTTCGCTGGTTGGCTCGCCACCGGGGTCATGGCCGGGTCGTTCATCGCCACCGTTGCGGTGTTCTTGGACATGGCCGGCCGCTCGGCACATGACAGGCGGGCAGTAGTCACCCTGTTCGAGTGGATTCCGGCAGGCGACCTCTCGGTCGACGTCGGGTTTCTCGTGGACCCGCTCTCGCTCACGATGTGTTTGTTCATCACCGGCGTGGGTGCGCTGATCCACCTCTATTCGGTCGGGTACATGCACGGAGATGCCGGGTTCCCCAGGTTCTTCGCGTACCTGAACCTGTTCACCTTCGCCATGTTGATGCTGGTGCTCGGCGACAACCTGCTCCTGACCTTCCTCGGGTGGGAGGGCGTGGGTGCCTGCTCCTACATGCTGATCTCGTTCTGGTTCACCGAGCCCGCCAACGCCACAGCAGGCAAGAAGGCGTTCGTCACGAACCGAATCGGCGACTGGGGCTTCATGGTCGCCATGTTCGCCACCTTCTTTACGTTCGGCTCGCTCAACTACGTCGACGTTCTGGATGCCAGCGAAGCCGGCACGGTCGCGCAGACGACCGCAACCCTCATAGCGGTGATGCTTCTGGTTGGAGCGGTCGGCAAGTCGGCCCAGTTCCCCCTCTACCTCTGGCTTCCCGACGCCATGGCGGGTCCCACCCCCGTGTCGGCCCTGATCCATGCAGCCACGATGGTCACGTCCGGCGTCTACCTGCTGACCCGGGTGAACCCGGTGATAGCGGACGCGGCCGGCTGGGTACCGGACCTGATCGCCTGGCTGGGTGTTGGAACAGCGCTGTTCGCGGCGACGATCGCCATGGCCCAGACCGACATAAAGAAGGTTCTGGCCTACTCGACCATCAGCCAGCTGGGCTACATGTTCCTGGCTGTGGGCAGCGGTGCCTACGTGGCGGCGGTGTTCCACATGGTCACCCACGCATTCTTCAAGGCACTGCTGTTCCTGGGCTCCGGTTCAGTAATCCACGGCATGGACGGCGACCAGGACATGCGGCACTACGGGGGCCTGCGCCGGTTCATGCCGGTCACCGCAGGAACCTTCGTGGTGGGCTGGCTGGCCATCGCCGGGGTGCCTCCGTTCTCGGGCTTCTGGTCAAAAGACGAGATCCTGGCGTTCGCATGGAACAAGAGCCCTGCACTCTGGTTCGTGGGCCTCCTGACGGCAGTCCTCACCGCCTTCTACATGACCCGCCTGATGGCCATGACCTTTTCCGGTGAGAGCCGCTACGCAGACGAGCGACCCGGCGAGGAAGACGGTGGAGCAGCGGCCTTGCGGGCCGATCACACCCCCCACGAGTCTCCCCGGACCATGACGGCTCCGCTGGTGGTGCTCGCCGGCCTCGCCATGGTGGCGGGTTTCGTGCAACTTCCCTTCTCCTCATCCACGAAGTGGCTGGAGCACTGGCTGGAGCCGTCCCTCTATTCGAATGAGGTTCACCTCGGTATAGGTGGCGGCACACAGTTCCTGCTGGCCGCCATTGCAGTCGTCGGTGGGGTTGTGGGTATCGGGGTGGCGGTGGCCGTCTACGTGAAGGCCCGGGTCGACCGTGGTCTCTTCGAGCAGGCGATCTTCGCCGATGCATGGAGGATTGACCGCTCGGTGGCCCGCTTCATGGGCGGTCCCGGCAGGCAGGGATTCGATGCCACCAACCGGTTCGATGAACGTGTGGTCGACGGTGCCGTCTTCGGCGTCGCCGATGTGGTTCGCAGGCTGGCCGGCCTTGGTCGCCTGTTCCACAGCGGAATGGTCCGTACCTACGCATCCGGCATCGGTGTCGGCGCGGTGGCCCTTATTACCTGGTTCCTCGTGAGGTCGACGCTGTGACCGCCGTACTGCTCGCTTCAGCCGGAACCAGTTCGTTCCCGGTTCTGCCGGCACTTGTGGTGACCCCTGTCCTCGGTGCCCTGTTGGTCATGGTGCTCCCACGCCGCCGCCCCGAGCTGTTGAAGCTGGTTGCAGTGTCGACAGCAGTTGTGACCGGCGCAATGTCGTTCTGGCTGCTGAGCGCGTTCAAGGTGGGTGATCCCGGATTCCAGTTCCTGTCGGAGACTCCATGGATGGGGGACCTGGGTGTTTCCCTTCTGTTCGGCATAGACGGGATCTCCCTGTTCCTCGTGATCCTCACAGGGCTGTTGTTCCCGGTGGCCCTGCTTGCCATCGACCCCGGGCACGACGCACGCCCCTACTACGCCTGGATGCTCCTGTTGGAGGCCGGGGTTATGGGTGTGTTCGGGGCGCTGGACCTGATCGTGTTCTTCCTCTGCTTCGAGGTGGTCCTCGTCCCGATGTATTTCCTCATCGGCCGCTGGGGCCACGGGAACAGCGCCAGGGCAGCCACCAAGTTCTTCCTCTACACGATGGCAGGGTCGGCCCTGATGCTGGTCGGGATTCTGGCGCTGGCGTTCCTCCATGCAGACGCCACTGGAGCCGACATCTCCTTTGACCTCGTGGCGATAGCCGAGGCCCAGAGCCTCTCCACAGGTGCGGCACGGTGGATCTTTGCCGCCTTCGCACTGGCCTTTGCCGTGAAGGTCCCGATCTTCCCGTTGCACACCTGGCTGCCCGACGCCCATACCGAGGCTCCCACGGCCGGTTCGGTGATTCTGGCCGGTGTCTTACTCAAGTTGGGAACCTACGGCTTCCTGCGGTTCGGGCTCTACCTGTTCCCGGAGGCCTCCCACTACTTCGCCCCCGTGTTTCTCACACTCGGGGTGGTCGGCATCGTCTACGGGGCCATCGTGGCGACAATGCAGGCCGACCTGAAGCGTCTCGTCGCCTACTCGTCGGTCGCCCACCTGGGGTTCATCATCTTGGGAACCTTCGCCCTCAACACCGAGGGAATCGAGGGCGGATTGCTTCAGATGGTCAACCACGGTGTCTCCACCGGTGCCCTGTTCCTGCTGGTCGGCATGATCTATGAACGACGTGGAACCCGCATGATCGGTGATCTGGGCGGCCTCCAGAAGTCGGCTCCGGTTTTGGCGGGCGTCTTCATGGTGGTCATGTTGTCCTCGATCGGTCTGCCGGGTCTGAACGGCTTCGTCGGCGAGTTCCTCGTGCTGTTGGGTGCATTCAACGCCCATCGCTGGTGGGCGGTTGCCGCCGCCGGCGGCGTGATCCTGGCCGCCCTGTACCTGTTGTGGGCGTACCAGCGTGTGTTCCACGGCCCGGCCGAGGGCGACAACGCCGACATGCCCGACCTGGGCCTGCGAGAGGCTCTGGTCCTGGCGCCGCTGCTGGCCCTGATCGTGTTCATGGGGGTCTACCCGAAGCCCGTGATCGAGCGGATGGAACCGGCGGTGGATTCGCTGGTACGACACGTGGAGTTCCACGTAGACGGCTTCAGCGAGCCCGTCTCGCAGATGGGTTCCGAGATCGGCCCTCTCGATGACAGCCACGGTGAACACGGATGATCGCAGCCCTGACCACGCCCTACGTCGCCTGGTGGGCCCTGGTGCCCCTCATCACCTTCGCTGTGGCCGGGTTCCTGCTCCTGACGGTGGCGTCCCTGGTTCGTCGCCTGCCAGCTGTGTTGGCACCCGCATGGACTGCAGTGGCGGGTCTCGGTGTGTTGCTCTACCTGGTGCCCATGTGGTCGAGGGTCGGCAGAGACGGTGCCGACTCGTTCCTGGCCGGCACCGTTGGTGTCGATCGCTCATCCATTTTCGTCACGGGGATCCTGGCGGTGGCCGTGATCGCTGCGGCCCTGATTTCTCGGGACTACCTGCCCCGCGAGGACCTACCAGGCGTGGAGCTCTACGTGCTGTTGCTGATGTCGGCGGCCGGTGGGGTGGTAATGGCCTCGGCCAACGACCTGATCGTGTTGTTCCTGGGCCTCGAGATCCTTTCGATAGCCGTCTACGTTCTGGCGGCACTTCACCTCAGGAGGATCGAGTCCCAGGAGGCGGCCCTCAAGTACTTCCTGCTTGGAGCGTTCTCCTCTGCGTTCCTCCTCTATGGGATTGCCCTCGTCTACGGGGCCACCGGCTCAACAAACATGGTGCGGATCAGCGCATTCCTGGCCCAGAACGTCCTTGTCGACGATGCGATGCTTCTGGCCGGGCTGGGTCTCCTGCTGGTGGGCCTCGGGTTCAAGGTGGCGGTGGTCCCGTTCCATGCGTGGACCCCCGACGTCTACCAGGGAGCGCCGACACCGGTGGTGGCGTGGATGGCCGCCGGTGTCAAGGCAGCCGGGTTCGCCGCACTCATGCGGGTGTTCGTTCTCACGCTCGGAACCTACGTCTCTGACTGGCGCCCCGCATTCCAGGTCATCGCAGCCGCCACGGTGCTGGCCGGAGCGGTGGTGGCTGTTGTGCAGACCGACGTGAAGCGGATGCTGGCCTACTCGTCGATCGTCCATGCGGGCTTCATCCTGGTCGGCCTCCAAGCCGCCACAGACAGGGGCAACTCGTCGGTGTTGGCCTACCTGGCGGTCTACGCATTCCTCACGGTCGGGAGCTTCGCGGTGGTGACCGTGGTCAGCGGAACAGGCGATGCCAGCCACGGGCTTGATGCGTACCGTGGCATGGGTCGGCGCCATCCGGCATTGGCAGGTGTCTTCACCGTGCTGCTCCTGGGCCAGGCCGGCATCCCGTTCACGGGCGGATTCGTCGTGAAGTTGGGTGTCCTGGCCGCAGCGGTCGACGGTGGTGCCTACTGGCTGGCAGGGGTGGCGATGCTGGCAGCAGCGGTAGCTGCGTTCGTCTACCTGAGGTTGCTCGTGGCCATGTACCTGGAGGAGGTACCGTCCGGGACCGAGACCTCCGGAGCGGTACCGTTGGGTGCACTTGTGGTGGCCGTCGCCTCGGCTGTGATCGTGCTGGTGGTGGGCCTCGTTCCCGGACCGCTCCTGGATCTTGCCCGCGATGCCGTACCCGTACTGGTGGCGGGCTGATTCGTGCGAACGAACTACCTTCTCCGGGGTCATCAGCCACCTATCGGGCCTTCGATGACGTTGGCTACGACCCCCATGGATAGGTAGGTTCTCCCCCCGTGTCCGACTACCTCCGCAACTGGTTGACGCTCGTCGTCTTCGGCGGGGTTGCCGTTCTCCTGGTGGGTGCATTCCTGGGTCTCGGAAGCCTCGTTCGGCCCTCCCGCCAGACCTCCCAGAAGGCGGTCGTGTACGAGTCCGGTGTCGACCCCCAGGGCGACATGTGGAGTCAGTCCAACATCAGGTACTACGTGTTTGCTCTCATGTTCGTGCTGTTCGACGTTGAGGCCGTGTTCATCTTTCCGTGGGCCACGAGGCTCGAGGTCTATGACGTGTTCGGGCTGGTCGAGATGGCGATCTTCATCTTCATTCTGGCACTAGGCCTGTTCTACGCCTGGCGGAAGGGGCTCCTGCGGTGGATCTGACCGGAGCGGCAGGGGCGGAAATCTGATGGGACTCGTAGAGAACGGCAAGATGCCGAAGCCACTTACGGCGCTTCTCAACATCAGCCGCAAGTACTCACTTTGGGTATACCAGTGGGGTCTCGCCTGTTGTGCAATCGAGATGGGTGCAGCGTTCGCGTCACCCCGTTACGACGTCATGCGGTTGGGTGTGATCCCGTTCCCTGCCAGCCCCAGACAGGCAGACATGGTCGTCATCTCAGGCACGGTGACCGACAAGATGGCACCGGTGGTCCGCCGCCTCTACGAGCAGATGCCTGAACCCAAGTACGTCATCTCGATGGGTTCGTGTGCCAACTGCGGTGGTCCCTACTGGGACAGTTACTCGGTGACCAAGGGTGTTGACCAGATCATCCCCGTGGATGTCTACGTTCCCGGCTGCCCACCGAGGCCTGAGGCCCTGCTGGAGGGCATCGTCTTGTTGCAGGAGCGGATTGCCTCCGAGGACATGACCGACCGCTGGACGAGGGACCCAATTGTCGTCTCCTGACACCGGCCTCGAGGAGGTTTCCGAAGGTTCTGAGCCGGCGTCTGACGCAGCGCGTGACGCCATCGTAGCGACCCTCGCTGAGCAGCTTGGCGAAGGCCTCGTGGCCAGCGAGGTTCTGGCCGGCACCGACGTCTGGGTGAGGGTCACCGCTGATTCATGGCTTGAAGCAGCGACCGTGTTGCGTGACCGCTGCGGGATGGCCTACTTCAACTTCCTTTCGGCGATCGACTGGATGCCTTCTCCCTTCGGCCGCGACATGGACGCCCAGGTCGACCTGAGCGGCGAAGACCCCGAGGTGGATCCCGAGCCCATGGCATGGGGTGTCACCGGTGGCTCTACCCGCTTCCAGATGCTCGCACGAGTCCATGACCCGGTGGGCCACATCGGCGTGACCCTGAAAGCCGACCTTGACTCAGACGATCCCAGGATCGATTCCTGGATTCCTTCGTATCCCGGTGCCGACTGGCACGAACGTGAAGCCTGGGAGATGTTCGGGATCACCATCGTGGGACACCCCAACCTGGTCAACCTGTACCTGCCTTCGCAGTTCGAGGGGAACCCGCTGCGCAAGGACTACCCGTTGCTGGCACGCCGGGTGAAGCCGTGGCCCGGCATCGTCGACGTTGAGTTGATGCCCGGCGACGGCGACGAGCCTGACGACGACGGGGACGGGTCATGAACGACGTCGCCAACAGGAACCAGCTCGCCTACATAGCCGCGCAGGCCAGCGATGCACGTGTGAACGTTGAGTTCGAGAGCGAGGGCATGACCCTCAACCTGGGTCCACAGCACCCCGCCACACACGGAACGCTCCGCGTGATCGTGAAGCTCGATGGTGAGAGGGTCCTCCGGGCCGACCCCATGATGGGCTACATGCACCGCGGCTACGAGAAGCTGGCCGAGGTCCGCACCTACCCGCAGGTCACGACGCTGGTCAACCGCATCGACTGGTTGGGGAGCTTCGCCAACGAGGTGCCCTTCATTCTTGCCGCCGAGCAGCTCATGGAGGTCGAGGCACCGCCGAGGGCCCAGTGGATTCGCACGATCCTCTTCGAGTTGTCACGGATCGCCAACGTGATCCTGTTCCTCGGCGACATGGGCGTGCAGTTGGGTGCCGTTACCCCGGTGTTCTTCGCATTCCGTGACCGCGAGTTCGTGCTTAACCAGATCGAGGCGGTCACCGGTGGACGCTTCCACCCAAACTTTGATCGCATAGGTGGGCTCAAGGACGACCTGCCCAAGGGCTGGATCGAGGAGACGACCGGTGTCCTTGATCGCATCCGGACCTTCTGTGACGAGATGGAGGACCTGGTAACCGGCAACGAGATCTTCCAGGCACGTACCCGAGGTATCGGCGTCATACCGGCCGAGGTGGGCCTTGCCTACGGGCTGTCAGGCGCCAACATCCGGGCAAGCGGTGTCGACTGGGACCTGCGCCGGGACGGTGGCGTGGGGCTCGTACACGACCAGGTCGACTGGAAGGTCTGGACCCACCCGGACGGTGACTCGTTCGCCCGGTACTGGGTGCGGCTCCAGGAGGTGCGTGAGGCCTGCGGCATCATCGAGCAGTTGCTGGGCGGGATCCCGTCGGGTCCGGTCATGGCCAAGGTTCCCAGAATCATCAAGGTCCCGGCCGGTGAGGCCTACGTGGAGACCGAGAACCCCCTCGGGGTGATGGGCTACTACGTGGTCTCCAAGGGAGACCTGGTTCCGTTCCGGGTCAAGATCCGCTCGGCCTCGTTCAACAACATCTCGATCACGCCGTGGGTACTGGAGGGCACGTACGTCCCCGACGTGGTTTCGATCCTGGCCAGCCTCTACTTCATCCTCGGGGACATCGACCGGTGAGCAACACGATCCTCGCCATCGAGCTTGCCTACTGGCAGCAGACGGGCCTGCGGGCGCTGATCGGCCTGGTTGCCGTTCTGTTGCCCGCCGGGACGCTCGTCTACCTGTTCCTCTTCAAGATGATGAGCTTCATGCAGAGCCGGCTGGGCCCCATGGAGGCAGGACCCTACGGCTCGCTGCAACTGCTGGCCGAGGTGGGCAAGTTCCTCCAAAAAGAGGACCTCATCCCGGCTGCTGCCGACCGGATCGTCTTCAAGCTGGCGCCGTTCGTGGTTCTGATCTCTACGTTCCTGCTGGTCCTGGTGATTCCGGCCGGCCCGGACCTCTGGTTCATAGATGTCGACACGGGGATCTTCCTTGCCCTTGCCGTTTCGTCCATCTCGGTTATCGGCATCCTCATGGCCGGCTGGGCGTCGGCGAGCAAGTACTCGCTGATCGGCGGCCTCAGGGCTGCCGGCCAGTTGGTCGCCTACGAACTCCCCCTGGTGCTCGCTGTGATGGGTGTCGTCATCCAGGCAGGCACGCTCAACGTCCAGGAAATCGTCATGGCACAGGCCACCGGCGAAATCTTCGGATGGGGTGCCATCGGAAACCCGTTCATCATCACCCAGTTCGTGGGTTTCGCCATCTTCCTCGTTGCCGTCCAGGCCGAGCTCACCCAGCCGCCGTTCGACATGCCCGTAGCCGAGTCCGAGCTGGTCACCGGCTACCTCACCGAGTACAGCGGCCTGCGGTTCCTCATGTTCTTCATCGGCGAGTTCGCCACTGCCGGCATCTTCTCGGCGCTGGCGGCCACGATGTTCCTCGGCGGCTGGTACGTGCCCGGTCTCGACCCGACGGACAACCTGTTCAACGTCATCGGACCCCTCGTGCTGATCGGCAAGATGGTCCTCGTGGCCTTTCTCATCTTCTGGTTCCGCTTCACCTACCCACGCTTTCGCGAGGATCAACTCCAGCAACTGGCATGGAAGTTCCTCATCCCCCTTTCGCTCGTCAACATCGTGGTCACCGGTGTGTTGAAGGTGGTGTTCTGATGCCAGCCATGCCGAAGCTGCCCGGGATGCTCGTCGGCCTGGGGGTCACCTTCAAGACGATGGTGCGCACCCTCGTGAAGGGATCCCACACGGTCCAGTACCCGAGGGTCAAGGAGGCGCCGGTGCCGCGTGCCCGGGGTGTCATCGCCCTCCACGAGGAGAACTGCACCGCCTGCATGCTGTGTGCCCGCGAGTGCCCCGACTGGTGCATCTACATCGAGGGGCACAAGTACAAGGCACCTCCCCGACGCCCGGGAGGCAAGCCTCGCAAGAAGAACGCCCTGGACCGCTTCGACATCGACTTCGCCCTGTGCATGTACTGCGGTATCTGCGTCGAGGTCTGCCCGTTCGAAGCCCTTTTCTGGACACCCGAGTACGAGTACTCAGAGCCCAGGATCGCCGATCTCCTGCATGACAAGTCCCTGCTGGGCCGCTGGATGGAGACCGTTCCGGACTTCCAGGATTATGAGTCGGGCAGCGAGGCCAAGAAGGCGAAGGTGCCCGAGTGAGCACCCCTGCCATCTTCGCCGCTGTCACCGGATTCGACCCCCTCACAGGGGGTGAGTTTCTGGTCGCCCAGAACATCGCCTTCGCGATCATGGCGATCACGATGCTCGTGAGCGCCGTGCGCATGGTCACAACCGGCAACGTGGTGCATGCAGCCCTCTACCTGGTGATCGTCCTTGCCGGTGCGGCTGGCATCTTCATCCTGCTGGGCGCCGAGTTCGTTGGCGTCACCCAAGTGCTCGTCTACATAGGCGCCATCGTCGTGTTGTTCCTGTTCGGGATCATGCTCACCAAGGGGTCCTTCGGCGCCGACGACGGTGTCGGAGGTGAGCGTCGTGGAATAGCGGCAATGGTCGGCGCCCTTGTGCTGGCGGTCATGGCGGCAGCCCTGCTTGACACCTTCCGTGACGCCGAGTTGAGCCGGGCCGAGCCCAGCCTCACGGCTGACGTCGCCGACCTCATCTTCAGCCGCTACATCGTCCCCTTCGAGGCAATCTCGGTACTGCTGCTGGCGGCCCTTATCGGTGCGATCGTCGTGGCGAGGGGGGACTGAGCATGTACCTGAACCAGTTCCTCCTGTTGTCAGCGGCGCTGTTCGCCATTGGCGTCTACGGGGTGCTGGCGCGCCGTAACGGTGTGCTCGTGCTGATGTCGATCGAGTTGATCCTGAACGCCGTCAACATCAACCTGGTGGCGTTCGCCGCCTTCGGAAACCAGCTGGCCGGCGAGGTCTTCGCCCTGTTCGTTATCGCCGTGGCCGCAGCCGAGGTCGGTGTGGGTCTGGCCATGATCCTGTTGTTGTACCGGAACCGCAAGAGCATCGATCTGACCCAGATCGACCTGATGAGGGGTTGAGCCGCCGATGATCGACCTCCTCACCCTGGCCGTGGCCACCGTCGACCTGCCGCTCGGTATCACCGAGGGCGGCAGCTGGTTCCTGCGCAACGCCTGGCTGATTCCGTTCCTGCCTGCGCTCTCGTTCGTGACCATCCTGTTCTTCGGGAAGCGCATGCCCCGCGGCGGCTCCGAGCTTGGTATAGCCGTCCTCCTGATCGCCTTCGTGCTGTCGATCCTGACTGCCGCAGCCTGGGTCGACCACCGCGACAACTACCACGGCGACGAGGTCCACGCCTCGGTGGTCGCCATCGACCACGGCGAGTCCGGCGACCACGCCGAGGCTGGCCACGGCGGTGGCCACGGTGAGGCCTCCCTGGCAGTGAGCAGCACGGTCACCTGGTTCCAGGCCGGTGGCGTGGAGTTCTCGGTCGGAACGCTGGTCGATGGGCCGGCCGTGATGATGCTCGTGGTCGTCACCCTGATTTCGCTGCTTGTGCACATCTACTCGACCGAGTACGTGCACGGCGACCGGCGCTACACGCACTACTTCGCGTTCCTGTCCCTCTTCAGCGCCTCGATGCTGATGCTGGTCCTCTCAGAGAACACCCTGCAGTTGCTGACCTCGTGGGAGTTGGTCGGCGTCTGCTCCTTCGCCCTAATCGGCCACTGGTGGGAGGAGAAACCCAACAGCGACGCGGCCCTCAAGGCCTTCCTGACCAACCGCGTCGGGGACATGGGGCTGATCGTCGGCGTGAGCATCCTTTTCTTCATCGTTGGATCGGCCCTGCCTGACCGCTTCGGGTCGTTCTCCATCGCCGAGACCAACGCCCTGGCGGCAGCTGGGATGCTGCCTCAAACGGCTCTTCTCGTGGCGGCCTGCTGCCTCATGGCCGCGGTCATGTCCAAGTCGGGTCAGTTCTTCCTTCACACCTGGCTTCCTGACGCCATGGCCGGACCCACCCCGGTGTCGGCACTCATCCACGCCGCCACCATGGTCGTGGCCGGCGTGTTCATGATCGCCCGCCTCTACGGCGTGTTCTTCTCGGGCCTCACCATCGGCGGAAGCTCCATCAACCTGATGGCGGTGGTGGGGGGCCTCACCACCCTGGTCGGTGCATCCCTGGCCTTCGTGCAGCGCGACATCAAGAAGGTGCTCGCCTACTCGACCATCTCGCAACTCGGCTACATGGTCATGGCCCTCGGCGTGGGCGCATGGACCGCTGCCATGTTCCACCTGTTCACCCACGCCTTCTTCAAGGCCTGCCTCTTCCTCGGCTCCGGTTCAGCGGCTCACGCCGTTCACAGCTTCGACATGAAGTCCGACATGGGCGGCCTCCGCAAGGTCATGCCGCACACCTACAAGACGTTCGTGATCGCCAGCATCGCCCTGGCGGGCCTACCGCCTTTCGCCGGCTTCTGGTCCAAGGACGAAATCCTGGCGGGGACAGGTGGCTGGGGGTTCCTCGGCGGCACCGGAGGCAACGGCGCCTACACGCTCATGCTGGTGATGGGAATGGTGACGGCGGCGCTGACAGCGGCCTACATGACCCGCTGCGTCTACCTGACCTTCCACGGGGAGTACCGCGGTCACGGCGAACCCCACGAGTCGGGCCCCCGAATCATCGTTCCACTCTGGATCCTGGCCGGCCTCGCCATGGTTGCCGGGTTCTTGAACCTTCCGTCCGGTTTCCAGCTCGCACCCGAGTCGTTTCAGGAGCGCTTCGGGCACTACGTGGAGCCCGTGGCCGGGTACTTCCCCACGATCACCCACGCCACGCCCAGCTGGTCCCTTGCGATCGCGTCGACGCTCGTGGTTCTCGCAGGGGTGGCCGTTGCAGGCCGCTACTACTTCGGCAGGGTCGCGGCAGCATCTGTGGCCGCCGGCCGGAGCCTTACGGAGCTTCCCGACGGCCTCACCTCCCGGTTCGCACTTGCCAGGAAGGGCCACACCCTGCTGACGAACAAGTACTACCTGGACCACCTCTACACCGGGATTATCGCCGGTGGAACCAAGGGACCCGTTGCGGCAGCCGCCTACCGGGTCAATCAGAATGTCATCGACCGAACCGTCGACCTGGCTGGTGAGACAGCAGTGTCGGCAGGCCGGTTCGTGTACGACAAGGTCGACCAACTCGTGGTCGACGGCGTCGTGAATTCCTCAGGTCGTGTCTCATCTGACACGGGTGAGGAGCTCCGCAAGATCCAGTCCGGCAAGGTCCAGGACTACGCAGCGATTCTCTTCGCTGCTGCGACCGTCCTTGCCGGAATACTCATAGTCATCGTCTAGGAGACGCCGAGATGGAAAACCTGCTCGACGGTTGGGGAATCACCCTCGCCACGTTCTCACCCCTCGTGGGTGTGGCGATCATGTTGCTCATTCCCGGAGCACGCGAGAAGCAACACAAGGTGGTCGCGCTCGTCACCTCCCTCTGGGTGGCGTTTGTCGGGGTGCTCCTCCTTGCCTGGTTCGACATGGGCGCAACCGGCCGCCTCCAGTACGTGGTCGACGAGATGTGGATCGATGTGATCAGGAGCCGCTATCTGGTCGGCATAGACGGCATGTCGCTGCCGCTGATCCTGCTGACGATGTTCATCGTTCCCCTGTGCATCATCTACAGCTGGAACCACTTCCCGGAGCCACGCAACCCCAAGGCTTTCCTGATCCTGATACTGATCCTCGAAACCGGGATGATCGGGACTTTCGTTGCTCAGGACATGGTGCTGTTCTTCGTGTTCTTTGAGATCGTCCTGCTGCCGATGTTCTTCATGATTGCCGTCTGGGGTGGCGACGACCGGCGCTACGCCTCGCTCAAGTTCTTCCTCTTCACCCTCTTCGGATCAGCCCTGATGCTCGTCAGCTTCCTGGCCCTGTTCTTCCTGACCGGCGCTGAGTCATTCGCCTTCACAGAGGTGGCTGACAACGTGCTCGCCCACGGGGTCTCCCGAACCGCACAGATGTGGATCTTCGGTGGCATGTTCCTTGGCTTCGGAATCAAGGTTCCGATGTTCCCGTTCCACACCTGGCTGCCCGACGCCCACACCCAGGCGCCCACCGTCGGGTCTGTGATCCTGGCAGCGGTGCTCCTCAAGTTGGGCACCTACGGGTTCATCCGCATCGCCATTCCGCTCCTCCCCGAGGCTGCTGTGGAGTGGGCACCGTGGATCGGTCTGCTGGCCGTCATCGGGATCATCTACGGCGCCCTCGGATGCCTCGCCCAGACAGACATGAAGCGCCTCATAGCGTTCTCATCGGTGGCCCACATGGGTTTCGTGATGCTCGGAATCGCCACCCTCACCGACTTCGGCATCAACGCCGCCATCATGGGAATGGTCGCCCACGGCCTGA
>JACNLA010000002.1 GCA_014381745.1 Actinomycetota bacterium | reverse complement strand
GCCGGACTCACCACCCTCGAGGTGCGCCGCAGCCTCCCGCCCCTCACTCTGGCCCAGGCCGACCGGCTACCCGCGCCCCTGCGCGACGCACACCGACTCGAAAACGACGCCACCCGGGCCGACCACCGCGCAGACCAGGCCCGCAGGGCACGCCACCTGGCCCTCACGCTCGTTCAACTCGGCGAGAACCGGACAGCCACCGAGAGACAACTACGGGAGTGGCGCTTCAACGCCACCCTCTGCAACGAGGTGGCCGACTGGGCATGGGAGGCCCGCCGCAAGATCGCCCGGGGGCCCACCAAGGCCCGACCCCATGCACCGCCATCGAACAAGACATCACCCTTGGAGCCGGTAACCGCTCCCACAGGAACGTCGGTAGGCGAACCGTCACGCTCCCGCCCGGCCCTGGACGGCGCCGCCTGACCGACAGGGTCGCCAACGGCCCGGCCCCGGTACCCCCTCCTGAGGACCGGGTCGTGGCGACCCACCCCTGAACAGACGACCAGCCCTACTCCGAATCCACCTTCTGGAACGAGGCGACCAGGTCAACCAGCAGGCGCACACCAAAACCGGTGGCGCCCTTGGTGCGCTCCTCCTCGTCGGCATCACTCGACGACGGCCCCGCAATGTCAATGTGGGCCCACGCAATGCCGTCAGCCACAAACTCGGCCAGCACCAGGCCCGCCGTGAGCGCACCCCCGTACTGGCCGCCGATGTTCTTCATGTCGGCAACCGTGGAGTCCAGCATCTTGCGGTAGTCGGCCGGCAACGGCAGACGCCAGACCCGCTCGCCGGTCCTCTCCGAGGCAGCCTCGACCTGGGACAGAAAGGCGTCGTTGTGGCCCATTAGGCCTGCAATGCGAGGACCCAGGGCCACCATGCACGCACCCGTCAACGTGGCCAGGTCCACGATCGCATCGGGCCGGGCCTCGCTGGCCACCGACAGGGCATCGGCCAGCACCAGGCGCCCCTCAGCATCGGTGTTTAGCACCTCGATGGTCTTTCCGTTGCGGATCGTGAGCACATCGCCCGGCCGCGTCGCGTCGCCACCCAACATATTGTCGGTCATCGGCATGTAGGCCCGCACACGGCACTTCGGAGCCAGAGCCGGCAGGACCGACATGGCACCCACCACCGCTGCGGCACCAGCCATGTCCTTCTTCATGTCCATCATCCCGGTGCCCGACTTGATCGACAGGCCGCCCGAATCAAAGGTGATGCCCTTGCCGACGAGCGCAATGGTTCCGGTGCGCCGTGCAGCCGTGACACCCTTTGGCGTATAGGTCAACTCCACGAACCGGGGTGGGTTCGATGATCCCCGGCTGACACCCAACAGGCCACCCATGCCGGCCCGCTTGATGGCCGCCTCGTCAAGCACCTTGACGGTGATGCCGGCATCCCTCGCCACCCGACGAACCCGGTTGGCAAAGGCCGGAGCCGTGAGGGAACCACCCGGTTCGTTCACCAGGTCACGCGCCAGGGTGACACCGCCCGCAACTGCTACGCCCGTCTCGACCGCGGCCCGAACGCCCGCAGCGGTGCTACCCACCAGCGTCACCTTTGCCAGCGAATCCCTGTCGCCACCCGAGCCGACCTTTGACTGGTAACCGAACCTGTAGAGCGCAAGCGACACACCCTCGACGACTGCCTGCGTAGCCGCCACCGCGTCGATTCCCGAGGCTGCGGCCAGGTCCGTGGCCACCGCCCTGTGCCTACGTGTGGCCCGGGCCAGATCCGCTGCAGCGTTTCTGACCACACCGGTCGAGACATCGGCGGCGGGACCAAGGCCCACGGCAGCCATCAACCTGTCGCCATCAGGCAACAGCTGAACCTGGCCCGGCTTGGCCGTGAAGCCGAGACGCTTCAGGTCATCGGCCGTAAGGCCATCGGGCAACTCGGCGCCGAGCGCCTCCTTGGTAAGCCCGTGGGCAACGACAGGCACCCGCGAGGGAGCAGTTCGTGCGGTGCTGAAGGTTGGCGGGGTGAAGGCTGGCATCGGTTGTTCTCCGTCGGGTTGTCTCGGATAGGAAATCAGGTGGCCGGGGCGGTCGGAACAGACCTGGCGGCAAGCGGGCCGTCATCTTGCCAGCGGGCCAGCGTCCACAGCAGGTCCGAAAGGCGGTTCAGGTACGGCACAACTGCCGACCCCTCGACCACGGCCGCCAGCGATGAACGCTCGGCACGCCGACAGACGGTTCGGGCCAGATCCAGCCGGGCAGCCACCTCGTTCTGGCCGGGCACCACAAACTCGGTAGGCGGATCAAACCGGGCAGACACCTCATCGATGAGGGCCTCCAGTCGCTCGACCATGGCCATCGTTGGGCGGCCATCGGCCTCATCCAGGCGGCCCAGCTTCTCCGGGTTGCAGGCCAACTCGGCCATCACCACCCAGAGGTCGCGCTCAAGCCCCAACAGCATGTCGCCAAGCTCGGGTTCAGCGCCCGCAGCGGCCCGGGCCAGCCCTATCGCCGACTGGGCCTCGTCGACATCGCCGTATGCAGTCGGCTGGGCAGAGTCCTTGGCGACCCGGCCGCCGTAGAGAAGACCCGTCGAACCGTCGTCGCCGCCACGGGTGTAGACGCGACGCTCCCCTGCGGCATCCGCTTCAGGGGAGGTGTCTGACGGGTCCTGGGCCATGGGCCGCCGAGCCTACCGGCGGGCCCCATGTCGGAACCCCGCCGGCTCAGACCAGAACCGCTCTGGCAACCAGGTCCATGCCGAAGGCGGTCAAAATGGCCAGATACAAAAGCCCCGTCGCAGCCATCACCGCGCTGTACTGCCGCTCACGCAGGGCCGCCCGGGTGAGCGCAACCAGCGCGATCGTGGAAACCACGCACGCCACCCAGAACCAGCCCAGCAGGCCGTTGTAGCCGTCGTCGATCGTGCCGTTCAGCACCGACACCATCCCCGTCGGCCAGACCAGCACGGCCAACTCGAACGGCCACGCCAGGCCCGTCCACCAGACCAGCTCCACTAGGGGGCCCCGGGCCAGGCCCGGCTGCACCAGGTACCAGTGACCCAGCAACATGGCATCGCTGACCGCACCAAGGAACACGGCACCGACCAGCGTGCGAGCCAGGGACAACCCCAGGGGGCCACCGGCATCCACGCCAGCTGCCACGAGAGCCACAAGGCCGAGCACCGGTGCCACCAGATCCAGGACCGGTGGAAACTCGGGAACATCCGGGTCGAACCGACGGGCCTTCTCACGAACATCCACGTCGATGCCGGTCATCTCAGCCACCCGGGAGGACCGCTGCTCCTCGAGCACTCTCTGGCCCGCAACGCCCGCACGACGACGAAGAACCGACACGACCAACGCAACCCCGGTTGCGACCAGCACACCGGCAGTCGCCAACTCCCTCACCGGCACCGTGTTGAACAACAGACCCACGGTCAGCGAACCGGCCGCCATGAGGCCAAAGGTGATCCGCATGGTCCAGCCGTAGCCGATGCCCACCTCTCGGCGCCGGCTGGTAACCCACAAGAGGAACAGCCCACCAACCGCCCACTGCAGCAGCACCGTTGCCGGATCCAGAGAGATCATGTTCGGACTATCCGACCTCAGCCGTCAACCACGGCCAGGCCGTGGTCGGCCGTGTTCATGGCGTCGGGGCCGTCGGCTGCCGCAACCACAATGTCCTCGAGGCGGGCACCCCACTCGCCCGGCACGTAGATGCCCGGTTCGATCGAGAAGGCGTGCCCGGCCACCAGCGGAAGGTCGTTACCAACGACGATGTTGGGATGCTCGTGGGCCTCGACACCGATGCCGTGACCGGTGCGGTGGATGAAGAACTCGCCGTACCCGGCGCCCTCGATCACGGCACGGGCCGCAGCATCGACAGCCTCACACGACGTGCCGACCGTGGCCGCAGCCACACCAGCCGCATGTGAGGCATACAGCACCTCATAGAGCGCAGCGAAGCCCGGAGCGGGCTCACCGATGTGCACGCAGCGGGTGATATCGGAGCAGTAGCCGACACCCTCGGCGTCGGCCATGGTGCCACCGAAGTCAAAGAGCACCGCCTCGCCCTCCCTGATCACCCGGTCGCCGGCATCGTGATGGGGGCTGGCGGCGTTGGGTCCAGAGGCAACGATGGCGAAGTTGACCTTGTGGTGGCCCTCCTCGATGATGCGACGCCCGATGTGGGCCGACACCTCGGCCTCGGTACGACCCACCAACGGGACCTCACCGCCCTGAATCTGGGCGGCGATGCGGTCCACGGCGGCACCGGCGGCACGCAGGGCCTCGACCTCGGCGGCGTCCTTGACCGAACGGATCGGAGCCGTAACCTCAGACGCCCGCACGAACCGGGTGTCGGGCAACTCGGCAGACAGGTCCACGAGGAACCCGGCCCACGTCTGGTCCCCCACCGCCACCCTGCCGGCAGCACCGATCAGGTTCGTCGCAAGGGCAATGGCATCATCACCGTCCCTCCAGGACACGACCTCAAACACGTCGGGGCGCTCCACGACGCGGGGAGCCTCCAGGAACGGAACGATCAAGCTGGCATCGCCATCCCGCGGAACCACCAGCAGCGTCAGGCGTTCCAACGGCATGGCCTCGTAGCCACAGAAGTAGGGCAGATCGGCACCAACCGAAAGGAGCATCACGTCAACGTCCTGGTCGGCCATTACGGCCCTTGCACGGTCGAGACGGTCAGCGAACACGGCGTCAGGCTAGAGGGCAGCGGCTACCGGGATGCCAGCACCACAGGCACCGAACCCGCGGCATCAGCCGCCTGACGGGCGTGGTAGCTGGACCGGGTAAGCGGACCGGCCTCGACGTGGGCAATGCCGAGTGCCCTACCCACGTCGACCCAACGCTCAAACACGGCTGGGTCCACCCAGCGTTCGATCGGAAGGTGGTTCGTGGTGGGCCTCAGGTACTGCCCGATCGTCACGATGTCACAGCCCACCGCAACCAGGTCGGCGAGACATGCATCAACCTCGTCGTCGGTCTCGCCGATACCCACCATGATCGAGGACTTGGTCGTAAGGCCGGCTGCCTTGGCACGCGCCAGCACAGAGAGGCTGCGTGCATAAGAAGCAGAGGGCCGCACCCGGCGCTGCAGGCGGGCCACCGTCTCGATGTTGTGGTTCAACACATCGGGCCGGGCGTCAAAGATCGCTTCCAAGGAGTCGGGATCTCCCTTGCAGTCCGGGATGAGCACCTCCACAGCGGTTCCAGGGTTGGCCTCCCTTACCGCATGGATCGTGGCCACGAACGCCGACGCCCCACCGTCGGCAAGGTCGTCGCGGGCCACCGCCGTAACCACGGCGTGTGCCAGACCCATCTCGGCCACAGCCTCGGCCACCCGCACCGGCTCACCGGGATCCAGCTCATCAGGACGACGGGTGTCGACGAGACAGAATCCGCACGCCCTCGTGCAACGCTCACCGTTGATCATGAACGTGGCCGTACCGTCGTTCCAGCAGTCGAAGATGTTGGGACAACCGGCCTCCTCGCAGACCGTCACCAGCTTCTGCCCGCGCATGAGGCCCTTCAGCCGGCGGTACTCCGGGCCCGTATCAAGGTGCACCCGCATCCACTCCGGCTTGCGCCCCACCGGCGGCCGCTCCCCCGGGCCCTCACCGCGGCTGAAGGCGCTCAGGTCCACGTCATCCCTGCGCCACGCCACATCGGCCCGCTCAACTGGGCCCCGAGCCCACAGCGCCGCAGCCCTCTCGGCAACCAGATCCACCACCTCGGCCATCGTGGCCTCGACACCCTCGACAGCCAACGAGGTGACACCCAGGCCGGTGATTCCACACGGCACCATGCGGTCAAAGAACGAAAGATCCGGGTCCACGTTCAGGGCAAAACCATGCATGGTCCTGGCACGCGTCAACTTGACACCGATGGCGGCAACCTTGCGCGGCGCAGGACCATCAGGCTCTACCCACACACCCGGATACGGCTCCAAACGACCCACGTCGACCAGACCAAGATCCCGGCACACCCCGATCAGCAGGTCCTCGACCGAACGCACGTAGGCAACCGTGTCGGCCATGCCCCCACCGCGCTTGCCCGGCAGGTGCAACAGCGGGTAACCCACAAGCTGGCCCGGCCCGTGGAATGTGATGTCGCCGCCCCTGTCGGCCACCTCAAGGTCGGCACCCACCTCGTCGGGAGGAGCCAGAAGGTGCTCGGTGGTCGCCCGCAGCCCCAGGGTGTAGACGGCGTGGTGTTCAAGGAGCAGAAGATGGTCGTCGACACCACGCTCATGGATGCCACGCTGCAGGGCCAACGCATCGCGATAACGCACCCTCCCCAGCCAACGGACGCGAAACGGCCGAGCCACAAGAGGAGCGACGCTGCTCAGAACTCGGACTCCCAGTCGCGGGTCTGAATCACGTCGCGCACCCCGGCCAGGAACGCCGCTGCGTAGGCGCCGTCAAAGGCCCTGTGGTCCCAGGCCATCGCCAACACCCCCACCGAATGGATCGCCACCGACTCGGCACCGTCGTCGTCTACAACCACCACCGGCTTACGGCTGATGCCATCCGTCGAGAGGATCGCCACCTGAGGCTGGTTGATGATCGGAAACTGGAACATCGTGCCGTACTGCCCCGGGTTCGTAATGGTGAACGTGCCACCGACCAGGTCGTCTGGAACCAACTTCTTGGAACGCGCCCGACCCGCGATGTCCACGATCGCCCGCGCCACCTCGGCAAGCGACATGTCATCGACCCCGCGGACGACAGGAGCCAACAGGCCCTCAAAGTCCAGGTCCACCGCAACAGCCAGGTTCACGTCGCCGTGCACGATCAGCTCGCCATCACCCACGCTGGCGTTGATGCGCGGAAAGTCGACAAGCGCCTCGACCACCGCACGCACGATGAACGGAAGGTACGTGAGGCTCGAACCCTCTGCCTCCTTCCACGCCGCACGGTGAGCTTGCCTGACGACCTCGACACCCTCGAAGTCGACCTCCATGGCCGTCAACACGTGAGGAGACGTGGACTTCGACGACACCATGTGCCGACCTGTGCTCTGGCGAATGGAGTTGAACGGCTCAGCCCTACCCGGGTTGTCCCGCAGGAAGGCCTCGACATCGGCCCGGGTGATACGACCACCCAGACCGGTTCCGGTCACCCGGGCCGGATCAACGCCGTTGTCGGCCAACAGGGCACGAACCACCGGCGAAAGAAGGCGCGAGGAACCACCCGAAGATGCGGCCGGTGCGGGCGCGGGTGCTGGCGCTGACTCCGGTGCCGGTGCGGCAGACGGCGTCGGCGCAGCCGCAGCGGGCACCGCCGCTACTGGAACAGGCGGAACCGCCGAACCCTCGTCGGCCTCAAACCTGGCCAACAGACCACCAACCTGCACAAGGGTGCCCTCGTTCGCCACGATCTCGAGCAGCAGACCCGCAAACGGCGACGGGACCTCGGAATCCACCTTGTCGGTGGAGACCTCGTACAGAGGCTCATCAAGGGCCACCTGGTCACCCACCCGCTTGAACCACTGCGTGATCGTGCCCTCGGTGATCGCCTCACCAAGTTGGGGAAGAAACACCTCGGCCATCAGGTCACCGCCTCAGCCATGCAGGGAACGGCCGGTCAGGGAGAGCACCGTCTCGCCGAACAACTCGCTCAGGGTCGGGTGGGGTTGGATGTGGGCAGCCACGTCGTCGACGGTGGCCTCCCAGTTCACGGCCAGATAACCCTGACCCAGTTGCTCGGTAACCCACGGGCCCACCATATGCACCCCCAGGATTCGACCAGCCCGACCATCGGGGCCGACCTCGGCAACAACCTTCACCAGGCCATCGGTGTCGCCCACGATCATGGCCCGACCGTTGCCCACAAACCTGTGCGACGACACCACAACCTCATGGCCCGCCTCTATGGCAGCAGCCTCGGTCAGCCCGGCGAACGCCACCTCGGGATGCGTGTAGATGCACCACGGCACCGTCGCCGCATCCAGCGGCAGGGGCGACTCACCCAGCAGGTCTTTCACAACGAACATGCCCTCGGCGAACGCCACATGGGCCAGCTGCGGCGTGGCAACCACGTCGCCCACCGCATACACCCCGGGCTCACCGGTCAACAGGCGATCATCGACAGAGATGAAGCCCCGCTCGTCGACCTCGACCCGGGTGCCGACAAGGCCGGCAGCGTCGCCACGGGGGCTGCGCCCCACAGCCATGACCACAAGATCCACCTCAACTTGATCATCGCCGAAGCCGACCACAGTCGAACCGCCGGACGGCTCATGGCCCGCCACCGACACACCCGTGTGCACGCTGATCCCACGACGCCGAAACGAACGCCTCACAGCCTTGGCCACATCGGCGTCACAGCCCACCAGGATCTCGGGAAGGGCCTCGAGCACCGTGACCTCAGAACCCAGATCGGACAGCATCGAGGCGAACTCACAACCGATGGCGCCACCGCCGATTACCACCACCCGGTCAGGTACGTCGGTGATCGACAACAACTCGTCGCTCGTGACCACCAGGTCGCCATCAACCTCGAACCCACTGATGGTCCTGGGCGAAGACCCCGTAGCAAGGACCACATGATCGGCCTGGATCGTTGACGTGCCCTCCTGCTCACCACCGACACCGTGCTCAACCGTGACCGTGTGATCCGGGCCCAGGCGGCCCGTGCCGTCATAGACAGTTACCCCACGACCCGACAACAGCGACCCGAGGCCCTTGAACAGGTTGTCGATCACACCCCGCTTGCGCTCCTGGCTGACCGCCAGGTCAACGCTCGGCTCACCACCACCAGCATCCACCCCGAACTCCGAAGCACCCTTCACCGCCCGCAGCACCGAAGCCGTCTCGAGCAACTCCTTGGCCGGAATACAGCCCACGTGCAGACACGTGCCGCCGATCAGGTGCTCCTCGACAAGGCCCACGTCCAACCCGGCCGAAGCGCCGTACAGGGCAGCCGCATAACCGGCAGGCCCACCACCGATCACGATCAGGTCGTGGCGCGTCACAGCGACACCAGGACCTGAACAGCGAACGCCACCAACAGCGCCATGCCACACAGCAATGCCGCGAGGATCAAAAGGCGCGTGCTCACCCGGTTGACGGTAACGGGCCTAGGGTCGTGGCGTGCACCGAAAGCCACTTCCCGCCACCCTCCAGGCAGCCCTCCTGAGCCTGACCCTCACAGCTGCCGCCTGTGGAACCAGCACCCAGACGACCACACCCGACACGACCCCGCCGGCCACGACATCACCAGTCACGACCTCACCCATAACAACCTCGGCCACAGGCATACCCGAGATCCTGAGCTGGGAAGCCACCCTCGTCGGCGGCGGAACGATCAACGGTGCCGACCTGGCCGGACAGGACACCCTGTTCTGGTTCTGGGCACCCACCTGACCGATCTGCAAAGCCGAAGCCCCGACGGTCGTCGAGGTCGCAGCAGAAGCCGACTACAACTTCATCGGCGTAGCAGGCCTCGCCCCAGGCGAAGACGGCCTTGGCACAGTTGAGGAATGGGGCATCGGCAGCTTCCCCAACATCGCCGACCGGGGACCCATCTGGGCCACCTTCGGCGTCTTCGGACAGCCGGCTGCCATCGTCGTAACAGCCAACGGGAGGGTGCTCGGCCACCTTGG
>JACNLA010000023.1 GCA_014381745.1 Actinomycetota bacterium | reverse complement strand
GTACGGCCTTCCAGCCGCCCTCGCCCTCGGTCCCTGACACGAGCGCACCGTCGATCACGTCGTTCTCCAGGCACCAGATCAGGATCGCCGAGACGAGGCCCCCGTCCTGGCCGTGGTCCAGCACCGTCGCATCGGTCGCCCGGGTCAACAGGATGTCCTTGTAGATGCCCGAGACCTCGTCGGGCCTGCGTTCCCTGGCGTAGAGGTGGTTGTCGGCCTCGGGCTCCCAGTTCCGGAACCGGGGGCAGGCCCTGGTGCACGATGTGCAGCCCTTCTCACCGTGGATGCAGTTGTCGGCACCCAACTCATCTTCGAGGTGGAACGGCTTGTAGGCGCCCGGTGCGTGCCTGTAACCGATCACGTCGTGTGGACACGAGATGACGCAGCCCGCACAGCCCGTGCACAGACCCGAGTTGATGACCTCGTCGTGGAGTTCCTTCCACTGGAAGGTCCATTTCGCTGCGGTCCTTGTGACTGCTTCGGCCATCGACGGCACCCTAACCGAGCACCGGCACGCCCTCACGGTGCCGCAAGGACCCTTTCTGCCAGGGCCGAGGCGTGCTGGGCCAGGGATGTCACCCCCATCCCCCGGTATCCCCAGCCTGCCAGGTGGAGTCCGGGATACTCGACGGCAACCCGGTTGAGCCGGTCAAGCCATGCTGCGTGCCCGACGTTGTATTGGGGAATCCCAGGAGAATGCCTGATGACGCGGGTCCACGAGGGCCGGAGTGGTTCGCCGAGGATTCGGCCAGCCTCCTCGATGGCCAGTGCCACAAGGTCGTCGTCGGCGAGTGCAAGAACTGCCGGATCGGCATCACCACCGTAGATGCCCTTGAGTAGGCGGTGGCCGACTGGCGCTCGTCCCGCTGCGTAGGACGACTCGAACAGGAGACCGAGGATGCGGAGGCCGGCATCGGGGCCGGTAAGCGCTCCAAAACCGGTGGGCACGGGCAGGTCGGCTTCAGGTCCTCCCAGGCCCACGACTGCGACCGGCGCGGCGTGGGCCTCGTTGAGCAGTGGGGCGAATGGCCCGGGCACGATTCGGGCAGCCTCGGCGGGAGCGAGAGCGACGATGACCGCGGGGGTGCGCTCCTCACCACGGCCGCTGACGATCCAGCTGTCACCGTCGTAGTGGACGGATTTGACTGGCCAGTTGGGTCGGAAGTCGTTGCCCAGGGGAGCGGCCAGGTCGGCGACCAGCCCGGCCGTGCCACCCGGTGCAACGTGGACCCTTGCTCTCGGCGCGTCCTTCGAACGTGTCCGACGTCGTGCGAGGGCACCCCTGACCAGGCTGCCGGCAGCGTCTTCGAGGGCGACAATCGCTGGAAAGGCTGCTCTCGCCGACAACCTGTCGGGGTCGCCGGCGAACACACCGTGTGCCATGAGGGTCGCACCCATTCGGCCCGCCTCAGGGCCGAGTCGGCGCTGAAGGAAGCTCCGAAGCGACTCTTCGGTGATGGTCGCCGGGCTCCGCACCCACGGCTCACGAAGAAGGCGGAGTTTGCCGCGGCCGGAAACGAGTCGGGTGGCGAGTGCGGCTGGGCCGGCGAGCTCGAACAGCTCACCCCGGTCGAACACGAAGCGGCGGTGGGCGACAGCCTCAGCCGGCACGACGCTGGCCCCAACCGATTCCAGGATGGGTGTCAGATGGGCATGCGGCAGCAGGAACGAGCCGGCTGCAGGTTCAAGCAGGTATCCCGAATCGCGTGCGGTTACGGTCACGCCTCCCGCCACCGGTCCGGCCTCCAGGACCAGTGGACGGCCACCGCGCCTGGCGACCTCGCTGGCGACAAGCAGGCCTCCGAGGCCGGCCCCGACGACAACTACATCCGGACGCCCGCTCACAGTTGCTCCTGGACGATGTCGGCAAGCATGGGGCCCACGATCGGGTCCGTGTCGAGACACCGGCTCCGATGGAAGTCGCTGATGCCGACCATCGCGGCACGGTCCTTCATCTCGATGTCAATCTCATAGAGGGTCTCCACATGGTCGGAGACGAAGGAGATGGGGACGATACCGAGCCATGTTCGGCCGTCGGTGGCCGCCGTGGCGATCACCTCACCGACATCAGGACCGACCCAGCGGATGGGCCCCGTTCGCGACTGATACCCGATTACGTGGTCAACCGGCCGCTGAAGTCGGCTGACGACCCCAGCGACCGTCGCCATCACCTCATCGGGGTAGGGATCGCCCCTGTCGACGATTCGCTGGGGCAGGCCATGGGCGGAGAACACCAGCAGTGCAGTGTTGAGCCCTTGGTCCGGCACCTCGGCGAGCATCTCGTCGACCAGCTGCGCCTGTGCAGCCAGGTAGCTGGGGTGCCGGCACCACGAGCGGATCACCGTCAGCGGCAGGTCGACACCGCGTTCGTCGAGGGTTCGCCGTAGTTCGGCCTCCGAGGATCCGGTCGTGCAATCGGAGCGCTGTGGGAACAGGGGCAGCATGACGACACGGTCGACGCCTGCAGCGAGCATTGCGTCAACGGCCGCACCCGTGTCGGGTCGGCTGTGGCGGTGGGCCACCGCAACGACCACGTCGTGTCCGCGAGCGGCGAGTTCAACGTCGAGCATGTTGGCCTGAAGTTGGGTTGTCGCCACGAGAGGCGAGGCCCGTCCGATGAGCTCGTAGTGTGACCGGACCCGTGGTGCCCGCATGGTTGCCACCAGGGTGCTGACAGCCGCTCGGGTCAGCGATCCTCCGGGGAGCGGTACCAGGTGGGGGTCAGCGAAGATAGACCGGATGAAGGGC
Organism: Actinomycetota bacterium; assembly: GCA_014381745.1. Taxonomy (GTDB): domain Bacteria; phylum Actinomycetota; class Acidimicrobiia; order Acidimicrobiales; family MedAcidi-G1; genus UBA3125. The sequence continues at coordinate 118,321 of JACNLA010000023.1, read as the reverse complement.
CTGACTTCAGCGAGACTCTCAGGACCTCCGAGTTGAGCGACCACAACGCCGGCACGGGTTGCCACGTCAAACCGTCCGGGAAAACGTCTGATCGTCTCTGGCTCCGGCTCGCAATCGAGCGTCGAACACCATGGCGACGTTGCGGATGAACATGCGTCCGACGGGCGTGGCCTCGATGTCGTTCCCGTCGAGCACGACGAGCCCGGCCTCGACCAGACCGCCTGGGGCGTTCATCTCGGCAAGCTCGTCCTCGAACCGTTCCTCCACGAGGATGTCGAAACGATCGGCCACCTCGTGGGCCAGGAGCCGGCCGTTGCACATGAGTTCAGTGATAACGTGGCGACGAAGCCTGTCATCGGCGTTGAGCAGGATGCCCCGTTCGGTCGGAAGTTCGCCGGCGTCGACGGCCGCAAGATACGAGGCCATGCGACGGTGGTTCTGTGCGTAGCTTCCTCCGATGTCGCTGATCGCCGACGTACCCATGCCGACGATCTCGGTTCCCCGTTTCGTTGTGTATCCCATGAAGTTCCGCGACAACGTTCGCTCACGGTGGGCCACAGCGAGTTCGTCGCTGAGAAGGGCAAAGTGGTCCATGCCAATCTGCTCGTAGCCGGCATCGGTGAGCCCGTCGATGGCGAGCGAGAGCATGTTGAACTTCACGTCACGATCTGGCAACAACTCGGGGTCAATTCGCTTCTGGTTTGGGCGCATCCACGGCACTAGCGCGAACGAATACACGGCGAGACGGTCTGGGCGGAGACCGATCACCTGTTCCAGTGAGCGGGCGAACGTGTGCTCGTCCTGGCCGGGCAGGCCGTAGACGAGATCCACGTTGATGGATTCGTAGCCGAGATGACGGGCCGCGTAGTGAAGGTTCACCGTCTGTTCCCACGTCTGGTGCCGGCCTATGAGGTCCTGTACAACCTCGTCAACATCCTGTACGCCCATCGAAATGCGGTTGAACCCGAGCGTTCGTAGCGTGGACAGGTGCTTTTCGGTAGTTATCCGAGGGTCCACCTCAAGCGCCACCTCGGCGCCCTGTTCGAGCTCGAACAATGAAAGCAGTCGTCCGTGCAGGTCGGCAAGCGCCTCCGGCGAGTAGAAGGTCGGCGTGCCACCGCCCCAGTGGTATTGCTGAAGGGTTCGTCGATCTCCGAGCTTCTCCACCGTCGTCTGGGCTTCGGCAACGAGACGGTTGAGGTAGGTGTCAGTCAGGCCCTCGTTGCGGGTCGCCACGACGTGGCAGGCACAAAACGAGCACCGGTTCTCACAGAAGGGCAGGTGGACGTACAACGAGAGTGGGTCGTGCGGTCGAGTCGCGGCGTCAGCCAGGCAGGCGGCATGCTCCTCCGGGCCGAAGCCCTCATGGAAGTCGACGGCCGTCGGATACGAGGTGTAACGGGGTCCGGGCCGGTCGTACCTGGCAAGAAGTTCAGCGGTGGATCCGACCACGTCGCAAGGAGCCGGCCTCAGCTCGGTCACGAGACCGGCAGCCGGCATTCGTCGGAGTTAAGCGCCCGGCATGCTTCAAAAAGGGTCCGGCTCTTACCGCGGCAGTTGTCAGGACCGAGTCGCTCCAGCTCCCGTGCCAATGATCGGCGACTGTTGGCCAGATCAGTGAGCGTCGCCGTTACCTCAATGGTTGACACTTCGTTCCTTCCAGTTCGTTCCGCACGGCGGTCGTCAACCTTGATGAACGAGACCACCATGCGCAAGGGACCAAGTTCCCTAGCCCCGAAACCGCCGGTGGCGCCCCTGACAGGACTCGAACCTGTGCACACGGCTCCGGAGGCCGATGCTCTATCCGCTGAGCTACAGGGGCTGGGTCGGCTCAGGCTACCGGCACGTCCCCGAGCCCGTTCAGACCCGTAGGTGAGGTGCCCTGTCTGAATCGCGTGTGCCAGAAGTCATACCTCTGAGTGGCCATGACGGGACCTTCGTCCCTGAGCGGGTGCGCCCGCACTTCGCATGATGAAGGCAAGACAACAACGAGTGCTATCCCATCTGGAGGCAACCATGGGGCGTGTACACCGATACATCTTTTCTGCTGCTCTCTTGACAGCACTGGCTCTGGTGGCCGGTGCCTGCGGCAGCAGTTCCGACGACTCGGCAATATCTGAGTCATCGACAGCCATCGCCACCGAGAGGGGCCTTAGCGAGGCAGACATCAACGCCGCGCTCAAGACCTACGTCCCAAGCGGCCAGCTTGACGAGTACATCATGTTCGCCTCGGGTGGACACAGCGGACAGGTCTTCGTGATCGGGATGCCGTCCATGCGTCTCATCAAGGAGATCGGCGTGTTCACGCCCGAGCCGTGGCAGGGATACGGCTATGGCGACGAGAACCATGTCGACCTGTTCGCCGATGGTGCGGCTGGTGACCAGGTGCTGACCTGGGGAGATACCCACCACCCGGCGCTCTCCGAGACTGCCGGCGACTATGACGGCCAGGTCCTGTTCATCAACGACAAGGCCAACGGTCGCGTGGCCACGATCGACCTTCGTGACTTCGAAACCAAGCAGATCATCAAGAACCCCATCTCCATCAACGACCACGGCGGAACGTTCGTGACGCCTGACACCGACTGGGTCATCGAGGGTGGTCAGTACGCCACGCCCCTGGCATGGGACTACGCACCACTCGAGGACTTCGAGACCGACTACAGGGGGATGATCACCTTCTGGAAGTTCGACAGGGCGGCGGGGCGACTTGACTACGACGCCTCCTTCGCCATGGAACTCCCGCCGTACTGGCAGGACGTCTGCGACGCCGGCAAGCTGGTCTCTGACGGTTGGATCTTCTGCAACTCCTTCAACGTCGAGATGTCGACCGGTATGGATCCGGCTGATCCTGAGAACTCTGAGCCGTTTGAGGCCGGTGCCAGCGCCGGTGAGAACGACTACCTCCACATAATCAACCTGGAGGCGACCACGGCGGCCGCTGCTGCAGGCAAGACGGTTGAGGTGAACGGCTTCCCGTTGATCACCCTGGAGACCGTCATCGAGGAGAACCTCCTCTACTTCGCCCCTGAGCCAAAGAGCCCCCACGGCGTCGATATCACCCCGGGTGGTGAGTACATGGTCGTGTCGGGCAAGTTGGATCCGCATGTCACCGTCTACTCGTTCGAGAAGATCCAGGCGGCGATTGCAGCCGGCGGATTCGACACGGACCAGTACGGGATCCCACTCTTGGCCTTTGACGACGTTGTCGAGGCGCAGGTTGAGGTGGGCCTCGGTCCGCTCCACACCCAGTTCGACGATCAGGGCTATGCCTACACCAGCCTCTTTCTGGACTCCGATGTGGCTCGCTGGAGCCTCGGTGATCCCTACCGTGAGGACGGCTGGAAGTTGGAGGGAACGGTCGACGTCCATTACAACATCGGCCACCTCGCCACCGCAGAGGGCGACACCGTTTCACCTGACGGCAAGTACCTGGTTGCTCTGAACAAGTGGTCGCTGGACCGCTTCTTCCACCCGGGCCCGCTGTATCCACAGAACTTCCAACTTGTCGACATCGACGAGCCCGGCCCGGATATGCAGCTGCTCTACGACATGCCGATCGGAAACGGCGAGCCTCACTACGCCCAGATCATCAAGGCGGACAAGCTCAACCCGTACACCGTCTACCCCGAGGTGGGTTGGGACCCCGGCACCATGTCGGTTGACCCGGATGCACCGATGGTCGGTTCGGAGGGAGTCATCAGGGACGGCGACAACGTCACCGTCAACATGACCCTGGTTCGGAGCCACTTCACGCCTGAGCGTGTCGAGATCTTCGAGGGTGACCACGTGACCTGGAACCTGACCAACATCGAGACCTCTGAGGACGCAACCCACGGGTTCACGATCCCGGGTTACAACATCAACCTCAGCCTCGAGGCAGGCGAGACGGCGACAATCGAGTTTGAAGCCGACAACAGCGGAGTGTTCTCCTACTACTGCACGGAGTTCTGCTCGGCGCTTCACCTTGAGATGGCCGGGTACTTCCTGGTCGAGCCCAAATAGCGAGCCATTTAGCGAACCTTCACCTGGGGACCGGATGCATACGGAGCGATTGTGATCAGTCGACTGGTTGACCGAGTCCTCGGTCCACGCATCCCCCAGGTGGAGGCCGCTGAAGAGCGGGGCCTCTATCAGAGGCCCCGCACCCTGTTCGCCACAGCGGCGATAGTGCTGGGTGTGTCGATCATGCTTCCCTACTGGGAACTCAAGCTGAAGGCACCGCAGTTTCCCAAGGGCCTGCGGGTGACGGCCTGGGTGAACCGGCTCGAGGGCGATGTCCACGAACTGGAGGGCCTCAACCACTACATCGGAATACCGTCATTCGAGGATGGTGCCGTTCTGGAGCGCAGCGTAGCGATTGCGGGGATCCTGGTGCTGGCGGGCCTCCTCCTGGCCGGCCTGCACATCCACAGTCGCTGGGTGATCGTCTTCGTTGGTCCCGCCGTCCTGTTTCCGCTCTTCTTTCTCGCCGACCTGCAGTTCTGGCTCTGGAACTACGGGCACAGCCTCGACCCGAGGGCGCCTCTTTCCGGAGCGGTAGGCGAGTTCACCCCTCCCATCTTCGGGCCGGGCAGGATCGCCCAGTTCGACACGCTGGCCTGGCCTGGATTTGGCTTCCTGCTGGCCGTCCTGGCAGCGGTGCTGACGGCCAGGGGCCTGATCGCCCACCGGCGTGCCTACAAGCCCCTCATCCTGGCTGCTGCGCCAGATAAGGCGGCGGCGTGATGGGCGGCGGGGCGCCCCGGTCGCTCTTGTATGCAGCGGTGGTTGCAGTTGGGCTGATCGCCACGATGGCTGGACCCGTAGTGGCCGCACCAGGTGAGGTCAGCCTTCAGGACGTGATCGATGCAGCCGACCCTGGTGACATCGTGACCCTCACAGCGGGTACGTACGACGGCGGGATAACGATCGACAAGCCCCTCACGCTTGTCGGCGAGGGCTGGCCGGTCATCGACGGCGGAGGTGAGGGTTCGGTGGTAACCGTGGTGGCACCCGATGTCACCATTCGGGGTGTCGTAATCGCCAACAGCGGGAACCGCCTCGATCGGGAGAACTCGGGCATCACCTCCGACCTCAGCCCGCGTCTGCGGATCATCGATAACAGGTTCCAGAACGTGTTGTTCGGCATGTTCCTGCGCCACGCGCATGGCGCCGAGATCCGCGACAACGAGATCGGTGGGATGGACCTCTTCATCGCTCGGCGCGGTGACGGAATTCGAATCTGGCAGACAACTGATGCCGTGGTCGAGGGCAACCACGTGGCAAACGGCCGGGACTCGGTCTTTTGGTTCGCTGACCGTGTGACGGTGCGGAACAACCATGTCGAGGACGGCCGTTACGGCCTTCACTTCATGTACTCAGACGATGCATTCGTGGAGGGAAATGTCTTGGAGAACAACTCGGTGGGCGCATTCCTCATGTACAGCACCGACCTGACAATGACCGGAAACGTGTTTAGATCCAACCGCGGACCGAGCGGATATGGCCTTGGCCTCAAGGACGTCGACGGGCTGACAGCCAGCGGCAACAGGTTCGTTGAGAATCGGGTTGGCCTGTATGCCGACAACTCACCCAGCAAGGTGGACCTCTATCACCACCTGGAATCGAATGTCTTCGCCTTCAACAACATCGGGGTCCTGCTGGGCTCGACGGTTGCACGAAACGTCTTCACCGGTAATGCCTTCATCGACAACAGCGTGCAGGTCGCATCCGACAGCACCGGCGGCCTGCTCGACAACGAGTGGTCCTACGAGGGTGTCGGCAACCACTGGAGCGACTTCGCCGGGTTCGACGCCGACAGCGACGGCATTGGCGACATCGCATACCAGATCGACAACCTCTTCACCGACCTGATCGAGCGTTACCCGGAGATGGCCTTCTTCTCGGGCACACCGGCTGCACAGGCCGTGGACATGGCGAGCAAGACCTTCCCAAGCCTCCGACCTGAACCGATCCTCACCGACGATTCACCCCTCATCCGGATTCCCGCATTTCCTCCGGCACCAATGACCACCGAGGCGACCTCAGGGCTGGTTGTGCTCGTGGCGTCGCTGGGCCTGCTTCTGGCGGCACTGGTTGTAATGGCCGGGGGCCGCTTCCGTTTCTCGGACCGAATCGTTCTGGGAGGAACAACATGATCAGGGTAGAGCACCTCACAAAGGCCTACCGGCGAAAGGTCGTGGTCGACGACCTCAGCTTCTCCGTCGGGGGTGGCGAGGCCGTGGCCCTGTGGGGTCCCAACGGCGCAGGTAAGACGACCGTGATCCGGTGCCTCCTAGGCCTGGTCGGCTATGAGGGTCTGATCGAGGTGGGTGGTCTGGATGTCAGCACCCACTCCAAGTCGACACGTGGCCTGATCGGATACGTGCCCCAGGAACTCGGTTTCTACGGTGACCTCACCGTTGCTGAGACCCTCGCCCTGTCGTGCGACCTGAGAGGGCTCGCCCGGTCCCGGATAGGCGAGGTGATCGAGGCTGTGTCGCTTGAGGCCGAGTCCGGCAAGCGGGTTGCTGAACTCTCGGGAGGCATGCGTCAACGGCTCGGAATGGCGGTGGCGCTCCTACCCGACCCTCCGGTCCTGCTTCTGGACGAACCCACCTCATCGCTGGACGTGACCGCCCGTCGACGAATGGTGTCCCTGCTGGATTCTCTGCGCGGCCCGGAAAGGGTGCTTGTGATCACCTCCCACAGGGTCGAAGAGGTCGGGATGCTCGTAGACCGGGTGCTTGCCCTGGATGCCGGCCGTCTTGTCCACGAGTGCCCGCCGGGAGAACTCACGGGGCGCCTCAACCTGGAGTCCTGGCTGCACGTCGTCCTTCCTTCCTCACAGACCGCTGGGGCGCTCGCCCACCTGACCGCAGCCGGATACGACGCCCACGAGAACGGCCACGGCGTGCTTGTGGGGGTGTCACCGGAGGACAAGGTTTCCGCCCTTGGGTGCCTACGCGAGGGCGACTTTGAGATCATGGACTTTGAGGTGTGGCGATGACCGCAGCAGTTGGTGCACCCACCGTTCCTCGAACCTTCGAGTTGAGGCTGGTCTCGGTCATCGCAAGAAAGGTGATCCGCGAGGCATCGCGTGACCGGTGGTTCTGGCTCTACTGCGCTGGGTTCGCTGCCCTGGCGGGAGCGATCACCGTCACAGCGGTACCCGATCAGAACCTCATCGGCTCCGGTGGCTTTGGGCGAACGGCGGCATCCCTGGTTGCACTCGTCCAACTGGTCGTGCCCCTTATGGCCCTGACCCTCGGAGCTCGCTACCTGGCAGGGGAACGAGACTCGGGGACGTTGGTATTCCTGCTCTGCCACCCGGTGTCACGCACCGAGGTCCTGCTCGGCACCTACGTAGGCCTTGCCGGGTCCATGTTCGCCGCCGTGACAACAGGCTTTGGCGCAGCAGGTCTGTTCAGTGCACTCCGGTCTGCACCGACCGATCCTGTTTTGCTGGTCAGCCTGGCGGCACTCTCATGGCTGTTGTCGTTGGCGATGTTGGGCATCGGCCTCCTCATCAGCAGCACCGTGAGGAGCGCCTCGACTGCCCTGGGCATGGCACTCTTTGTCTGGCTGTCAGTGGTCTTCCTCGGTGACCTCGGGGTAATGGGAACGGTTGTCGCAACCCGCCTTCCCGTCAGTGCCCTCTTCGCGACGGTCATGGTCAACCCGGTCGAGGCCTTCCGTCTGGCGTCGGTCGTGGCGCTTGACGGATCGTTGGACGCCCTCGGTCCGGCCGGGACCTACGCGGTCGACCGGTTCGGTGACGGAATCGCCAACATCGCCCTCGGGGTGATGGCCGCGTGGACGGTTTCTGCGGTGGGCGCTGCCGTTCTGGCATTTCGTCGTGGAGACCAGACATGACGGTCAGCTACAGGCGTCTGGGAGCATCGTGGCTGATTGGGTTGTCGGTGCTGGTCATGCTCTCGGCAGGCTGCGGAGAAGCCACAACTGACGGGGTTCCAGAGATCATTGAGGGCCGCTCGGTCTGTGACGAGTGCGGCATGATTATCGACGACGTCCGCATGGCAGCGGCCTGGCGTCTGCCCGACGGGACCTCCAGGGTGTTTGACGACATTGGCGACATGCTCGTGAACGGTTACAAACATGGCGATCTGGAGGCCACCGGCCGGTGGGTCTTCGACTACGACACCGGAGACGCCGTCCCGGTCGGATCGGCTTCGTTCGTGGCAAGTGGCGACCTCATGACGCCTATGGGCTGGGGTGTCGTCGCCTACGCCACCGAACAGGACGCCCTCGACCTTGCGGCATCGCTTAACGGGCACGTCCTCAGTTGGGACGGTCTGGTCAACGCACACACCGAGGGCAATTTGCGGGTTCACGATCACGACATGGAACACGACCACTAGATGCAATACGACTACGGAAAGGTGACGAGATGAGGATCACAAGGCTGATCGCAGGGGCGGTGTTGGTGGCGCTGATGGCAGGATGTGGAGGCACAACGCCCAGCAGCACGGCGCCCGCACCCACCGCAGCGGCGGCATCATCAGGTGGGGGAGACGTATCGGCAGGAGCCGACGTCTACAAGAGCACCTGTTCGTCGTGCCACGCTCCCGATGCCAGTGGCCTCAAGGGACTCGGGAAGGAGCTGGTGGGAACGACCTTCATGTCACAGGCCAGCGACGACCTCGTCGCCTTCTTGAAGGTGGGTCGGGGTCCTTCGGATGCAGACAACACCACCGGAGTCCAAATGCCTCCGAGGGGTGGCAACCCGTCGCTGGGCGACGATGACCTGCTCAACGTGGTCGCTTATCTCAAGAGCCTCGGCTGATCAGATCAGCCCTACCAGATACCACAGCGGCACCACGGCGCCGATCAGGAGAGCCAGGCCTGCGAGGTCGAGGGGAGAACCCTTCGCCATGATCTCGCCCGCCGTGAAGAGGCCGGTGTCGTAGGCCAGCATCGTCGGCGGTGTGCCGATCACCAGCGCGAAGTCGATTGACGACGCCAGCGCCACGACCAGCACCAGGGCCACGGGGTCGATCCCGATGAGGCCTGCGAGCGGGATGGCCAGCGGGATCAGCGTGGCGGCTGCCGCCGTGTTGGACGCGACCGTCGTGAACACGAGTGCCGCCACAGCCACCGCAGTGATGGCGAGAAGGGTCGGCCAGTCGACCAGGCCTCCGAGGTTGGTGACGAGCCAGTCAGACGCACCCGTGTCGACCATTGCCACACCCAGGGAAAGGCCACCGCCGAAGGTAATGAGGGTCGGCCACGAGATTCGGGACAGGTCCACCGGCCGAACCTGCCCCATCAGGGTCAGGAGCCCGGCTCCGGCGAGGGCCACCATTCCGGTTGGCTGCCCGTGAACGCTCTGGGTGAGCCATCCCACCATGACCAGTGCGAATACTCCCAGAACGAGGGCCTGTCGAAGCGTCAGGCGTCGTATCGAGTCCATCTCGGCACGAGCTGCCGCAGCAGCCTCGTCGAACCTGATGCGGTCCACGCTGACCCCGCTGACCTTCCAGAGATAGAAGCCCATCAGCGGCAGGAACAGGAACACCATCGGCAGACCAAACAGGAACCACTCGACGAAACCGATCTGCCTTCCTGTCAACTCGTCGATGAACTCGATCGCCAGCGGGTTGGCGGGGGTGCCGATGGCACTACCGACACCTCCGATCGTGGATGCGTAGGCGATGCCCAACACGATCGCCTTGCGGTAGCTGGTGCTTCCTGTCGGCTCGGCGACAGCAAGTGCCACGGGAACGAGAACCGTCACTGCAGCAGTGTTTGACATCCACATGGAGAGAAATGCAGACCCAGCCAGCATTGCCGAGAACAGCATCAGAGGGCTCTTCCCGGCCCGAGCAACGATGGCGGCCGCGGCCAACTTGTCCAACCCGACACGGGCCATCGCCTCGGCCATGAGGAACCCGGCGAAGAACAGGACGATGATCGGGTGGGCGAACGGCGAAACGGCGTCCCCGAACGAGGCTGCCCCACCCGCCAGGAGCACCACCGGGATGGCCAGCGAGGTGACGAACAGCGGTACGAACTCTGTTACCCAGAGGACGATCACGGCCCCCAGCAGTGCGAGCACCACGCCGGATCCCTGAGGCGGCCGGCGGCTGGCAGTGACGTCCCCTTCGATCTGACGCAGGACCGGAACGGTTTGGCGAGAGCCATCCGCCGTGATGAGGGTGACCTCCACATCTCCCAACGCCAGCACCGTGCCGACTTTCGAGACGGTGACATCGAACATCTCGTCCACCGGAATCCCGCGATCGGCCTCGATGGTGATCTCTTGATCGGTAAATCGGATCGGGCTGGCTGACCCGAGGGTCACGTCTGTTGTGAGCGTGGCTCCACCGACCACGACCTCGAGGCTGCCGCTGCCTGTGGCCCAAACCCCCGGCGCCGCACTGAACCCGAGAGCCGCTGCGAGGAGGGCCACACCGGCTATGGCAATCCGCATGGTCGGCGTGTAGCGATCCTGAAGTTGCCTGCTCACCACCTGATGGTACGAGGCGCGGTTGCTCCAGCCTCTGAGGACCGGGTCAGAGCAACTCTGCGGCCATTAGGCCCGCACCGAGGGCTCCGGCATCCGACCCCAGATCAGCCAGCACCACCTCTACCGGCGGCCGGTGCTCTGACCCCACGACCAGCTGGCCCAGATGGGCCTGAATCCCAGAGCTCAGCGGTTCACCGATTTGCACCAGGCCACCACCGATGACGATTCGCCCAAGATCCAGGATCATCACCAGGTTGGCCACACCGACAGCCACGAGGCGACAGAAACCATCGAAGATGCGTGCAGCATCGGTGTCTCCGTCTGCGAGGGCGTCGGAGACGTGCTGTCCAGTGATGGCGTCGACCGAGCCGGCCATGGACACTCCTGCAGGAAAGCTTCCGTCGGCGGCCGCCTCTCGGCCCAGCCTCCCGAGTGCGTTGCCCGAACCGAAGTACTCCCACGGCCCCTGTCGGCCGGTCACGTGAACCGGGCCGTCCAGGTCCACGACCATGTGGCCGGACTCGCCGGCGAATCCACTGGTGCCCCGGATCAGGTGGCCGTCCAGGACAAAGCCGGTACCGATGCCGGTGCCCAGGGTCACGAAGCCGAAGTTGTCACAGCCGCGACCCGCCCCCATGAGGTGCTCGGCCAGTGCACCGGCAGTGGCGTCGTTGCTGAGCACTATGGGCCGGTCGACCAGCTCCTCAAGCTCCGGGCCGATCGGGAACTCCACGAGGTCGGGCAGGTTCGGGGAGTAGCGGATGACACCCGACCTATGTGCGAGGCCCGCCACGGCAAGGCCGATCGCATCAACCGATTCGCCGGATCCGCCGACCATGTGTTCGACGAGGGCAGCGAGGGTTGAGACCAACTGGGGGCCCGTGCCTGCACTTGACGCCTGGCGGCGGTCCAGAATCTGATTGTCGACCGGGTCGATCAGAACGGCACGTGCGTTGGTGCCGCCGACGTCGATACCCATGATCATGGCGACACAGGTTATGGCAACTCGGTGGACAGATGATCCGGCAGATAAGGGGCGTTACACGCCGTCCACGATCACAGCGGTGCAGCGGGCGTTGGCGTGGCGGATTGCCGCCACGGGTGCGTATTCGTCCGAATCAAGGAATGTCCGGGCGGCTGCCATGTCCGGGAACTCCACGATGACGAGGCGGGTCGGGGACCACAGGTCGTCCTCCCGCACGTCCAACTCGCCACCGCGGGCCCGATAGACGCCACCGAACGCCTCGACGAGGGGCGCCGCCAGGGCCTTGTAGCCCTCGTAGGCGTCCTGGTCCAGGATCGAGGTGTCAACGATTACGTATGCGCTCATCGGCGATTCCTTCCGTGTTCTCTCATCTCTGTTTGATGCCGGTCAGGTCCGACAGGGCCTCAGCGGAGCGGGAAGGTTCGCTTTTTCCGACGCTTCCGGTGATGATCCGCCGACGTACCGCCGCCGAGATGGTGTCTATGGTCAACACCACGCCGACGGTCAGGACCAGGACAGCGCTGGCCGCAGGGAAGTCACGGAACACCAGGTGGGATACCAACTCGGAGCCCACGCCACCGGCACCGATCATCCCGAGCACAGCCGATGCACGCACGTTGATCTCGAACCTGAACAGCCAATAGGAGCTGATGGTTGACATGACCTGGGGAAACACGGCCCAGCGCATGTTGCTCACCCAGCGGCCACCGGTTGACTCGACAGCCTCGATTGGGCCGGAGTCGATGCTCTCGATCGACTCGGTTGCCCACTTGCCGAGCGTTCCGATCGAGTGGATACCGATTGCCAGGGTCCCGGCCCATGGGCCCAGCCCGGTAATCGGTATCAGGATCACCGCCAGGATGAGCTCGGGAACGGCCCGGATTGCGTTGAAGAGCTGACGAATGGGCACCCTGATCCAAACGGGGGCAACGTTGTGGGCAGCCAGGAACGCCAGCGGGAGGGACAGGAGGGCGCCGATGACGGTGCCGATCCATGCGATGTAGACCGACTCGAAGACCTTTCCGACCGCTCCACGCTCGTGGACCCTGGCGAACGCCGGTGGAACCATCTGTCGCAGGATCGCCCATGCGTCACCAGGTGCTCCCAGAAGCCGGTCGAGGGTCACGTTCAGCCCCGAAACAGACCAGACCATGGCCACCACGATCACGAGCGCCACCGTCCAGCGGCGTTCCCTCGCACCCCGGGGTGCAGCCGGCCTTCGGGTGGTTGCTGTCATCTCAGATCAGCCGCTTCCTGAGCGACACGCTGACCTGTTCAATTATCCAGACAACCACAAAGATGATCACAAGCATCCCCAGCACCCGGTCGAAGCGGAAGAACTGACGCTGTGCCTCCAGAACGCGGCCGATTCCCCCAGCGCCTACCAGCCCCAGAACCACCGATGCACGGACGTTCAATTCGAACACGTAGAGGGAATGTGCCACGTAGTCGGGAAACACGGTGGGGAGAATGCCTGTCCGCAGTGCAGGAGCGTGTCGGCCACCTGCCGCCCTTGCGGCCTCGAGAGGCCCGGGGTCGGCCCCGTCGACGGTCTCGGAGAACAACTTGACCATCACAGCCAGAGAGAAGATCGTGAGCGCCCATGAACCGGCGAACGCACCGATGCCGATGGCTGTGACCATCAGCTTGGCCCAGAAGAGGTCCGGCACGGCCCTGACCACGTTCATGACCGCCCGGCTGACCAGGTAGGTAGGCCTGTTTGGGGCCGTCAGCGACGACATTGCGAAGCTGACCGGTAGTGCCAGCCCGCATCCCAGAATCGTGGAGATGGTCGCTATCTGGAACGTTTCCACGAAAGGCTGTAGGACGTTGCCGCTGTCAAATACCCAGTCCCATGGAATGGGCCAGAATTTCTCCCAGAGCGGGTTGGACCAGACCTCCCAGAAGGTGGAGGGGTCAAAGCCGACCTCCCTGGCGGCGAAGACGGTGAACGCGGTGAGTGCGGCGGCAATGCTCACGGTCCGGGTACGTAGGCGCGGCCTTACCGGACGGTTTGACTGCCCGGGGGTGGGCGTCACACGTCCTCCGTGCCGTCCGCAGGTGAATCTCCCATGGCCAGAAGGTCCTCGTCGGTGATTGAGCGGCCGTAGATGTCGCGAAACGTCTCGTCGGTGACGTCGGCTATGTCACCGTCGAACACCATCTCGCCGTCCCTCAGTCCGATCAGGCGGCGCCCGTACTCCTTTGCCAGATCAAGAAAGTGCAGGTTCACCAGCGTGGTGATGCCGAGTTCTCGGTTGATCTTCTGGAGGTCTCCCATGACCTGGCGGCTGGTGACCGGGTCCAGGGCGGCGACCGGCTCGTCGGCCAGCATCAGGCGCGGCTCCTGGGCAAGGGCGCGAGCAATGCCAACCCGCTGCTGTTGCCCCCCCGACAGGTTTGACGCCCTCACATAGGCCTTGTCGACAATGCCCACACGCTCCAGAGCGACCATTGCCGCCTCCCGGTCCTCGGCCGGCCAGAGGCCGAGTGTGGAACGCCATGCCGGGACCACAGACAGTCGACCCATCAGCACGTTGTTCAACACGCTGGTCCGGTTAACGAGGTTGAAGGTCTGGAAGATCATCCCGATCCGCGACCTGACCTGACGGAGGGTGGCCGGTGATGCACCGACCACCTGGGTTCCATCAACTACGACAGAACCCGAGGTGGCCGTTACCAGACCGTTGAGCACACGGAGCAGGGTTGACTTTCCTGCCCCGGACAACCCGACCACGACGACGAACTCGCCGTCGTCAATCGTCAGGTCGATGCCACGGAGAGCCTCAACCCCCCCGGGGTATGTGACCGAGAGGTCTTCGAGCCGAATCACCAGGGTGTCGAGATCAGGATTCGACTCGTTGCCGTCAGCCTGCCTCGGTAATTCCGAGGGTGCTGGCCGCCTCGCGGACGACGTCGAAGTCAGATTCCAGCGCCGGGCGAATGTCGGTCCAGCCGGTGATCTCGTCCATTACAGCCTCGCCCTCCTCGGTGGAGAGGTAGATGGCGATGGAGTCGTAGATGGCGGTCTTCAGCGAAGCTGGTAGCAGGCTGGACACGGCGATCACGTCGTTTGGAACCTCATCGGTGAGGTTGAACACGATCACCTTCTCGCCTACGTCCAACTTCTCCTTGCGGAGCGCACGGCGTGCGTCGTCGTAGGAGACACCGATGTCGGCGTCGCCGCTGTAGACGGCGGCAACCGAAGCGTCATGGCCGCCTGAGAAGATCGGCGTGATGTCGTTGACCGGGTCGATTCCGGCGTTGGTGAGCTGGAGCGCCGGGAAGATGTAACCCGATGTGGAGCTCTCGGAGGTGAAGGCGACACGCTTGCCCTTTACCTTGGAAAGGTCGGCTATGCAGGCGGAACCGGGTGACACGGGTCCGTTATCCCTGGTCTCGCCGAGCGCCTTGCCGGCATCGCCGAAGTAGACGCCAACCTGCAGGGCGACAGCGTCGAGGGCTCCGACCTGCACAACGCCATCTGCGCTGTTCTCCAGTGCTGTTGCAGGTTCGACTGCCGAGTCGCAGAGGCTGGGATCGTTCGTCATCCACTGGCCGTGGTACGTGGCTGCGCCGTAGCGGATCGCCTGCACCAACGGCTCAATGTTGCCGAACTGCTGCTTGGCCAACACGTAGCCGAATGGCCCGAACGCCGCAAGGTCGGCCTTGCCGGTTCCCATGGCCGTGACGAGGCCCGTGTAGTCGGTGGTTACGACACCTTCGACCTCGATTCCGAGTGAGGTCGACAGCATGTCGACGAACGGCTGAACCTGGTCCTGCAGGTTCTCCTGCTCGGTGCTCGGAACGAATCCGAAGGTGATCTTGTCGGGCCAGGCAGCATCGGACTTCTGGCTCTCGGAACTGCTGCTACAGCCGGTTGCCACGACCATGACGGCCAGCAGTACGGCAAGAATCTTTGTTGCTCTCACGGGTCCCCCCTTGATGGGCTCGGTGGATTGGTCTGCACACTAGTCACGCTCCCACCTTCTCGTGGCAGTTGCGTCTGCTGACGGTCAATCCCAGTCCGTAACCGGCAGCGTGAGGCCTTCGGCGATCGCCGGTCCGGTTATCGCCGAGACCGTTGCACTGCCGGTGCGCAGCAGAGCGGTGTCGGAACCCTCTGGCATTGCGTCGGCGGTCTGTGACAGGTCGAAGGTGATCCCGCTCTCGTCCTGGCCTGTGACCTCGGTCTGGATCGTGCTCTTGGGAGCAAGGGTCGCCTGGTGCACTCCACGGATCTCATTCACCGGCAGGTTCGGAACGTTCACGTTCAGCGAGATGATCTCGGTTCGGTCAGCGAGCCAGTGGACCATCGGCATGGCGAGGTCGGTCGCCGAGGACCAGAGTTGTGGGGTTCCGGTCTGCCGGCTGTCCACCTGGCTGAGGGCCAGCCCCGAAAGGCCGCGCTGCCTTCCTGCCAGAACGGCACCGATGGTCGCCGAGTAGAGGGTGGAGGACCCGGTGTTGAGGCCTTGGTTGACGCCGGCCAGCACCAGGTCGACGGTGCCGCCGAAGACCCCGAGGGCAGCAAGGCCGACTATCAGCGCCGGTGGGGCACTGACTGCATGTGACGACACTCCCGACAGGTCCGGAAGGCTGACTGCCCTGATGTCGACCCGGCTGGGGTCGTCCAGCGGCCCGAGTGCTGCGGACCCGCCGCTCCAGTCCGTCGTTGGGCCTGCGACGACCGGTATCCAGCCCTGTTCCAGCACGGCAACCGCCATGGCATGCAGCCCCGGTGAGTCGATGCCGTCGTCGTTGGTTACAAGAACCCTCATGAATTTGCGATCGCCGTTGTCATGTTCAGGTCGGGGAGGGTAACCGATCACCTGACCCACAGTCTGGTCCGGTCGTCGGTGCCCGCACCTAGGGTGCTCCCATGTTGTCGGAGCTATCTGAACACGGTGGCACCGGACGCCTGGCGGCGGCGGCTGCGGTCGCCTGCTGGTCCGCCGGCAACGTGATGGTGGTGAGCCTCGACCTCCCCGGACTCCAGATCGCTTTCTGGCGTCTGCTTCTCGGGGCCGTCCTCTACGGGGCCGTCCTCTATGCAGGAGGACGCCGGATCTCGCTCCGGACGGTTCGTCTGGTTGCCCCCGCAGGGGCCGTCATCGGCCTGGAGATAGGCGTGTTCTTCGTGGCGCTGCATTCAACGACCGTTGCCAACGCCACGACGATCGGCGCTATGCAGCCGATCGTGCTCATGGCCGTGGCATCCCGCCGTTTCAGGGAAGATGTCGGGCCATGGCTGGTGGGGGCTGCTCTGGTGGCGCTCGGAGGCGTGGCGCTGGTCATGTTCGGTGCCGGGACCGACATGGGCGTCAACCTGCGTGGTGACGCGCTGGCTGCTCTTGCGATGATTCTCTTCGCTGCCTACTTCGTTGTCGTAAAGGACGTGCGCAACCGGGTCGACACGTTCACCCTCCAGACCGTGTCGATGGCCGTGGGGGCGCTGGTCCTCCTGCCTCTGGCAGCCGTCGACGCCGGAACGATCGCGGTTCCGTTCCCCAGTGGCCCCCAGTGGGTCTGGTTGGCCGCCCTTCTTGCTGTTCCGGGTACGGGTCACCTGCTCATGAACTGGGCGCACCTGCACATTCCCCTGTCGCTGGCGGGGATGCTGACCCTTTCGATTCCTGTCCTGTCAGGTGCGGGCGCATGGCTGGCGGTCGGCCAGCAGATCAACCTCATTCAGGGCCTGGGAATGGTGGTGGTGATCGGCGTGTTGGTATTTGTGGTGCGACGGGATGCCCGACCTGTGGCCGCGACGGGAGATTCCCGAACCTGAGGGTCTACTGTTCAACCGATCCCACAACCGACATGGAGGAATCAGGAACATGAGCGCCGACGGCACCTGGAACGTAACGATGAACACACCGATGGGAGCCCAGGCGGGCACCCTCACATTCGCCACCGAGGGTGGGGTCCTCACCGGAACCATGTCCGGTCCACAGGGCTCACTCGACCTCGAGGACGGCACGATCGACGGCGACACGCTCTCGTGGACGGTCAACATGACCTCGCCGATGCCGATAAAGGTTGAGTCAACGGCCACCGTCAGCGGCGACGAGATCAACGGCGAGGCCAAGTTGGGGGCCTTCGGTACGGCCAGCTTCAGCGGAACACGGGCATGAGGGTGGAGTTTTCGACCACCGAGGGGGTGCCTGGTCGGACCGTGGTGGCCTCGCATGGCGTGGCTATCGGCTCCACGGTCAGGGCCAAGCACATAGGTAAGGACATCGGTGCAGGACTCAAGTCCATAGTCGGTGGTGAGATCAAGTCGTATTCGTCCATGCTGGCCGACGCCCGCACGCAGGCTCTCGAACGCATGGGAGCCCATGCCGTCGAGTTGGGGGCCGACTCCGTTGTCAACGTTCGGTTGACCACCTCACAGATAATGGGCAACGCGGCCGAGATACTCGCCTACGGCACGGCTGTCTCGACCGAGCCGGCCTGAGCCGCGAATCAGACGATGATCCCCGTAGGAGCACAGGTGCCGGAGGTTGAGTTGGCGGCACCCGACGGTTCGCTTGTCGCAGTCGAACCCGGCCAGCGGAGGTATCTCGTCCTCCAGGTGCTGCGGTACTACGGCTGAACGCCCTGCCTCGAACTACTCACGCAGTTGCGTGAGCGCCACGGAGAGTTCACAAAAAGAGATGCGGCCGTAATGGCGGTTGGCGGTGCGTCTGATGCCCAGGCCCAGAGGCTGCTCGACGGTGGGGTCCCGTTCCAGTTGCTGGTGGACCCGGACGGCACGCTGCGAACTGCACTGGGTCTCGACAACAAGCTCTCCAAGGGTGAGCTGATGGGTTGGCGGTCGATAAGGAACCTGCTCGTCGGGATGTTCAGGCAGAGGCAGGGGAAGGTCAGCCGACCCCACACCGAGGACCGACCAGCCATCGTGATTCTGGACTCGGAACGCCGTGTCGTCTGGGCGCGTGTCGGCAGGGCAGTGGGTGACTATCCGTCGGTGACCGAGATCCTGTCGGCCTTGCCCGAATAGGGCTCAGGCGCACCGGGCCCACCCGGTAGCATCGGGGCGATCCTGCCGGCGATCCGCCGGTACCGCCACCTGCCCGCTGGACCAGCCCAATGGACGTTCGCGACATCCTCATCGAATCGGTACGGTCCGCGCTGGCCGACCTGGGCGTCGACCCTCCACCGGCCGAGGTCAACCTTGAACGGCCAGCCAACCCTGAGCACGGCGACTGGTCCACCAACGCCGCCCTGGCCTCTGCCAAGGCAGCGGGTCGCAACCCACGCGAGCTGGGTACTGCCCTGGCTGAGGCCCTCGAGGCCTCACCGCCGCCGCACGTAACGGCCGTCGAGGTGGCAGGCCCCGGGTTCGTCAACTTCCGCCTCGCCGACTCGTGGTTGCACGACGTCCTTGTTGATGTGGTCACTGCAGGAACCGCTGGCTGGGCCTCACACACCGTCGGTGGAGACAAGTCGGTCATGGTCGAGTTCGTCAGCGCCAACCCGACCGGGCCACTACACGCCGGCCATGGGCGGGGGGCGTGCTACGGCGACTCGGTGGCAAGGCTCTACAGCCGCTGTGGCCACAAGGTGACCCGCGAGTTCTACATCAACGACCGCGGCACCCAGATGCAGCTCTTTGCAGATTCCCTTGCCGCTGTGGCCGCGGGCGGCGATGTGCCAGAAGGTGGTTACCACGGGCAGTACATCCGTGACTGGGCGGGCGAGATGCCCGATGGGGTCGACCCGTTGGAGTGGGGTTACGAGAGGGCTCTCGCCGATCAGAGAAGCGTCCTCGAGAGCCTGGGCATCCACTTCGACTCCTGGTTCAGCGAGAGGTCGATGATCGAATCAGGTGCCATTGACGAGGTCATGTCGGACCTCCGGACACAGAACGCCGTGTATGAACACGATGGTGCCACCTGGTTGCGGAGCAGTGACCACGGAGACGACAAGGATCGAGTGCTCGTCAAGTCCGATGGCCAGTTCACCTACCTGCTGCCCGACGTGGCCTACCACCGCGACAAATTTCAGCGTGCCGACAGGCTCGTAAACGTGTGGGGGGCCGACCACCACGGCTACGTCGCACGCATGCAGTCCGCAATGCATGCGCTGGGGCACGACCCCTCCGAGTTGCAGGTCGCCATCACCCAGATGGTCAGCCTCCAGCGCGGGGGAGAAGAGGTGCGGCTCTCCAAGCGCACAGGCGAGATGGTCGAGTTGGCCGAGGTTGTCGACGAGGTCGGCGCCGATGCCGCCCGCTTCACCTACCTGTTGCTGTCGGTCGACTCACAGCAGACCTTCGACCTGGACCTGGTTTCCAGCCAGGTCAACGAGAACCCCGTGTTCTACGTGCAGTACGCGCACGCACGTATCCACTCCATCGTGGGGCGCGCCGCTCGATCCGGGATTGAACGGGCCCCGATAGACGGTGTCAACCTCTCCCTACTTGGACACCAGCGTGAGCTGGCCCTTCTCCGGGCGGTCCATGAGCTGCCCGACACGGTCCTACGTGCCTGCCGCGAGCGGGCGCCGCACCAGATCACAACCTGGGTGAGGGAGATTGCGTCGGCATTCCACGGCTTCTACCACGACTGCCGGGTCATCGGTGACGGCATCGACGAGGACCTCTCCCAGGCCCGACTGTGGCTGGTCGAGGGAGTCCGGGTCGGCCTCGTCGTGGCCCTGGACCTGCTTGGGGTCGGAGCGCCCGAGGAGATGTGGCGAGAAGAGGACGGGGACACCTGATGGCCGGACCCATACCCATCGAATTGCTCCCTGACACGATCACCGTCGCCGATGACGGGAGGGCGTCAATCGGCGGTTGCGACCTCGTCGACCTTGCAGACCAGTTCGGCACGCCACTGTTCGTGTACGACGAGGGCCACCTCCGGTCCAGGTGCAGGGAGGCTGTCGCCGCATTCGGCGACGGGGTCGCCTATGCCGGCAAGGCGTTCCTCTGCACGGCCATGGCGAAGCTCGCCCACGAGGAGGGCATGCACATCGACGTCTCCACCGGAGGCGAGCTCTACATGGCGCTCCACGCCGGCGTCCCCGCCGATCGGCTCGTGATGCACGGCAACAACAAGAGTGCGGCCGAGCTGGCGATGGCCATCAATGCAGGGGTCAGGACGATCGTCGTCGACTCCTTTGACGAGATGGACCGCCTCGACACACTGCACGCTGAAACGGGCGTGGTCCCAAGGATCATGCTGCGGATCACCCCGGGGGTCGAAGCCCACACGCACGAGTTCATCTCAACGGGCCAGGACGATTCGAAGTTCGGCTTCACGGTCTCGACCGGTCTGGCGACCGCCGCTGTCGAACGGGCCGTCATCGCCGACTCGGTCAACCTTGTCGGCCTGCACTTCCACATCGGCAGCCAGGTGTTTGAGGTGGGCGCGTTCTCGCGCGCTGTCGAGGTCATGACCGGCTTTGCCGACCCGTTCGGCCTGCCCGAACTCTCGGTAGGTGGTGGCCTGGGGGTTGCCTACGTAGAAGGTGAGAGTGCTCCGACGATCACCGAGTGGGCTGACGGGATCATGGCTGTCTGTGAGGCTGCCGGCGTGACCGCCAGGGTTTCCGCCGAGCCCGGGAGGGCGATCGCTGCTTCTGCGGCGGTCACGCTCTACACGGTCGGAACCGTCAAGGACCTTCCCGGCCTGCGTACCTACGTGGCCGTGGATGGTGGCATGAGCGACAACCCCCGCCCCGTCCTTTACGGCTCGGGGTACGAGACGTTTCTGCCACGGGCAGTAACTGCTGACAGGCCTCGGGCGATCCGTCTCGTCGGCAAGCACTGCGAGTCCGGTGATCTGCTGGTGCGTGAGGGCTTCGTGCCCGACGACCTTGTTGTCGGCGACGTGATAGCCACGCCCGTTACCGGCGCCTACGGGCACTCGATGGGTTCCAACTACAACCAGGTGCTGCGTCCCGCAGTGGTGTTTGTCTCCGAGGGGGAGGCCCGCATGGTCGTGGCCCGCGAGACCTTCGAGGACCTGGTCCGTCGCGAGCCCTGAAACCACACCGATACGTAGGCAAAGGACCAGTACCGTGGAGCGGATGGAAGCCACAGATGTCAGGGTCGGCGTGCTCGGCTGCGGGAACGTGGGAGCAGCCCTGGTCAACCTTGTTCACGAACAGAGCATGGCTGTAGCTGACCGAACCGGGTTGACCCTCGAGGTGGCGGCGGTTGTAGTGCGCGATGCCTCCGTCGACCGCGGTGTCTCGTGCCCCGCAGATGTCTTCACGACAGATGCCGCAGCGGTGGTCAACGATCCCCACATAGACGTGGTCGTCGAGGTCATGGGTGGAATCGAGCCGGCACGCCAACTGATTCTGGACGCTCTCTCCTCAGGCAAGCCCGTTGTGACCGCCAACAAGGAACTTCTTGCCACCCATGGCGAGGAGCTCTACCTGGCGGCGGCCGAGGCGGGGGTCGATTTGCTGTTCGAGGCTGCGGTTGCGGGTGCAATCCCGATCATGAGGCCCCTGCGCGAGTCGCTGGCAGGTGAGCCTCTCACCCGGATAATGGGGATCGTCAACGGCACGACCAACTTCATCCTCTCGAGGATGTCTGATCACGGGGCGACGTATGCCGACGCCCTGTCAGAGGCCCAGGATCTGGGTTACGCCGAGAGCGACCCGACCGCCGACGTTGAGGGATTCGATGCCGGAGCCAAGGCTGCGGTCATCGCCAGCCTGGCCTTTGGTGCCCGGGTGGTCCCCGCCGACGTCTACCACGAGGGAATCTCAGGAATCACCGTCGACGACATCGAGGCTGCCCGAACCATGGGGCACTGCATCAAGCTGCTTGCGGTCGCCGAACGCGAAACCTCCGCTGACGGTGGTGTCGAGATCGGCGTGCGGGTGCACCCGACGCTCGTGCCTCTGGATCATCCGCTTGCAGCCGTGAACGACAGCTTCAACGCCGTGTTCGTCGAGGGTGGAGCGGTCGGTGAGCTCATGTTCTACGGCCGGGGGGCCGGAGGCCGCCCGACCGCCTCGGCAGTCTTTGGAGACCTCATAGATGCGGCTGGCAACCTCCGAAGGGGCCATGGTGCCCCGATCGGAGCGCTCAGCGACGTCCGAATCGCCCCGATCGGCGACATCGAATCCGCCTACTACCTGAGCATCGAGGTCGATGACCGGCCCGGCGTCCTCTCCGACGTGGCGGCTGTATTCGGCGGGCACGACGTCTCCATCAGGTCCATGGAACAGATCGGGCTGGGTGCCGAGGCGCAGCTCAGGTTCATCACCCACCTGGCCCGTGAAAGCGACCTCCAGGCCACCCTGAGAGGTCTCGGGGAACTTGATGCTGTTCGCAGCATCGGCAGCGTGCTGCGCGTCGTCGGCGACTGACCGATCTGGATTCCCGTGCAGTACGTGAGCACCCGAGGTGCGGCCCCGATCCTTGACTTCGCCGATGCACTGCTGGTCGGGCTGGCGTCCGACGGTGGCCTCTACGTTCCCGAGCGCTGGCCACAGATCCCCGATGGCGGCAGTCGTGACTACGTGGAGACCGCCGTGGAGGTCATGTCGCCGTTCGTAGAGGGGAGCATCGACCAGGACGCGTTCGCTGAGATGGTCTCCGATGCCTACTCGGTGTTCGACGCCGACGATGTGGCTCCCCTGGTGGACCTGGGTGGCGGGCTGCACCTGATGGAGTTGTTCCACGGGCCCACCCTCGCGTTCAAAGACATTGCGCTGCAGTTGGTCGGCAGGCTCTTCGACTACGAGCTGACCCGTCGTGGTGAGCGGGTGACGATCGTGGGAGCCACCTCCGGCGACACCGGTTCAGCGGCGATCGAGGCATGCCGCGATCGCCCGAACGTCGACATAGTGATACTTCACCCCGCTGGTCGGGTCACCGAGGTTCAGCGTCGCCAGATGACGACCGTGCAGTCGACCAACGTCCACAACGTCGCACTCGACGGCACCTTCGACGACTGCCAGGACATGGTCAAGGCCATGTTCGGAGACGAGCCGTTCAGGGACAGGATGAACCTCTCAGCGGTCAACTCCATCAACTGGGCGAGGGTCATGGCCCAGATCGTCTACTACGTAGTGGCGGCCGAGCGGCTTGGCGGCCGTCGGCAACCGGTTGACTTTGCCGTTCCGACGGGCAACTTCGGAAACGTGTTCGCCGGTCATGTTGCCCGGCTGGGTGGTCTCAACATTTCGAGGCTGATCATCGGAAGCAACCGCAACGACATCCTCACCCGCTTCCTGAACGACGGGCATCTGGAGGCACGTCAGGTCATACCGACCCTGTCGCCCAGCATGGACATCCAGGTCTCGTCCAACCTGGAGCGTCTGCTCTTCGAGCTGGAGGGTCGTGACGGGGCTGCGGTTGGCCGACTCCTCGAGGCCTTCAGAGAGAACGGCACGGTGGCAATAGATGGGGCGGTGCACGCCTCGCTGGCCGAGGGCTGGTCGGGAGAGCGCTTTGACGATGATCAGGTCCTTGCGTGCATTGCCGACGAAGCCGACCGGTCCGGTGTCGTGCTGGACCCCCACAGTGCTGTGGGGGTGCTGGCGGCCCGAACATGTCCGCGAGAATCCGGAGTTCCGGTGGTTGCCCTGGCCACCGCCCACCCGGCCAAGTTCCCCGATGCTGTCGAGAAGGCCACAGGTGTGAGGCCCGCTCTCCCGGATCGCCTCGGCGACCTCCTGGACCGTCCCGAGCGCATGACCAACCTTCCCAACGACCTTGAGGCTGTAGAGGCGTTCGTTGAAGAGCATGCCCGTGCGGTCTGAGCCGGTAGCGGTAGGGGCCGCCTATCTGGAATCTGTTGCTGGCAGGATGTTCCCTTCATGAAGTACGTGATCTGCGTTCCCGACGGCTGTGCCGACCTGCCGGTGCCTGAGCTTGACGGCCTGACCCCGCTTGAGGCGGCTGACACGCCCCACATGGATGCGCTGGCAGCCCGTGCGGTGGTGGGCCGTGCCGCTGTCATCCCGGAGGGAATGCCCCCAAGCAGCGACGTGGGCAACATGTCGATCATGGGCTTCGACCCGTGTGCCTTCCACACCGGGAGGGCGCCCATCGAAGCTGCGGCGATGGGGCTGACCCTGAGGCCCGATCAGGTGGCTTTCCGCTGCAACCTTGTAACCGTCATCGACGGGAACATGGTCGACTACGCGGGCGGAAGTCCCTCCGATGAAGATGCAGCCGAGGTGATCAACCGGATTGACGCCGAGCTTGGTGGGGGACGTGACGGCGTGTCCTTCCACCCGGGAATCAGCTTCAGGCACTCGATGATCGCCCCGGCTGACTGGGTGGATGCCGACTGCACTCCGCCGCACGATCTCACCGGCGATCCGGTGGTGCTATCCGGCGGGCCGGCCGGCTCCCGGCTGAACTACCTGATGGATGCCTCACGGGACATTCTTGCCTCCTCCAACCTGGAGGCGACCCAGATCTGGCTGTGGGGCCAGGGTTTTCAACCGCAGATTCCATCGTTTCAGGAGACCCACGGTGTCAGGGCCGGTCTGGTCACTGCGGTCGACCTCGTGAGGGGAATCGGAATGCTGAGCGGCATGAAGATCTGCGATATCGCGGGCGCCACCGGTCGTTATGACACCGACTACGAGGGAAAGCGCGATGTCGCCCTTGCCGAGTTGGCTGGTGGCCTCGACCTGTTCGTGATCCACGTTGAGGCGACCGACGAGGCTGGCCACGCAGGCGATGTCGCCGAGAAGGTCAGGGCACTGGAGAACTGGGACGGCCGCATCATCGCCGACCTGATTCCCGGGCTTGATGCAATGGGGCCCTGGCGTCTGCTGATGCTTCCCGACCACGGGACCCCGCTGACCACCATGACCCACACGTCCGACCCCGTTCCCTACATGCTGGTCGATTCCCGCTCCGATGGTCCGGGCGGGGTGTTTACCGAGGCAGGGGTGGCTGTGGAGCCACCGGTAACGGGTCACGGGCTGTTGCCGACCCTGCTGGCCGGCTGAGCACCCCGGCTTGCTCAGTTGCAGCAGCCGGGCTTGTCGTACTCGACCTTGACGTCGTCGAACTGTTCGTTGTCGCCGGTCTTGACGTACCACTCCCAACGGGTGTCGTCGGGGCCTGCCAGCCAGGTTTCGGTCTTGTCGGCGTAGCAGCACATGGCGTCGCCCACGCCGGTGGTCTCGAGGCCGGCTGCGGAGAGGCGTGCCTCTGCGGCGACTACCTCGGCGCTCGTCTCTGTCTCAACTCCCAGGTGGTTGAGCGTGCCTCCGCCAGTGGCATCCTCGAACAGCACCAGCTTCAGAGGGGGGTCGGCAATGGCGAAGTTGGCGTAGCCGGGACGCACCTTGGCAGGCTTGGTGTCGAACATGCGGGTGTAGAAGTCGATGGCGTTGTCGAGGTCGCTGACGTCGATTGCAAGCTGTAGTCGGCTCATGTCGTTGTCTTCTCCCAATGGGGTCGAATGGTCAATATATCGATACTTGCCAATATAGAGGTACGTCTATATAATGTCAACCATGAAATCACCCTCCGCCATTGCATGCTGCCCACCGGTCACCGAAGCAGCACTTGACGACGAGACAGCCCATCGCCTCGCAGCTGTGTTCGCAGTGCTGGGAGATCCTGTCCGCCTCAGGCTGTTCAGCCTCGTCGCCTCCCAGCCGGGAGGATCATGCGCATGCGACCTGGTGGAACCACTGGGCCGGTCCCAGCCAACCGTCAGCCACCATCTGAAGGTCCTCTTTGACTCGGGCCTGGTTGACCGGGAGCGTCGGGGACGCTGGATCTGGTACTCGGCACGCCCCGAGGCCCTCGCAACAGCAGCGGAACTCATCAACTGCTGAACAGCGCCACCGGCTGTCGAGCAGAGGGTGGTTGTGGTGGCTTCTACCGCTTCACTACAATGGCGGTGTCGTCGGGTGGGGGTTGACGAGAACTCGTTGCCCCCGTATCCCCGCTGACTTTCACCGTCGGTTGTGCGCCGGTGCCTCTTCCACCCAGTGGAACCTGCGTCGAACCGTCCTCCGGGCCGGAACCGCCCTGCCGACAAATCCTCACCGGAAATTCCCCGCTGAATGGCGGTCCCGGTGGGTCCCATGGGCCGCAATGCCCGCAACACCGATACCAAGACAACAACCAGAAGAGGTGTCTGAGCATGGACTCCACCCAACTCGAGCGAACTGCCCTTGAGACCAAGGACCGCGACGAGCTGACGACGATTGCAACAGCGCTGGGCGGAAAGCCCGGATCGCGTTCACGCAAAGCTGAGATCGTCGACCTGATCCTGAACCTGGCCGGCGTCGAAGCCGCTCCAGGCGCCGGATCCACCAATGGGGCCGCAGCTACCGCAGATGCGCACATTGAGGAACCACCAGCAGCGTGGGAGGTCGAAGCCGAAGCCGCCGAGAAGGCTGACGGTGCCAAGGCCACCGAGGAAAAGGCCGACAGGTCCGACGAAGGCGCCAGAGGCGGCCGGGACCAGCACAAGCCACAACAGAAATCTCAACAGAACGACGGCGACCGCAGGGGCGGCAACCAGGGGCGAAACCGCCAACAGGACCAGGCCGGTCCCGGCAACCGGCGCCGCCGCCGCAGTGGTGGTGGCGGTCGTGGACGAGAACGGGACAACTCACCGGAAGAGCCGTGGGACGGCGAGCCGGTGGCAGTCGAGGGCTACATCGACCTTCGCGACGAGGGCTACGGATTCCTGCGGGTAGACGGCTACAAGCCCTCCAAGGCAGATGCCTACGTCTCGGTCAAGCAGGTTCGCCAGTTCGATCTGAGGAAGGGAGACCATCTGGTCGGCTCATCCCGCCCGGCCAACCGCAGCGAGAAGAACCCGGCACTGCTCAGCATCGAATCGGTGAACGGCATGCCACCCGAAGACGCCAAGGGCAGGCCGCGTTTCGAGGACCTGACCCCGCTGTTTCCCGATGAGCGGCTGCGCCTCGAGGTTGAGGGCGACTCCGAGAACATGACCGCCCGGATAGTCGACCTCATCTCTCCGATCGGCAAGGGTCAGAGGGGACTCATCGTGTCGCCCCCCAAGGCTGGCAAGACAACGATCATGAAGACGATCGCACGGTCCATCGAGACCAACCACCCTGAGGTGAAGCTCCTTGTCCTCCTCGTCGACGAGCGCCCCGAAGAGGTGACCGACATGCGCCGCTGGCTGAAGCACGGCGAGGTCATGGGCTCAACCTTTGACAGGCCCAGCGACGAGCACACCCACCTCGCCGAGATAGCGATCGAACGTGCCAAGCGCATGGTCGAGCGAGGCGAGGACGTGGTGATCATGCTCGACGGCATCACACGCCTCTCCCGGGCCTACAACCTGGCCGCACCTGCAACCGGTCGAATCATGTCCGGTGGTATTGATACGGGTGCCCTGTACCCGCCCAAGAAATTCTTCGGTGCCGCCCGCAACGTCGAAGAGGGCGGTTCGCTGACCATCCTCGCAACGGCCCTGGTCGAAACCGGATCAAAGATGGACGAGGTCATCTTCGAGGAGTTCAAGGGCACCGGCAACATGGAGTTGCGCCTGGATCGGCGTATCGCCGAAAGACGTGTGTACCCGGCCATCGACGTGAACGCCTCGTCCACCCGCCACGAGGAGCTGCTGTTCGAGAGGAAGCAGTTGAACCAGGTCTGGAAGTTGCGCAGGGTCCTGAACGGGCTTGCCAACGACGGGGACACTTCGGCCGCTGCCAGCCTCGAGCTGCTCATCGACCGCCTCAAGACATTCAAGAACAACGACGAGTTCCTGGCCGAGGTCGCCAAGGGACCGTCAATGGACAGCTGAACCGACCGAATCTGCGACACCACCTGCCCGCGCAGGTTGTGGCCGCACCCGGTACCCCGCAGACTGGAGCCGCTATGAAGACAGACATTCATCCCAACTACCGCCCTGTGGTCTTTCAGGACCTCTCCGAGGGTGCCACCTTCGTGATCCGTTCCACGGTCCAGACCAGCGAGACGATCACCCTTGAAGACGGCGTCGAGTATCCGCTCGTAAAGGTTGAGATCTCCTCTGCCAGCCACCCCTTCTTCACCGGCCAGATGAAGATCGTTGACACCGCAGGTCGTGTCGAGCGCTTCGAGCGCAGGTACGGCTCGCGGCGCAAGGCCTGAGCCTGTCCCACGAAGTGCGGTGGGCAGCGTCCTGACCACCAGCCCATCACCTTGACCGGCGATTCAGACCGGAATACAGCTCTCCTTGCAGCTCGCCTGACCGCTCTGGCGCGTTCGTTGCCAGGACCAGAAGTACGGGCAGAACCGGTGGTGGTGGGGGACGGAATCGCCATCGTTGAACCCGAGGCCGGAAGGGTCGTGTACCTGGCATACGGGGAGGGTCAGGCCGGGGCCCTCGGCAGCGCTGTCATCCTCGCCTCCAGCCGTGGAATCAGCGATGTCGCGGTCCTCTACGACGATCCTGGTGCTGCTGCGGCTGCCACCAGGCGGGCGACGGCCCTCAGGCCCGCACCGACTGTCCGGTTGGTCCAAGGTCGTGACCTGACCCAACTGGAGCCGGCCCCGCTGCCAGAGACACAGCCACCAATCGAGCCGCCAGACGGCTTTATTGATCTTTGTGGGTGGGCGACCGTCGATCCGATTCTCGAGGATGGAATCTGGAGGGGGGAGATCCTGGGTCTCGAGGTGGTCCGTGCGGGCGACACTGGAATTGAAATCGGTGTCGGTCGTCTGGACCGGGAGGCCGGGCTCATTCTCCACGCTGACCGACCGCCTGTTGAGAACCTCCGATCGGTGGCCGAGACCGTGCGCGGGGTTCGTCGCAGGGGAGCTGGAGCACACCCACTGGCGACCCTCGTCCGGGAGCGTTGGTTGCGACACGACCTGATCTCTGATCCGTCGTCTCTGGGCCTTACCGGTCTGGCGGCGGTGGATCCCGCCGAGCCGCCCTCCGGCCTTCGCGATGGCGTTCCGGCAGCAGCGGTCGGGATCGACCCGGGGGGCGACAGCGTGCTCGTCGTCTGTTCCGTAGGTGTAGACCCGGACCTCGTTCCCTCTGCCGCTGACCTGGTGCTTCGTGAGAGGCCAGACCGTCTGATCGTGGTTCTGCCGATCCGGGACGTTCTCCCAACGGTGGTTGCCGCCGTGGAGCGGATCGCATTGACGTCCACCGTGCTCGGAGTTACCGGTGGCTGGAGTTGATCTCAGCCAACTGATCCTGACGGCCAGTGCCCCACCGGTACCCTGAAGCCGATGTTGGAACAGATAGCGGCGCTCGTGGCCGAACAGGCAGAAACCGAGGCTCACCTTGCCGACCCGGCGGTCATCTCCGATCCCGAACGCCTGCAGGCTGCCGGAAGGCGCTACAAGGAACTCGAAGAGGTTCTCACTGTCGGACGGCCGCTCCAGAAGGCCCACGAGGACCTCGCTGCTGCACGGGAACTGGTAGAGCTCTCAGAAGGTGACGACAGGGAGTTGTTCCGGGCAGAGGTCGGATCGCTCGAGGCCGACATAGAGCGCCTGGAGGACGAGCTGCGGGCCCTGCTTCTGCCGAGCGACCCTAACGATGGGCGTAACGTGATCGTGGAGATCCGCGGCGCAGAGGGCGGCGAAGAGGCCAACCTGTTCGCACGTGACCTGTTTGACATGTACCAGGCTTTTGCCGTCGTTCACGGATGGTCGACCGAGGTGCTCGAGTCGCGTGACTCCGACATGGGTGGTTTCAGCTACGTCATGTTTCTTGCCAAGGGCGGCGACGCCTGGACGCGCCTCAAATACGAGGGAGGGGTTCACAGGGTCCAGCGTGTCCCGGCCACCGAGTCGCAGGGTCGGGTCCACACCTCGTCGGCGACGGTGAGCGTGCTGCCCGAGGCCGACGAGATCGAGGTCCAGATCGACGACAACGATCTGCAGGTCGACGTCTACCGGGCATCCGGTCCCGGCGGTCAGTCGGTGAACACCACCGACTCCGCTGTCCGCATCACCCACAAGCCGACTGGCCTGGTCGTGTCCATGCAGGATGAGAAGAGCCAACTCCAGAACAAGACCAAGGCCCTACGGGTGCTTCGCTCCAGGCTCCTCCAGGTCGAACAGGACCGTCAACAGTCCGAGGCATCCGAGGCCCGCCGTGGCCAGGTCGGCGGTGGCGGCCGGTCCGAGAAGATTCGCACCTACAACTTCAAGGAGAACCGGTTGACCGATCACCGCATCGCCCTGACCCTCCACAAGCTGGACCGGATTCTGGCCGGTGATCTGGAGGAGGTCACCGACAGCCTGCTCGCCGACGAGCGGACACGGCAGCTGGCCGAGGGCCTCGACGGCGGCAGTTGAGGGTGGAAACAGCGGACCGGGTTGGTGGGTCAGGCGACGGAACCCTCACATGGGGAGAGGTGCTGGCTGAAACCACCAGCCGGCTGGTCGCCGGTGGACTGCCGCCGTTGGAAGCCCGCTGGATGGTCGAAGAGGCATCAGGGCTGCACGCAGGAACGCCACAACACGGTGGGTTGGAGACCCTGGTGACCGTTGGTGGCATGTCGAGGGTCGACGCCATGGTTGAACGGCGGCTCTCGGGTGAACCCCTCCAGTATGTGCTCGGATCATGGTCGTTTCGGACCCTTGACCTGATGGTCGACGAACGGGTTCTGATCCCGAGACCCGAGACCGAAGCAGTGGTTGGACATGCTCTCGACGAGTTCGACCGTCTGGCGCAGGGATCACCAGAGGTCGTCGTCGCCGACCTGGGTTCCGGATCCGGCGCCATCGGGCTCTCCGTCGCCGCTGAGCGGATGTCGGCGAGGGTGTGGTGCTCAGACATCTCCGGCGATGCGCTGGCCGTGGTCAGGGCCAACCTTGCAGGACTCGGCAGGCCGGCTCGCAGGGTCACGGTTGTCGAGGGATCGTGGTTCGAGGCGTTGCCTGCCGAGCTGGCCGGCAGCCTGCACATGGTTGTCTCCAACCCTCCCTATGTGGCGACCGGACAGGCCCTCCCGTCCGAGGTGGCCGACTGGGAGCCCGGATCGGCGCTCTTTGCCGGCTCACTCGGAACGGAACATCTTGAGCAGATCATCTCGGAGGCGCCCGGGTGGTTGAGGAGTGGTGGAGCCCTGGTGCTTGAGTTGTCACCTGAGCAGGCTGTGTCCATGTCCGAGCACGCGGCGTCAGCCGGGTTCGAAGAGGTCGAGGTCCGGCCCGACCTGACCGGGCGCGGGCGTGCGCTGGTGGCACGTCGGCCATGACCGGCAACCTAATCCGGATCGGAGACGACCCTGCCGCTGCACTTTCAGCGGCCGTAACCGCCCTGCAATCCGGCGCTGTCGTGGTCGTACCGACCGACACCGTGTACGGCCTTGCCGCCATGGTCGACAACGCCGATGCGGTGTCGACCCTGTTCGAACGAAAGGGCCGACCGGCCCACAAGCGGGTGGCCGTCCTGGTCGCCGACGTGGGACAGGCGCTTCGTGTCGCAGACCCGGGTCCCGGCTTTGACCTACTTGTCGAGAACTTCTGGCCGGGGCCACTCACCGTGGTCTGTCAGAGGGCACCAGGTTTTGAGTCATGGTTGGGTGACGACCTCGACACGGTTGCCGTCCGTTGTCCCGGACATGACCTGACCCGGGCCCTGGCCCGTGAGGTTGGCCCGTTGGCCGCCACATCTGCGAACCGCTCAGGAGGTGACAACCCCGCCAGCGCTGCGGCCGCAGGAGAGGCGGTCGGCGGAGGGCTGCTGGTGCTGGACGGCGGCGACTGCAGCACAGACGCATCGACCGTGATCGACCTTGTGTCTGAGCCGGCTCGGGTGCTCCGGCAGGGTGCGATCACCGGGGCCGCCATCGCCGATGCCGGGGTGAGGTTGGATGTCGAGCAGGGATCCGACGACCGGTAGCATCGAGACCATGTCAACGATCGCAATCGGCTCTGATCACGCAGGGTTCAACCTGAAGCAGCGCCTTGCTGCAGACCTGACCGACCTGGGTCACGAGGTCCTCGACCTGGGTGCCCACTCCACCGACAGGGTCGACTACCCGGACTACGGCGAGGCCGTCGGCAGGGCCGTATCGGTCGGCGACGCCGAGGCTGGAGTGTGCGTGTGCGGTTCGGGAATCGGCATCGCCATGGCGGCCAACAAGGTGGCCGGCATCCGTGCCGCAACCGTCCACGACGCCACGTCTGCCCGTCTGGCCAGAGAGCACAATGACGCCAACGTGGTGTGCTTCGGTGAGCGCCTCATCGACGAAGGCGTCGCCTCTGAGGCGCTCCGGGCCTGGCTCGACGCTGACTTTGAGGGTGGTCGACACGCCGACAGGGTTGCCAAGCTTGATGCGATAGGGCGCTGAGATGGCCGGCGTCCCCGATCTGGAGACGGTCACGCCGGTCGAGACCCTCGTTGAACCAACCCTTGACGAGGGCGACCATGACCGGTTCGCCCACTACGCCCGCAAAGCCGACATAGTCGAGTCTGCCGTTACCGGCAGGCCGGTAGTGGCCCTTTGCGGAAAGGTCTGGATTCCCAATCGCAACCCCGACCGGTATCCGATGTGTCCCAGTTGCAAAGACATATTCGAACAGAAGAAGGCAGCCGAGAGAGGCTCCTGAGGAGTACGGAGGACGGTCCATGGGAATGCTGCGAACTCTCCGATCGGTGGTCCGGCTGAGGCGCCCGGAGTTCAACAGGACCACGAGACGCCTGGCTAGGGCAGCCAATGTTGACGACCTCCGTGCGATGGCGAAGAAGCGGCTTCCCGGAGGCGTCTTCGACTACATAGACGGAGGCGCCGAGGACGAGGTCACCCTCTCACGCAATGTCGAGGTGTTCCGCCGGGCAGAGTTCCGGCCGAGGGTGCTGCGCGACATGGGTTCCGTTGACACCTCAGCCACCCTTCTGGACCGTCCCCTGGACTTCCCGTTCGTCATAGCGCCAACAGGGTTCACACGGATCGCTGATCCCGCAGGTGAGCTGGCCGTGGTCAGGGCGGCCGGACGGGCCGGTGTTCCGTTCACGCTGTCGACGATGGGCACCCGGTCCATCGAGGAGTGCGCCGAGGTCGCCGGTGACGATGCCCGGCTCTGGTTCCAGGTGTACACGTGGCGTGACAGGGACCGTGTGAAGGGACTTGTAGAGCGTGCAGCGGCGGCCGGCTTCGAGGCGCTGGTGCTTACAGTCGACACGGCCGTGCTGGGAAGGCGTGAGCGAGATGTCCGACGGGGCTTCACCCTTCCACCCGAGATCGGACCCGACACGTTCCTCGACGGAATGCGTCACCCGGGCTGGACCTGGCGGTTCCTTCGGTCAGAGCCGATCCGCTTCTCGAGCGCCGAGGGGACCGGTGCCGGAGACGGTGCCGATGCCGTCTCCCTCGCGGAATACATGGTCCAGCAGTTCGATCCGGGCCTCTCATGGCGGGACGTGGAGTGGCTCCAGTCGGTCTGGAGCGGCCCGATCATCTTGAAGGGAATCCAGACGGTTGCCGATGCCAGGCTTGCCGCTGACTCCGGTGTAGCTGCAATAGCGCTCTCCAACCACGGTGGCAGGCAACTTGATGGTGCACCCACACCGTTTGAGTTGGTTCCCGACGTAGTCGAGGCCGTCGGCCACCGGATCGAGGTCATCTGCGACGGTGGTATCCGCCGTGGTGGAGACATCGTCAAGGCCTGTTCCCTGGGTGCAAACGCGGTGATGACGGGACGACCGCACCTCTACGCCCTCGGAGCCGCTGGTGAGCGTGGGGTCGACCACATGCTGGGCCTGATGAGGTCGGGAATGGAGCGCACGATGGCACTC
Organism: Actinomycetota bacterium; assembly: GCA_014381745.1. Taxonomy (GTDB): domain Bacteria; phylum Actinomycetota; class Acidimicrobiia; order Acidimicrobiales; family MedAcidi-G1; genus UBA3125. The sequence goes on along the minus strand of JACNLA010000023.1, from coordinate 84,180 downwards.
GTCGGGTCGGCAACGGTGGCCGACCTTGACCCCGCCCTGGTGAACCTGAGGGGTTGACCAGGGCAGTTCCCGGTTGCACCTGCAGACGATGGTCCATTCCGACGACTTCATGCTTCCTGCCCCGGGAACGATCGCGGGCGCATGGACGATGTCGCTGTCAGAGCGGCCCGATAAGCAGCTGCTGCATGCCGATGGGGTGTGGACGAGTTGTGGCGACTTCCTGACCAGAACGGCCGTCGTGGCGGGCCGTCTCGCTGGTGCGGGCCTTGTGGCCGGAGACCGGGTGCTTCTGTCAGGACCGTCATCGGTCGACCTTGCGGTCGCACATGTGGCGTGTCTCAGGTCGGGCCTGGTGGTCGTACCTGTCAACGGTGGGTATACGGGCCCTGAGATCGCCCACATCGTTGCCGATTCGAGACCCGGTGCGGCGCTTGTTGATCATGAAGGGTGGGAGGAGATCCTTGCTGGACTGTCTCCGGGGCTTCTGACCACATCCACCGGTGTCCTCCTGGATGATGCACCGGTGCCGAGCCTCGACGCTGCCGCTCCGGATCATCCGGCGCTCATCGGCTACACCTCGGGCACCACCGGAGCACCCAAGGGGGCCGTGCTCAGCCAGGAGAACCTGTTGGCGGGTGCCGAGTCTGTCCGTCAGGCGTGGCACTGGACCGCTGAGGACAGGCTGCTGCTGTGCCTCCCCCTGTTTCACATGCACGGTCTGGGCGTAGGCCTCCATGGCACCCTCTTGGCCGGGGCGTCAGCGGTCCTGCAGCAGGGGTTCGACCCCGGCAGCGTGCTCAGCGAAATCGTGGATCATGACTGCACCATGTTCTTCGGGGTCCCGACCATGTACCACCGCATGGTGGATGAAGCCCGTGTGGAGGCCCTGGGAAACCTGCGACTCTGTGTCTCAGGTTCGGCTCCGCTGTCGCCACTCCTGCACGGTCGCCTCCAGGACATGGCCGGGAGCACCGTGCTTGAGCGCTACGGCATGACCGAGACGGTGATGCTCGTGTCGAACCCGTATGAAGGTGAGCGGCGTGCCGGCTCGGTCGGATTCCCGCTACCCGGTGTCGAACTACGGCTTGCAGAAGGGACCGGTGAGATCCAGGTCAGGGGCCCGAACGTCTTCGGCGGCTACTGGCAGCGCCCCGACGCCGATGACGAGGCGTTCGTCGAGGATGCCGGCGGCCGTTGGTTTCGCACAGGCGACCTGGGGTCCGTAGACGCCGACGGCTACCTCTCAATCGTCGGACGTGCCAAGGAGCTGATCATTACAGGTGGGCTAAACGTCCACCCACGCGAGGTTGACGACGTGGTGGCCGGCCACCCCGGGGTGGCCGAGGTCGCTGTAGCAGGTGTCCGGTCAGAGGAATGGGGTGAGGACGTTGTTGCCTGGATAGTGCCAACCCCGGGCCTTCCAGCTCCGGATGCAGAGGCAATCAGGGGATTCGCCCGCGACAACCTGGCTGCCCACAAGCTGCCGCGGCGGGTGGTCATTGTCGACTCGCTTCCACGAAATGCCCTCGGCAAGGTGTTGCGTCACGAGTTGCGCGAGGCTGTTGCCGATGGATGACACAACTGCCGGGCCGACAAGGGTCGCATTCCACTTTGACGTGATCTGTCCCTGGGCCTACCAGACATCACTGTGGATGCGTGAGGTCCGCGACCGGCTGGGCCTTGACGTGGACTGGCGTTTCTTCAGCCTTGAAGAGGTCAACAGGGCCGAGGGAAAGAAGCACCCATGGGAGCGGGAATGGTCCTACGGCTGGTCCATGATGCGCATCGGTGCCTTCCTGAAGCGAAGCGACCCCGGGTTGAACGATGCCTGGTACCTCAGAGCAGGTACCGCTCTCCACGTGGAAGGGCGCCAACCCCACAGGCCCGAGGTGGCTCGTGACCTGCTGGACGAGATGGGCCTGGACCCCGGGATAGTCGACGAGGCCCTTGCCGACGAGACAACCCATGACGACGTCAAAAACGACCACGAGGACGTGCTTGCCCTTGGAGGCTGGGGTGTGCCGACCCTCGTGTTCCCCGGGGTGGGTGAGGACACCTCCCGAAAGCTATTTGGTCCGGTTCTCATCGAACCACCGACCGGCGAGGCGGCTGACCGTCTCTGGGAACTGGTTGTGGGATGGCTGGACTACCCGTACCTGTTTGAGTTGCAGCGTCCCAAGACCCCTGAGGACCTGACCGAGATCGGCAACGTGTTCCGGCCCTACGTCGAGGCACGGGAGTGGAACACAGTCGCCAACCCCACGCCCTGATCACCACCATGGAGGACGACCATGAGCATTGAGCTTGACAGAACACGGATTGTCGGTGGGCTGGAGCAGATCTGGGAGGAGTGGGCCGAATGGGCTGCCGGGCTGTCCACCGACAACTGGGCGACTCCCAGCAGGTGCCCCGGATGGACCGTGCAGGACAACATGGCCCACATCATCGGCACGGAGCACATGCTTCAGGGCCACGCTGCTCCCGAGGTTGACTTTCCGACCGCTCACCTCAAGAACCCGATCGCCGAGGGCAACGAACGCTGGGTCGAGTCGATGCGGACCATGTCAGGGCCCGAGGTTCTGGACGTTTTCAGGGAGGTCTCGACACAACGCCTGGCCGAGCTGGCCGCAATGTCTGACGAGCAGATTCTGAAGGTGGGCTGGTCGCCCATCGGCGAGGTGCCCTACCTGAGGTTCATGCATGTTCGTGTCTACGACTCGTGGCTGCACCTGGAGGATTGTCGGGAACCGCTCGGACATGCACCGTCGGCCGGTGGCCTGCCTGCAGAGATGTCCGTTGACGAGGTGGCGACAGCCGCCGGCTACATCATCGGAAAGAAGGGAGGGGCGCCCGACGGCAGCCGTGTCGAGGTCAACCTGACAGGACCTGTAGGGGCAACAATCAGGGTGGCTGTGGACGGCCGGGCGTCCGTTGTGGATGCGTTCGATGACGGACCTACCTGCACCCTGTCGATGTCGTCACACGACTGGCTGGCACTCACCGGCGGCCGCAAGGATCCGGCTCCCCTCATTGATGACGGTCGGGTAGCCCTGGGTGGAGACGAGGCGCTGGCAAGGCAGCTGGCCGAGCGCCTGGCCTTCACCATCTAGGGAATCTGCTACCACCGACCGCATCATGGCCACCCTGCCTCCACATTTCGTGAACGGTCGTTCGATGGTGCCTCCCTTTCCGGAGGGGATGGAGACGCTCGTGGTCGGGATGGGCTGCTTCTGGGGGGCCGAGCAGAGGTTCTGGGAGACGCCCGGCGTATGGACCACCGCAGTTGGTTATGCGGGAGGCCAGACCCCCGATCCTGGGTACCGGGAGGTCTGCTCAGGTGCGACCGGGCACGCTGAGGCCGTCCTCGTGGTGTTCGACCCGGAAGTGTTGAGGCTCGAGGCTGCGCTGGGGGTGTTTTGGAACAACCACGACCCCACTCAGGGAATGCGCCAGGGAAACGACGTCGGAAGCCAGTACCGGTCGTGCGTCTTCGTGGCTGATGCAGCCCAGAGGGTTGCCGCCGAGATGACGCGAGATGCCCTGTCGCCTCTCCTCGCCGATGCAGGCTTCGGCCCGATCACCACCCAGATCTCAGAGCGCGGTCCGTTCCACTATGCCGAGGAGTACCACCAGCAGTACCTGGCGAAGAACCCCGCCGGATACTGCGGTCTCGGCGATACCGGAGTCACCTGCCCGACCGGGGTCCTCGGCTGAGTCGGGTCTCACGGCAGCGAAACGGTGCTACCTTTACTTCTATGGAGAAAGTAAAGGCGAAGCGCACCTGCAAGGTGAGCAGCAAGAACCAGATAACTATTCCTGTTGCTGCGCTGGCAGAGACGGGCATCCATGCCGGCGACCGGCTCATAGTCCGACCCGATGGCCCCGGAAGGGTGGTGCTCGTGCTGGAAGGTGATCCGATCGCCGAGTTCGCCGGAGCGCTCACCGGTTGTTGGGAGCCTGGAGATCTCGACAGGTTGCGCGACGAGTGGGACTGACTGTTCTGGATGCCGGTGTCGTCATCGGCTGGATGGATGACACCGATGCACATCACGCGGCGGTCAAGGCGATTCTTGCCGACAGCCGGTCTCGCGGCGACCACCTCGTCCTACCGGCCTCCGCCCTTGGCGAGGCAATGGTCGGGCCGGCACGCCGGGGCAGTGATTCGGTAGAGACAGCGTTGTCCCTGCTGGGCTCGGTACCGGTCAAGACGGTCCCGGTTGACGAGTTGGTGGCTGTCGAGACAGCGGCGCTCAGGGCGTCTATGGGCACGCGGCTCCGTCTTCCCGATGCAATGGTCGTCGCCACCGCAATTGTGCTGGATGCCGATCGCCTGGTTACCACCGATCGACGGTGGCCGTTCGCGGCCACCCTCGGGTTCGAGGGCGAGCTGGTCGTGGTCTGAGCCGAAGGCCTACGGCGCCACCGAGGCCCACGCCTCCAACTGGGAATCCTCACCCCAGAACTGGAGATCACCCTTGCCCCTTCCCCAGACGAACAGGGCCAGGTCAGAGGCGGTGCCGGCTGCGGCGGCATCGGCCTTTGCGTGTTCTTTCGTGACGATCAGGCCCTCGTCGGAGGGAACCAGCAACCACTCGCCCTCACCGTCGGTGGCGTGAAGGTGCAGCGAGCAATCGGGATGAACCAGGACGGGGCCGCTGCGCTGGAACCTGAAGGCCACGGTCACGGCTTCGTCGACAACGTCTACGGCCAAGTCGTGGTTGATCGGGTCGGCGGTACCGGCCGCATCCTCGGCGTCCCACCGGTGGATGGCCGTCTCACATGCCATGCGGCGTACCCAGAACCCGGCAGTCACGTCGGGGGACCAGTTCCATGCAGGGCTGTCGGCATCTGTCGACTCCAGGACTGCAACGAGGTCATCGAGGACATCGGAGGCTCCGGCGGCATCGGCGATGTCCGGGCGGCTGGGTCCGGATGTGTCGGCGGCTCGTACCTGGGTCGCAACAAACCCCCAGACCATTCGGGCATGGTCCAACAGTTCGGTATTAGTCCAGCCCGGGCAGGCTGCAACCTCACCGTCGGGTGAGCCCTCACAGGAGGCGATCAGGGCACGACCCTCGGAGAGGATCGCAGAGAGTTGGTCGTCACGGTTCATGGAGTGGAGTCTCGTCGATTTCACCCCCTGATGCTCAACCCGATCCAGGCACGCCCTCGTCGGGGCCTCTGTCCTGTTCCCTGAGGAAGGCCTGAAGCTCGGCTGCAAGGTCGTCTCCGCTGGGCATTAGATCCTCGCTCTGGTCTGACTGTTCCTCGAGGCGCTGGACGTACTGCATGAGCTCCGTGTCACCCGAGACCGCTTTGTCCACTTGGCGTTGCCAGTCTGCTGCCGGCCCGTCCATGTCGGCATAGTCGGTGTTGATTCCGCTGACCTGCTCGAACCACCGCAACAATGCCCTGGTGGCCTTGGGGTTGGGAGTATCCGGTACATAGTGGGGAACGGACACCCGAAGCGAGATGACCGGTGTGCCAGCCCTGTCCAGCGTGTCGTGCAACACACCCACCAGCCCCGTCGGCCCCTGGTAGGAGGGCCTGTCCAGACCCAGACGATCTGCCAGCTCGGCGTTGGTCGAGCTGCCCGTTACTGCGAGTGGACGCGTGTGTGGGGTCATCCCCACCATCGCACCCAGGGTCACGACCGTCTCGACGCCGGTTGTCAACGCCACCTCGGTGAGGGCCTCTGCGAAGGTACGCCACCGGAGGTGTGGCTCGACGCCGCTGACCATCAAGAGGTCTCGGCTGCCCTCCGCTGTCCTTGCCAGCATCACCTGATTCTGCGGCCAGGTCAGCCTCCTGTTGTCGTCGCCGTCGAACCTGATCACCGGACGTTCCTGGGTGAAGTCGAAGAACGTCTCGGGGTCGATCTCACCCACCATGTTGCTGTCCATCATCCCGGCCAGCCACTCGACAGCGGTCGTCGCCGACCCCGAGGCATCGAACAGGCCACGGAATGCGACCACCAGCAGCGGGTGTTCCAGGTCCGAGGCCAGGTCGTCCCGTGCGATCCATCGAAGTTCCTCCACCGCGACAGGTTCGCGCAAATTTGCCGGCAACCGGTTACTCAACGCAGTTAGGGGAGAGGTGGCGTGGGAGCATCACCAGATGTCCATACCCACCCGTCACGGTGATCCGAACAGGTGGCGTGTGTTCGGAGGCCTGTTCGGCATCTACTTCTCCTTCGGTGTGGTGGCGATGTCGATTGCCCCGATCGTGGGCGAGGTTCGGGCCGACCTGGGCCTCAGCCGTGGCTCGATGGGCATGGCGCTGGGTGCATGGCAGCTCGTCTACATAGCCACGGCGCCACCGGCCGGCCGGTTGGTGGACCGTCTCGGCCTTCGCCGCTCTCTGGCTCTGGGAGCCCTCGTGATCATTGCAAGCGGCCTGACCAGGGTGATGGCGTCGGGCCTCGTCGGCTTCTGGCTGGCGATAGCCCTTTTCGGCGTGGGCGGTCCGCTGGTCTCAGCCGGCGCCCCGAAGGTCGTCAGTACCTGGTTCAGCGATACGCGCGAACGCAGGTTCGCCGTGGGCGCCTACAACACGGCGCCCGCCCTGGGCGGAATGGCGACCCTCGTACTCTCCAACTCGGTGCTGATGCCACTGACCGGGTCCTGGAGGGCAACGGTGGTGATCGAGACCGGCGCCATGGTGGTCGCTGTCGCCGTGTGGCTCGTTGTTTCACGGCACGAACCACCAGTCGTTGAGGGGAGTGGGCAGGGAGTCTCAGCCGGTGGGGTCCGGGACCTTCTGGCTGAGGCGGAGGTGCGGGCGATCCTGGCCTTCGGGATAGGTGTGTTCTTCATCGCCCATGGTCTCGGTGGCTGGCTGCCGAGCGTGCTCCGGAGCCACAGTGGTTTCTCTGCCATGGCTGCAGCCAACTGGACTGCGCTGGGTGGAGTGGTCGGGATCAGCACCTCGCTGCTCCTGCCTCGCCGGGCCAGCCGGGATCGACTGCCACGCTTTCTCGCAGCGATCCTTGTCGTGGTCGCCGTCGGTCTGATTGCCGTGATCGTTCTACCCACGGCCCTGGATCCCCTGCCGGTTGCTGCTATCGGGGTCAGGTCGGCGCTCATTCCCCTGACCATCCTGATGCTCATGGACTGTCGGGCTGTTGGGCCCGGAAACATGGGTCTGGCGTTTGGCATGTGGTTTGCCGTAGCAGAGGTTGGTGGGGTCACCGGTCCTCTCGTGATCGGATGGGTCGGCGATTCGTCGGTTGGTTTCTCGGGGGCTCTGGTTGTGCTGGCCGGAGTCTGTGGGTTGCTGCTGGCTGTCGTGGCACACCTCTCCCGTCTCCATGGCCGTGATGTAGGTTCGCCCGGAGCCGGAACCTGACCGGATCCAGATCAGGAGCATCGGGTGGACGAAGTGACACAGACCGGGGCCTACGCCGGCTTTGAGGGAGAGGTGGGTCGTACCCACGCCACCTCGACGCCCTGGTGGCCAGATCAGCCGGTGCCCCCGGAAGGCTCTCCCAACGTGATCGTGGTGCTCTGCGACGACCTGGGGTTCGCCGACCTGGGCTCGTACGGATCCGAGATCGACACCCCCAACCTGGACCAGTTGGCCGACGAGGGTCTCCGGTACACCAACTTCCATGTCAACCCGATGTGCTCACCCACGAGGGCATCGCTGCTTACCGGCCTCAACCACCACATGGCAGGTGTCGCCACCGTGTGCCACCGAGATCCCGGCTACCCGGGCTTCGCCATGGAGTTGCGGAGCAACGCCCTGACCATGGCCGGGTTGCTGCGTGACGCCGGATGGTCCACGCTCATGGTCGGCAAGTGGCACCTCTGCAAGGACTCCAGCCTCACCGAGGCCGGCCCACGCAGGTCATGGCCCTGCCAGCAGGGGTTCGACCGCTTCTACGGAATCCTCGACGGTTTCACCAACTTCCACCAACCCCATCGCCTCTACGAGGACAACCACGCCATCGCGGTCGACAGGTACCCCGACGGCTACTACTTCACCGACGACCTCACCGATCGGGCGTTGGACATGGTCCGCGATGTCCGCTCGGGCCATCCAACGAAACCGTGGTTCCTCTACTACTCGCACGCGGCGGTTCATGCCCCACTGCAGGTCAAGGCAGTCGACGCCGAGAAGTACCGGGGTCTCTACGAGCAGGGCTGGGACAAGGTGAGACGCGACCGCTTTGAACGGCAGCTGGACCTGGGTGTGGTCCCCGAGGGGGCGGTGCTTCCGCCCCGCAACAGCGAGGCCGGCCACGGCGTCGAAGCCTGGGATGACCTCAGCGACATGCAGCGGGAGCTGTTCGCGCGCTACCAGGAGTTGTATGCGGCGATGGTCGACAACGTGGACCAGAACTTCGGTCGTCTGAGGGCCGAGTTGCAGGCTATGGGCGAATGGGACAACACAATCGTGGTGTTCACGTCCGACAACGGCGGGTCCCGGGAGGGCCAGCAGAACGGCACGTCATCGTATTTCCGGACGCTCATGGCCCACAGCCGCGGCGACTCGCCTCTGGACGACATCCAGGTCGACCACTCGCGCATGGACCTGATGGGCGGACCCCAGACCCTTCCCCACTATCCGATGGGGTGGGGGATGGCTTCCGGCACGCCGTTCCGCCTCTACAAGGTCAACACCCATCAGGGCGGTCATCAGGTGCCGTTCATTATCTCCAAGGGCGATGGTCTGCCAGACGGTGGTGGGCTGCGTACCCAGTATCAACACGTCACCGACCTATTGCCGACCGTGCTGGAGATGGCCGGGGTTGACATGCCCACGAGCGGCCCGGATGGTCCTATGCCTGATCCGGCCGGATCCAGCTTCGTCTCCACGATCGGCGATGAAGCGGCACCGTCAACACACCCCGAGCAGTACTACGAGCAGGTCGGTCACCGGGGCTACTACAGGGACGGATGGTCGGCGGTTACCTGCCATCAGCCCCGAACCCCGTTCGCCGACGACGACTGGGAGCTCCACAGGCTGTCCGACGACCCGACCGAATCCCAGAACCTGGCTGCCGAGCATCCCGAGGTTCTCGGTGAGCTCAAGGCCGAATGGGAGAAGGCTGCCTGGGCCAACCAGGTGTTTCCGCTGGACGAGGGAACCGGCCTCGTCTACGCCGTGCGCCCACCATGGGAGGCCGCCCTTGCCGAACCGGTAACCATGCGGCCGGGCCAGCCGACCCTCGAGCGCTTCAGGTCGCAGCAACTTGTCAACCTGAGGTCGTTCACGGTCGAGATCTCCCTCGACTACTCCTCTGGTGACGACGGTGTTCTCATAGCCCATGGAGGTCAGGGTGGTGGCTACTCGGTCTACGTGGAGGGTGGCCGGTTGTTCCACGTCCACAACGGGTACGGGGTCATGGCCGTCTCGGATGGTGGCGAGATGTCTGAGGGCCAATCCACCATCGCCCTGGAGGTGGACGCGCCGGGCGAGCTGGTCTGGAACGTCACCCTCCGGTTGGATGACAGGGTCGTTGCCGAGTCGCCCGGCCTGGCGCAGCTCACCTCGATGGCACCGTTCGAGGGCATCGACGTGGGAATCGACCGCAGATCACCGGTCTCGTGGGCGGTGTACGAACGCCACGGTCCCTTCCGCTACACGGGAGCACTGCACTCGGTCACCTACACGCCCGGCGAGCTCTCACCCGATGCCGGTGCCCGCTGGGTTGACGTGATGAGGGAGTCTGGAACCCGGTACGAGTAGGGAGCCGGTCAGCCGGGATGGCTATGAGAACTGGCTCAGGTAGCTGGCCACATTCGCCGGAACGCTGGTAACGCTTACGTCCAGCCCGGCCGCTCTGGCATCTTCGGCCAGCCTGCGAATCGTCGTAGCGGCCGTGTAGTCGACCCGGCCACATCCTCCGAGGTCTATGCGGAGGCAGTCGATGTCGGGTTCCTCGGCAAGGGCATCCAGCACGAGCTGTTCGAGGCGTGAAGCGGTGGCGAACCACAGCACTCCCCGCGTGTCGAGGTAGAGGGTGGTTCCCTCAAGCCTCCTCGGAACATCAACATGGAGTTCGCGCCAGAGGTGCAGGGCAAGTGAAAGGCCGATTCCGACGATCACGCCTCGCTCAACTCTCGGGGCCAGGGCGAGGGTTGCTGCAAACGTCCCCCAGGCGACGAGACCCTGCGGTACGGAACGGCGGATCGTGTCGACCATCTGCAGCGGCTGGATGAGTCCCACCACGGCGGCAATGACCACCCCTCCGAGCGTTGCCCTGGGGAGAGGCTCCAACACATCGGCGAAAGGAAGGAACGCCAGGACGGCTACTCCCGTTACCAGACCGGACCAGCGGCTTCTGGCTCCCGCCAGCCGGTTCAGCGACGATCTGCTGAAGGAGCCCCCCACCGGAAAGGCGCCTGACACTGCAGACGCCACGTTCGCCAGGCCCTGGCTGATGAACTCCCGGTTGGCACTCCACGGCTGGCGGTCCTCGGTGGCGAACATGCGTGAGATGGAAGCCGGCTCAGCGAACCCGACGAGGGCAATGACCACACCGGCAACCACCAGCGATCCCGTCGTGTCCCACGGGAGGTCCAACCCAAGCTGCGGGAAGCCGGTTGGGATAGATCCCACAACGGGACCGTCAAAGCCTGTCAGCCTGCTGAAGGCGACACCTCCCACCACTGCTACCAGTGCCCCCGGGAACAGTCGGTGAAGGCGCCGACCCCCGAGGACCAGCAGGATTGTGATCGTGGCGATTACCACGGACCCGGTCTGCCAGTCACCCGGAGTGGAGATCGACCACCATGCCCGCTGGAGTACTCCACCGTCGGGTGCGTCCACCCCAAGTGCCTTCGGAAGTTGCGACGACAATATGAGGATCGCCGCACCTGACGTGAATCCCGACAGCACGGGTTCGCTCATCAGGTAGGCGACCACCCCAAGGCGGAAAAGGCCGAGAGCGACGCGGGTTACTCCGACAACCAGCGCCAACAGGGCCGCCATCTCCACGTAGTCGACAGACCCGGGCTCGGCCAGTTCGGCGAGGGCACCCAGCGTGAGAAGGCTCGTCAGCGCAACCGGTCCGGTCTGAAGGTACGGCGATGACGCCACGAGCGATGCCAGGATCGGCGGAAGGGCAGCGGCGAACAGGCCTATGTGCGGGGGGAGGCCCGCCAGTTCGGCGTAGGCCATTGACTGTGGGATGAGGACGAGGGCGACGCTGAGGCCCGCCAGCAGATCCGCACCGCCGGGTCTTGTCGGCGGAGGTACCGGCTTCCATGCGTTGCTTGCCACGGTGGCACCCTATGGGGCCAGCCGACGGGAGCAGCGTGTGGATGGGGAGTGTCGGATACCGTCGCGCTGCCATGAAACACCTGCCAGACGAAGTGTCAGCCGCCGATCTACCCGATGACGGTGTGCCGATTCAGCCGGCCGCCACCGTGGTCATCGTGGACGACAGGCCCGATCTGCAGGTCGTGATGATGCGCCGTAGTGCAGCGTCATCCTTCGTGGCCGACCACACCGTGTTCCCGGGCGGACGCGTCGAGGATGCCGACTCGGACCCGGCATGGAGGTCCCGGCTGTCAGGGCCCGATGAACGTGGCACCGACGCCTTACATGGCCTCACCGATAGCGGGCTTGGGCACCGGGTGGCTGCTGTCAGGGAGACCCTCGAAGAGGTTGGTCTGCTGGTCGGCACCGATGTCGTCCAGCTGGCCCAATGTCGCCGGGAGATAGAACAGGGTGAGGTCACGCTCCTGAATGCCGTAGCCGCAACGGGTGGCAGGCTGGACCTCTCAGGGGTCATGCCGGTCGCCCGTTGGGTGACCCCACCTGGATCGAACAAGCGCTACGACACCCACTTCTTTGTGGCACGTCCCGGGGTGGAGTTGGAGCCGGTTGCCGACGGCCGTGAAGCCGTCGAGGTCGGTTGGATACGCCCGGCCGACGCGCTCCGTCGATGGAAGGCTGGTGACCTCACGATGATCAGCCCCACCGTCTCGATGCTCCAACTCCTCGCAGAGTTCACCTCGGCCGAGGATGTCATGGCGGCGGCAGTCGACGGTTCCGACCCGGTCCAGGCGAGGGTTCTCCTCAACCCTCCGTACGGACCCGGAGCATCGCCGGTGTGGTGGCCCGGCGATGCCGGCTACACGGCGGATGGAACAGCCTCTGTGATGGGTTGGATGTGGCTTTCACGGCCGGAGCGGAGCGAGGGCTCCACCTGACAGCGTGCCTGGATGGGCAGGAGTGCTGTCATGATGGGCCGGTGGAGGAACCGATGACGCAGGACCCCGGTGGGCCGCGGGCCCAGCGTGCCAGAACAGTCGACTCGGTCATGCCGATTGTGGCGTTCATTCTCCTGAACCGGTTCGTCGGCCTTGGTTGGGCTGTGCTGGGTGCTACAGCATGGAGCATCAAGGCGGCCGTTTCCCGCCGACACCGGGGGGAGGACGTGGGCCGGTACCTGCCGGCCCTTGTCGTGTACCTGGCCATTCGCGGGGTGATCGGGATCGTCACCGACTCGGAGGCCGTCTACTTCGGGATCGGCATCGGTACGAAGGCCCTCATCGGAGCGGCTCTGGTCGGTACGGTCATCGCCGGACGTCCTTTTCTGGGAAGGGTGCTGCACCTGGCGATACCGCTGGATGCGAAGACCATGGCGCATCCGGTCTACCTCCGGGTCGTGGGCAGGCTCACGGTGGCCCTCGGCGTCTACCAGTTCCTGACATCGGCGTGGGACATCTGGTTGTTCAACCAGACATCGGTTGATGGCTACCTGGTTATCCGTGCCGTCGTGGGTTGGCCGGTCGGCATGATCGTGAGCCTTCTGGGGTTCTGGTACTTCGACAGGGCGTTGCGGGCGGTCGAGGGTTTTCCGGGGTTGTTGCTGCTGCTTGACCCAACCCTTGAGGACGACGACCGGTCGGCGTAGTCGACTTCAGGCAAGGTCGACCATGGGGAAGCGGGCTTCCCTGCCAAACACGTCTCTGACCATGGGTTCAAGGTCTTCGAGGGCCATGTTGTCGTAGTCGGGGTTGAAGCAGTTCTGGTCGTACTCAGCGCAGAACGCAGCGCAGTCGTCGAACCATGCGTGTTCCCTGAACAGGTCACGGGCGTCGCGGTCGCCGCCAAGGTGGTGGAAGTAGTAGTAGCCCTGGAACAGGCCATGGTGGCGAATGATCCAGTGGGTGCGCTCGTCCACGTAGGGCTTGAGGATCTCGGCCGCCACGGCGCTGTGGTTTTCAGGGGCGATCGGGTCGGCGATGTCGTGAAAGAGCGCGGCCACCACCATCTCGTCGGGTTCACCGTTTCGGAGCGCCCGGGTGGCGCTCTGAAGTGAGTGCCTGTAGCGGTCAATCCGGTAGCCGAAGGTCGGCCCCTTCATGGATCTGAGGGTGTCCATGAGCTGGTCGGCAAGGTGTCGTTCCTTGTGTGCAGCCACCTCGGTGAAGATCAACTCATAGTCACCCTGGTTGCCGTCGACCATGTCCACAAAGCTGACAGTTTCCATGGGCAGGGAGTCTTGCAGGTGGGTGTACCCGGTCAAGGCCGAACCCGGAGCGGGCGATAGGGTCCGGCCGTGCACGCCGTCACCGTCGCCGACCTTGCAAAGTCTTACGGGCCTGTCAGGGCCGTGAACGGGCTCTCGTTCACCGTCGACGAGGGCGAGGTCTTCGCGCTCCTCGGGCCCAACGGCGCTGGCAAGTCGACCGTCGTGGAAATCCTGGAGGGGCACCGGAGCCGCGATGCGGGCGAGGTGAGCGTGCTGGGACGGGACCCGGGTGTCGCCGGTCAGGAGTACCGGGACCGAATCGGCATTGTTCTCCAGGAGGCCGGCATTGAGCGCGAGTTGACGGTGCGTGAGGCTCTCGTCCACTACGGCGCCTGCTACTCGCGCCGTCGACCAGTCGACGAGGTGTTGGATCTGGTTGGTCTTACCGGCCTCGGAGACCGCCGCACCCACCAACTCTCCGGTGGACAGAAGCGGAGGGTGGATCTGGCGTTGGGTCTCATAGGCGACCCGGAGGTGCTCTTCCTGGACGAGCCAACCACCGGCTTTGACCCGTCGGCAAGGCGACAGGCATGGGAGATGATCGAAGGCCTCAAGGCCCTCGGTACGACCGTCCTCCTCACGAGTCACTACATGGACGAGGTGCAGGTACTCGCCGACAGGGTTGCGGTGGTGGTCGATGGCCGGATCGTCGCCGAAGGCACGCCGGACGAGTTGCGAGGGAATTCCGACAGCGAGACGATGATCCGCTTCCGGTTTCCCGAGGTTGAGCCGAGTTCCGGTCCGGTCGTGGACATGCTGGGCGGCCTGGCCGGACGGGCATCGCTCCGAAATGGTGTGGTCGAGGTCTGCACCGAAGAACCCACAGCCGATCTCAACTTGTTGACCACATGGGCCATCGGGCAGGGAAGCTCCCTGATGGGCCTTGAGGTAACCACACCCACCCTGGAGGACGTCTACCTGGGTCTGATCGGAGACGACCATGGAACAGGGGTCGGAGATGTCTGACCAGGGGCGACCATCGGTGCTGGGCCTGCTGTTCCGACAGATCGGGTATCAGAACCGCCTGTTCATCCGCACGCCGATAGCAGCGTTCTTCACCCTGGTATTCCCGCTCATCTTCCTGATCCTGTTCGGCGCACTGTTCGACGGGGTGGACCTTGCACCGGGCATGGAGGTCGATGCCGCCCAGTTCTATGCACCCGGCCTTGCCGTGTTCGCTGCTGTCTCCGCCACGTACACCAACATCGGAATCGGGGTGGCCATCTACCGCGACGAGGGGGTCCTCAAGCGGATCAGGGGGACCCCGTTGCCGCGGTGGATCTACATGGGTGGGGTCGTTGGCTCCGGGGTGGTTGTGGCGGTCAGTGGTGCGGTGATCATGTTGGCCGTTGGCTTCCTTCTCTACGGAATCGAAATGGATGCTGCCCGGATCCTGCCGGCTGCGGTCACGTTCGTGGTTGGCGTGGCGTCGTTCTCCCTGCTCGGCCTTGCCCTCGCAGCGGTGGCTCCGTCAGGACAGTCGGCACCGGCTCTCGCCAACGCCACCCTGTTGCCGGTGGCCTTCGTCTCCAACGTGTTCATCTCCGTGCGGAATGAACCACCGGCGTGGCTTGACCTGCTCGGAGACATCTTTCCCCTGAAGGCCTTTGTTGATGCCTTCTTTTCGGCCTTCGACCCCTTCGACGAGACGTCGGCGTACAAGCCGTGGCTGCTACTGCGGATTGGTGTGTGGGGACTCGCCGGAGCGGTGGTTGCCGCCAGGAAGTTCCGCTGGGAGCCGTCCACTGGAGACGGCGGACGCCGGAGCAATAGGTGACCAGCCCCGACGAGTTCTCAATGCTCGTCGACAATGCAGCCGAGGCGGGGTTGGACTGGACCGGACCTCCCACCGTGGAACGGTGCTCGATGTCGTGTTCCGACGGCTTGATCGTGAGCGGGATCCGTTGGGGAACCGAGCCGCCCGAGCTGGTGCTGCTCCACGGTGGTGCACAGAACGCCCACACCTGGGACACAGTCGCCCTTGCCCTCGGAATGCCGCTGGTGGCGATCGATCTGCCCGGTCATGGACGCTCCGACTGGAGGCCGGATCATGACTACAGGCCACAGGCGATGGTCGACGTAATGGCAGAGGCGATCGGGGAGTGGGCACCCGGCGCTGAGGCGGTCATCGGAATGTCCCTTGGCGGGCTTACGTCGATCTGTGTAGCTGCGGTCCGGAGCGATCTCGTCCGGAGGCTTGGCATCGTGGACGTCACGCCCGGAACGAACAGGGAAAAGTCCGAATCGATCATCGACTTCATGTCAGGCCCCGACGACTTCGAGGACTTCGCGTCGATGCTCGCCTACACGGTCGGGCACAACCCCCACCGGACTGAGGAGTCCCTTGTCCGGGGTCTGGTCCACAACGCCAGGGAACTGCCCGACGGGCGCTGGGCATGGAGGTGGGACCCCATGCGTGGATGGAAGATGACCGATGAGGACGGAGCGTCCTCCTTTGACGCCATCTGGGATGAGTTGGATCTGGTCGCCTGTCCGGTGCACCTCTGGCTGGGCGGCACATGGAGCGTCGTGGATGCGGCCGACACCGATGAGTTCAGGCGCCGTAGCCCTGACGCCGAGGTGATCAAGGTTGACGGGGCCGGCCACAGCATCCAGGGCAGCCAGCCGGTCCGGTTGGCCGCCCTTATTCGGGACCTGCTCGCAGAGGCGGCCTGACCTGCGCCTAGAGACCCCTGATGTTGCGGAATCCCTCCGCAAGGGGCAGGCCGAAGCGACCGCCAACCTCGGCGAGGTCGGCGATGGTCCGGTCCCTGAAGGCGGACTCGGCTGAACCGTCGTCGTCATCGGGGATGCCCAGAGTCGACAGAAGTTGGCTCTTGTGTGCCAGCACGGCATCAGCCTTGGTGTGGGCTGCCTGCGAGTCCACCTCCACGGGATGGTCGGGCTCCTCTGTGTCAAAGAGCAGCAACAGGTCGGGCCTGTGGTGCGGGACATCCAGGTCGGTGAGGAAGTGCGGGTCGCGGGCAGCCACAACGCCGTCCGTGACGAGGAACCCGGCGGCCCTGTGGTCGGGGTGCAGCCGCCAGCGCCGCCACGGGTCATGGCCCAGAACCACCTCTGGCCGGATTTGTCGGATCCAGGCGGCTACCGCGTGGGTGGTCTCCCTGTCAGCCACCAACTCGCCGTCGACATTGTCGAGAAACACGACCTGCCCTGTGGCTCCCAGTGTCCGTGCGGCCTCCCGCTGTTCCTCTTGCCGGGCGGCGACGAGAGCGGTTGTGTCAGCAGACGGGTCCCACGTTCCCTTTGAGCCGTCGGTGCAGACGAGGTGGTGGACCTCACACCCGGCAGCTGCCCAGGTGGCCAGGGTCGCTCCAGCGAACAACTCGATGTCGTCGGGGTGGGCCCCCACGGCAAGTACCCGGGAGGGTGCTGATCCAGCGGTCATGTCGTGCCGGCCGGTTGTCGGTCGATGAGGATCGCGTCGTTGTCCAGATCGGCCGGTTCGTCCACGTCCCAGCCGAGCTGTGGATCGGGAAGGCTCCGCCAGGGCAAGCCCAGCCGCTCCGTCTCGGCGACGTGGGCTGCGTACGACCCGGGCCCGTAGGCAAACCGGAAGCCGACGCCGGTCGGAACCACTGCTACCGGAGTTCCGTCGTGATGGCGGTCTGGCACGAGCGTTACGCCTGTGAAGTCAGCGCAGTGGCTGAGGTCGGTTGCCAGCGGAAGGTCGCCGTGGGCGACAACGACGGTCGACACGCCGGCACGGCCCAGTGCGTCCACCCCGGCCTCAACGGCCTCGGTCAGCCCGGGTCTGGTCACCCGAACCACATCGGCTCCCATCGAGCGGGCCCACGCGTCCACCTCGTCGCAGTCACAAACGACGGTCACCGGAAGTGGTGATGCGGCTGCGATGACGGTCTCGGCCATGCTCCGCGCCAGGTTGGCCCTAGCGGCCTTGTCCAGAACCGGTGCGAGACGCGCCTTGGCACCGTCGAATGCCTTTACAGGGATGAGAACGGCGACTGATCCGGTCACGGGCCGGATTGTAGGGGCGTCGCGTAGTGTGGCCCTCATGGCAGACAGGGTCGCCGTCGTCGGCGCCGGTTCATGGGGGACGACCGTGGCGTCCCTGCTCGCACCCGTGGTCCCCACGGTGCTCTGGGCGCGGAGCCCCGACCTGGCTGCTGAGATCGCAGCGGGGCGGGGAAACACCCGCTATCTGGACGGCTTCGACCTGTCGCCATCGCTCGAGGCGACCGCTGACCTTAGGGCTGCCCTCGACGGTGTCAGATTGCTCCTCGTCGCCGTCCCCACGCACGGATTCCGGGCTGTCCTAGGCGACGCCTCCCCCTACCTGGAGCCGGACGTACCGGTGTTGAGCCTCGCCAAGGGCTTCGAGCGGGGCACCGGGCTACGAATGACCCAGGTGGCTGCCGACGTGCTTCCCGGTCGGCCACTGGGTGTTCTCACCGGCCCGAACCTGGCCAAGGAGATTCTGGATGGCAAGTCCGCTGCGATGGTTGTCGCCGCCACAGGTTCGTCCACCTCGGAACGACTTCAGGGGTTGCTGGCATCAGACACGCTTCGCGTCTACACCAACGACGACCTCATCGGATGCGAGATCGGTGGTGCTGTAAAGAACGTCGTGGCACTGGCGGCCGGCATGGCTGAGGGCCTGGAGACCGGAGACAACGCCAGGGCTGCGCTCATCAACCGTGGTCTCGCCGAGATGACCAGGCTGGGAGTTGCACTCGGAGGCGATCCGCGCACCCTCGCCGGTCTGGCCGGAATGGGCGACATGCTCGCCACCTGTATCAGCCCCCAGAGCCGTAACCGTTGGGTCGGCGAGCAGGTGGGGCGTGGCTGCAGCCCGGCAGATGTGCTGGCCAAGATGAGCCAGGTCGCCGAGGGAGTCCCCGCGGCAGGGGTTGTCTGCTCGCTGGCTGCGGACCTCGGTATCGAGGTTCCGATAGCCGCTGGGGTCAGGGAGGTCTTCGAGGAGGGCAGGCCACCTGTTGAGGTGTGGGCCGATCTGATGGCTCGTCGTCCCCGGCCCGAGGTCGGCTAGGGAGCCAGTAGGAATCCATGGCCCGGCGTAAACGGATGCGGGCTGCCCTCAGGGGCAGGGCGCCGGGCCAGGCGTTGGAGCGATCCTGTTGGGCCGAGGGCCACGAGGTCGTCGTCGGCATGGATGAGGTCGGCAAGGGGGCCTGGGCCGGTCCGCTCACCGTGGGTGCGGTCGTATCGAACCGGAACCGTCGGATCATGGGTGTGCGCGACTCGAAGATGCTCAACGAGTCCGAGAGAGAGGCCCTCTACGGCCGCATCATCGGTTGGGCTGAGGACTGGGCTGTAGGCCACGCCTCAAACGACGAGTGCGATGCACTCGGGATGTCTGATGCACAGCGGCTGGCGGCCGCTCGGGCACTCGACTGTCTGGGCGTTTCGCCCGACATCGTGCTGCTGGATGGCCGGTGGGACTTCGTGGGTGGTGGGATCGCCCGAACCATTGTCGGCGGAGACGCGACCTGCCTTTCGATCGCCGCAGCGTCGGTTGTGGCCAAGGTGACGAGGGACCGGATTATGCGTGAGGCCGATGGCCTGTTCCCCGGCTACGGGTTCGCTGAGGGGAAGGGTTACCCGAATCCGACCCACCGATCGGCACTCATGGTGCGTGGCGCAACGACCTACCATCGCCGGTCGTGGTCGTTCATGGACGGTCTCCCGGCTCTGGGCGCACCCCGTCGCCGACCTGTCGGAACCCACCCACAGCTCTTCGACTGACGGCACCAATGTTCTTCTCCTGTTTGATTCGGCCTTGGCGTGGCTAACGTCTCCTGCCGTGAGGAAGGTGAGGGGTCTTCTCTGGGTGCTTGTCGCATGGACGGCCTTCGTGTGGATCGGCAGGGTCAGGAACCTCATCGGCGATGACGGGCTCACATCATCTGGTCGGATCTGGCGGATCTTTCTGGCTGCCGTGTTCCTGGGCTTCGCTGCACTATCGGTGTCGACTCTTGGAGGCCGCTGGCGCAGCATCGGTTCGACACGCCTGATTGCGGTGTTTTGCATCTGGACGATCACCTTCTGGGTGGTGCGCGGTACAGGGATTCTGTTCGCCGACCATGACGCTGCGTTCAAGGCGGTTCACTCGATCCTGGCGCTGGTGTCAATTGCGATAGCGGTGCCGCTGTACAGGCTTGACCAGGATTTCAGCCACTCTGTCGTTGCGGACAACGGTCGCATGGCCGACGACCGCTAGCCTGTCGCCGCTATGGGACAGCCGATTACCGTCGTCGAGAAGCCCTCATCCCGGACAGGGGTGGTGAGGTTCGAGATCAACCGCAGCCTTACCGGAATGGGCCACGAGCGCTTTGCGGCTGGTCAGGAGATTTCCGGTGATGAGCCTGCGCACGAGCTGGCCCGGCGCCTGTTCGAGCGGGGCGGGATCGCCCGTCTCCACATGAACTCAAACGTCGTTACGGTCGAGCTGGACGATTCGTCCGGTGGCTCGGATGCCGGCGGGATCGCAGACGTGATCGCCAGCCTCTACACCTACTACGTCGAGGGCGTAGAGGTGCCGAGCGACGAGGAGCTGACCGGCGGCGTCGGCTGACCCAGCCGATCGTTTCGCCGCCACGGCCACACAGCCAGAGGGGTAACCCATGACCCGGATCACAGTCACCCCGCCAGCTCAGCTCGGCTTTGATCCGGATCGACTCGACAGGGTGGCGGCGTTCGCACGACGCTTCGTTGACGATGCCCTCATGGTCGGTACCGACGTGCTCGTGGCACGGCGCGGAAAGGTCGCCCTGCGGGCAACAGCAGGATTCGCGGACCGGGAGGCCGGCATCCCGGTGGCCGATGACACCCTCTGGCGCTTCTACTCCATGACCAAGCCGATCACCTCGGTTGCCGTCATGCAGTTGGCCGAGGCAGGGCAGCTGCGCCTCAGGGACCCGCTGTCCAGGTTCATACCTTCGTTCACCGACATGGAGGTCTTCGTCGGGGGTACGGCCGACGATCCTGAGACCGTTCCGGCCGATCGGCCGATAACCATCGCCCACCTGTTGACCCACACAGCGGGGCTCACCTACTCGTTCCTCCAACAGCATCCGGTGGATGAGATCTACCGCAACTCGGGTCTTGATGTCCTGAATTTCTCAGGCGGCCTCGAGACGGTGATCGAAGCCCTGGCCGGCCTGCCGCTGCGCAACCAGCCGGGTTCGCGCTGGTCCTATTCGATGGCAACCGACGTGCTGGGCCGGGTCGTCGAGGTCGTGTCGGGCATGTCTTTCGCCGATTATCTGCAACGACACATCCTGGACCCGGTGGGAATGCCGGATACATCGTTCGGTGTTGCCGACGAGGATGTCGGTCGTTTCGCTGCCTGCTACACGCCGGCTCCCGGGACCCTGGTACCTGATCTGATGGATGCGCCGGCCACCAGCGCATTCCGGTCGCCGGGTTGGAGCAGCGGTGGCGGTGGCCTCGTCTCGTCAATGGCCGACTACCACCGGTTCTGTCAGATGCTCCTGGCCGGCGGCATGTCAGACGGTGGTCGGATCATCGGGCCACGCACGCTCGACCTGATGATGCGAAACCACCTGCCCGGGGGTGTCGACCTCACGGCATACGGTGACCCGCTCTACCACGAGGGGTTCTTCGACGGCGTTGGCTTCGGCCTGGGTTTTGCCGTGGTCGACGATGCGGCTGCAGGGCGCGTCCATGCCACCGAGGGTGAGTGTTCCTGGGGTGGCCTGGCCAGCACCGCCTTCTGGGTGGACCCGGTCGAGGAGATCAGCGCAGTGTTTCTGACCCAGTTGGTTCCCTCGGGCACCCACATTTCCCTGCGCTGGGACCTGCGGACCCTGGTCAACCAGGCGATTGCCGACTAGGGAATTTCGGAGAGGCCCAATGGACGAGGTCGGTGTCGGCCCGCATCCCGAACCGTGGCCCGACGACGACCGCCTTGACCCTGAACTCCTTGCCGGCGGCGATCGCAGGAACGTCGTGGACAGGTACCGCTACTGGACCGTCGAGGCCATCGTGGCCGACCTGGACCTGAGCAGGCACCCGTTCCACGTGGCGATCGAGAACTGGGAACACGACCTGAACATCGGGACGGTTGTGCGCAACGCCAACGCATTCCTGGCTTCGGGGGTTCACATAGTCGGCCGTCGTCGCTGGAACCGTCGCGGGGCGATGGTCACCGACCGCTACCAGCACGTGTTCCATCACCTGGATATAGGAGACCTGTTGTCGTGGGCGGCGGGGGAGGACCTGCCGCTTATCGGCATCGACAACCTCCCCGATTCGGTTCCGATTGAGGGGGTGGACCTGCCTGAGAGGTGTGTGCTGCTTTTCGGCCAGGAGGGACCCGGTCTCTCCGATGCGGCGCGCGGTGCAGCGTCGATGGTGTGCTCCATCTCACAGTTCGGATCGACCCGGTCCATCAACGCCGGTGTCGCATCCGGGATAGCCATGCACGCCTGGATCAGACGGCATGCGATATGACCTTGGTCCCTGCAGGCCGGCGACGACGGTCGGTATCTTGATGGCCGTGATTGCACGCCGTCGACTGGCGACAGTTCTGTTGGCAGTACCGGGGGCACTGCTAGTTCACTCGCTCGCCTACCTGTGGGCCCATCCCGGCGCCATCACGCTGGATGTCGGTAAGTCACACGACTACCTTCCCGTGGCCGGTCCACTGGTCGGTCTTGCAGGTGTGCTCGTTCTGGTCTGGTTGGCAGTTATCGGAGTACGTGCAGCAGGTTCCGATACGAATCCCGGTGTTCTCAGGTTGGCAACTCTTCAGGTTCTGGTGTTTTGCTTTCAGGAGGCCATCGAGGCTCTGGTCGGAAGTGCCAGCTTGGTGGAACTGCTGGGGGAGCCAGCGATTCTTCTGGGCTTGGTTCTCCAGATCCCGGTGGCGGCACTGCTGATCGGGTTGGTAAAGGCCGGTTCGGTTCTGATTGGGTTGGTGTTGCTTCCCGGATGGAGTGAAACAGAATCCACACCGAAACCCAGAATGCCGGCTCTGGCCGTGGTTGCCGTACGACCGGTCGTTCTCTCGGTTGGGCGTCGCGGTCCTCCGGTTGTCGTCTGACGCAAGTTCCAGACAACAACCGACAAGAGGAGGACGCAATGAAGCCGCGCATTAAGGCCGTCATGCTGCTGGCGCTCGCCACAGTTCTGACCGCATGTGGGTCTGATATCACCGAAGTAGAAGAGGGTCAGCTCGGGCCGGTAACGGCTACTACCGGAGCGCCCGTGACCGTCGACATGGCTGACCATGGTGAACACGAGATGGCTGACCATGGTGACCATGACATGGTTGACAGTGCTGACCACGAACATGGTCAGCCCGTTGACCTGACCGGTATTTCATCCCTGCCAGGGGTGTCGGTCGCTGCCGAGCCCGATGGTTCTGGTGGGGTGATGCTGGAAATCGGAGTCAGCGACCTCGAACTGGTGGCTGTTGACCCACCTGTCGGGCATCGTCAGGGGCAGGGGCACGTACATGTGGCGGTCGATGGCTCGTCGGTGGCAATGATTGCCGAGACCACCTATCACGTCACCGGTCTGACCGATGGTCGCCACACCGTCATGGTCACCCTTTCCTCAAATGACCACAGGGACTACTACGCGAACGGCAGCGCCATCAGCGCAATGGCTGTGGTGGAGGTCACCGGTGGTGAACCGGCGCTGGAACCCGATGTCCGATTCGAGGTGGAGTTGGAGGGTGGAGTAATCGTCGGCGGCATCCAACGGTTCGAGGCCTCCGTCGGCGATCTTGTCGAGGTCACCGTGACGACCGACGTCGTCGACAACGTCCACCTGCACGTATACGACCTGAAGGTGCCGGTACATGGGGGAATGCCGGCAGTCCTGCTCGTTGAAGTAGACATCCCCGGTGTTTTTGAGGCTGAACTACACGAAGCTGGATTCAAAATCTTTGAACTCGCAGTCTCGTGATGATGCCTGCGGTGCTGGCCCACGGTGTCGGCGGTAGAAGCGACCTGCCCATTCCCGAGTGGCAGGCTGCGGGAGGTGCCGCTGTGGCCCTGGTGCTCTCCTTCGCCGCCCTGGGCTTGCTCTGGCACCATCCCCGGTTGAGGGGCATGTCTGCAGGACGCCGGATGGCGCCTTCGGTTGTGGGCATCGCCCACTTCTTGGCGAAGGTGTTGAGGGTTGTGGTTCTGCTCGTGTTCCTCGTGGTGCTGGCAGCCGGCATGGTTGGTGCCGCGGACACGGCCAGGAACATCTCCCCGGTTTCGGTCTACATCATCTTCTGGGTGGGGGTTCCGGTTGCCTCGGTGCTGGCGGGGCCGGTATGGAGGGCGGTCAGCCCCTGGGAGACGCTGGGTCGGATAGCTAGTGGCTCTCCCGGCGGGGAAGCGCCGGGTTGGCTTACCTCGGGGTGGGCCGCGCTTGTACCGATAAGCATCTTCCACTGGCTGGAGTTGGCTTTTCACGATGGTGCCAGCCCCCGGGTCATTGGTTGGCTGGGGCTGGCCTACACGGTGGGCCTGATGGCGATATCTCGCCGGTGGGGTTGGGAGGAGGCACGCAAGGCCGAGGGTTTCGGGGTTCTCTTTGACGCCATTGCCTCGCTTTCTCCCTTCCGGAGGGATGGATCAGGCGGGCTACTCGTGAGATCACCGCTTGTCGGCGTGGCCGAACTCGCCTCTTCGCCTGCGTTGTTGTCGGTGCTCCTGGCGGCGTTGGGTGGCACTGCCTTTGATGGGATCTCGCGGACCAGCGCCTGGAGTGATCTCATGGCGGGTAGGGCCGGCTGGGAGGCGACTGCGGTGAGCACGGTTGGCCTCATCTGGATTGTGGTGCTGGTGGGTTTTGTCTACCACCTGGCATGTAGGGCAGGTGGGCGCATTACGGGCGATCCGGACTTTGCTGTCAGGTTCGGAATCTCGCTCGTGCCGATCCTTGTCGGCTACGACCTGGCCCACTACTTCTCCCTGCTGTTCCTTGAGGGGCAGGCATTCATTGCGCTGGTCTCAGACCCGCTGGGCAGGGGCTGGAACCTGTTTGGAACCGTGGACCACGCCATCAACTGGACCCTCATCTCGACCACGGCTGTGGGGTGGGTGCAGTTGGGTTCGATTGTGGTCGGTCACATGGTTGCTGTGCTTGTGTCCCATGATCGTGCGGTCGAGGAGTGGAAGCCGGTGGTTGCCCTGCGCAGCCAGTATCCGATGTTGGGGGCGATGGTCGCCTACACGGTCTTAGCGCTGTTTTTGATAGCAGGCTGAGGAGCAGGTTCCCGGCATATGCATTTGTATATATCGAACATATGTTCGATACTGGGGTGTGGTCCTGCCCTCCTCCCTCCTTGCCGAACCTGAGCCGTTCGACGACCTGCCTCCTGAGGACCATCCGACTCCGCCGGCGGCCACCTTCCGCCCGGTTCCCACGTTGGTCGAGGTTGCCCGACATGCCCGTCCGACAGCTCTGGCGGTTGAGCACACGCTGCCGGTCCTCCCGGTGCTGGCGGACCTGTTTCCCGATGGCCTGAGGCGTGGTAGCAGCGTCGGGGTCTCCGGTCCCGGCGCCCGCTCCCTGGCTCTGGCTCTGGTGGCCGGGGCGACCACGGTGGGTTCCTGGGCCGCTGTCGTGGGTGATCCCGACCTGGGGTTGATGGCGGCATCTGAGGCCGGGGTGGCTCTTGAACGCCTGGCCCTCGTGGCGGCACCCGAACCGGCTCTCTGGGGTGATGTGGTCGGGACCCTGATCGGCTCTTTGGACCTGGTCCTGGTATCCCCGCGTCACCGGGTGCGTGCCTCCACGGTCAGGCGCCTGGTGGCTCGTTCCCGTGAACGTGGGTCGGTGCTGGTACAGGTCGGTGGCGGGCCGTGGCCGGAACGCTTCGATCTGACGCTGGCGGTTGCCGGTGGCTCGTGGGAGGGCCATGGGAGCGGTCACGGTCGGTTGTGGTTGAGGCGGGCCGAGGTGGTGGTCAACGGCAGGCGAGCAGCAGCCCGGGAGCGTCGCATGGAAATCCTGCTGCCCTCTCCCGATGGGAGCCCGGCCCCCTTTGAACATCCGGGCAGCGGGTGACAGAACCGGTTCGCACCCTGGTCGTCAGGTGCCCCGACTGGCCTCTCACCGCCCTGGGGGTGGCTCCGTCGGATCCTGCGATGGTCCTTATCTCTGGTCGGGTTGTGGCGGCCTCGGTCGCCGCCCGGTCTGTCGGGGTGGCTGAGGGGCAGCGCCGGCGTCGTGCCCAGGCATGCTGCCCCGAAGCGGTGGTCCTCGAGCGCGACGAGGTGATCGAGGCCCGTCGTTTCGAGGCGGTGGTGGAGGCACTGTCTGACATCACCCCGTGGGTCGAGGTGCAACGTCCGGGAACCTGTGCCTTTGCTGTCCGGGGTCCTGTACGACTCTTCGGTGGCGAGGAGGCGCTGGTGGGCAGCACCGCTCTCACGGTGAATATGGCCCTTGATGACACGTTGGGGAGCGGTGCCCATCCGGGTTGCCGTGTAGGCGTGGCCGACGGTCCGTTTGCCGCCGGTCTGGCATCACGATCTGCAACGGGGGAGATGGTTGTTGTGCCTTACGGTGAAACCCCGGCCTTCCTGGCGCCCCTCCCGGTGGGGGTGTTGGGCCGTCCCGGCCTGACCGATGTTCTGGTACGGCTGGGTCTCACAACCCTGGGAGCTTTGGCCGCCCTGCCCGCGCAGGACGTGGTGGCCCGATTCGGATCCGAGGGCGTGGCTGCCCAACTCCTGGCCTCAGGTCTCGACGGCCGTCAACTCCACATGGTGGCCCAGCCGCCAGACATGGCCGTCGGCATGGACATGGACCCACCGGTGGACCGGATCGAGCAGGTGGCCTTTGCAGCCCGGTCGCTGGCAGGGTCACTCCACGATGAGTTGGCCCGACAGGGACTGGCGTGTACCTGTGTGGTCGTCGAGGCCGAGACCGGGCACGGTGAGCGGTTGGTCCGCAGATGGCGTGACGAGGGGGCCATCGGGGCCGGGGCCATGGCCGACCGGGTCCGCTGGCAACTCGAGGGATGGTTGCACGGTCCACCCTCGGTTCGGCCCACCTCGGGTCTGGTGCGTCTGGACCTGACCCCCGAAGAGGTGGTGCATGCCGGAAGCCATCAGGCCGGGTTTTGGGGTGGGGTCACTGCGGCCGATGAGCGGGCGTGCCGGGCCCTGTCCAGGGTGGCCGTGATGCTGGGCCCCGGGTCGGTGGGGGTGCCCGAGTGGAGGGGTGGGCGGGATCCGGCCGGGCAGTTCACCCTGGCTCCGTTTCCGGAGGGGCCTGCCGGGCCAGTGTCACCGCCTGCGGACGGTCCGCCATGGCCGGGGGTGCTTCCATCGCCTGCTCCTGCAGCTGTGCACCCGGAGCCAGCCGTCGTGGAGGTCGTGGATGCCGACGGCCACCCGGTGTCAGTCGATGGACGGGGGGTGGTTTCGGCGGAACCGGCTCGGGTGTGTCAGGGGGTCGGTGCAGGGGTCGGGGTGATCTCATGGGCGGGCCCCTGGCCGGTCGATGAGAGGTGGTGGGATCCGCTCCGCCACAGCCGCAGGGTCAGCCTGCAGGTGGTGTCCGACGATGGCCTGGCCCGCCTCCTGGTTCTGGAGGGAGGCTCTTGGCGGGTGGCTGCGACCTACGACTGATCGCCGACCCTCTGGACCCGCTAGCGTGCCCGGAACCACGAGCACAGGACTGGAGACGAGGGTGGCGGAACGCGAGGAGATGGACTGGCCCCGGTACGGGGTTGCCGTCCGGGAGTTGGCCGGCATTGTCGCCGACGACGGTTACCGGCCCGACATGATCCTTTCGATCGCTCGGGGGGGCCTGTTCGTGGCCGGGTCCCTCGGCTACGCCCTGGCGGTAAAGAACCTCTACGTGATGAACATCGAGTACTACACGGGGGTCGACGAGAGGCTCGACATCCCGGTCGTGCTGCCCCCGTACGTCGACTGGGTTGATCTGGGCGACGCCAAGATCTTGATTACCGACGACGTGGCCGACACGGGTCACACCCTGAACCTGGTGCGGGAGACTGCGCTGGCGAAGGTCGGCGAGGTCCGTTCGGCGGTCCTCTACCAAAAGCCCCAGTCGGTGGTCGACTGCGAGTACGTGTGGTGTCACACCGACAAGTGGATCAACTTCCCCTGGTCGACGGAACCGCCGGTTGTCTCGGTCGAGGATGCAGCCCACCAGGTCCTGGACGCCTGATCGGCGCGGGTCAATCCCGCAGTAGTTGATAATCTGATAATCTGATTCTCATGTCAGAGATTTCTGCCACAGAGGCTTCCCGCAACTTCGCCGACCTCCTGGATGCCGTGGAGCACGGGGACGAAACCTTCACGATCGTTCGTCGCGGCCGCGTGGTGGCTCAGTTGGGCGCACCCCCACGTGCGAACGGTGCTGCGTTGAAAGCGGCTCTCCGTGCACACCCTCCTGATTCAGCATGGATTGACGATCTTCGGTCCGTCTGGGATCTTCTGGAACCTGATGACGTCCCGGTCGCAGGGGATGAGGATGGCCGGTGAGCCGACTGCTGTTGGACACGACGGTCCTGATCGATCTGGAGCGAGCCGGACATGACCTTGAGTCGATTCTGCTGGATGAGGACGATGTGGCTGTTTCTGCGGTCACTGTTGCTGAACTTGAGGTTGGAATCCATCTGGCGTCGGAAGAGCACGTGGATGATCGACGTGAGTCCGTTCGAGCAGTCGTTGACAGTGTTGTCGTGTTGCCATACGACATCGAGGTTGCGCATGGGCACGCAGTGTTGCTGGCCCATTCACGAAAGACGGGTCGCCCCCGAGGTCGTCATGATCTCATCGTGGCTGCCACGGCACTCGTCTCGGGAAGGACGATCATCAGCGCTGATACGACTGCCTTTCTGGATCTACCGGGCGTGCTCGTGTTTGACGCCTAGCGAGGCTCTGGCCGGTCAGGCGTGTATGGGGGCCCTCGTGTCAGACCAGCGGACCTCGGCCTCCAACTGCGATCCGACCGCAATGAGGATGTCTTCGCGGCCGTAGGCGGCAACGATCTGGACACCCGCCGGTAGTCCCTCCGACGATCCCAGGGGCAGCGAAATTGCCGGCTGACCGGTCGTGTTGAACGGTGAGGTGAACGCGGCGAAGGGCATTGATCGCTTTGAGGCCCGCAGGGGGTCGTCGTCGGTTGGTGTCAGCTCGCCAAGCAGGGGTGGAGGTTGGGCCGTGGTCGGTGTGACCAGCAGGTCGAAGCCGTCCTCCCACCATGAGGCCATGTTCCTACGGAAGGTGGCCATGAGGCCCTGGGCCTTCGCGTAGTCGGATGCTGAGTGGCCGACACCCATTTGGGCCAGCAGCCAGGTTCCGGGCTCCACGTCGTCCTCGGTGACGGTTCGACCCAACTGCCCACCCAGGTGTTCGAGGCTGAGGACCGCACCCACACCCCAGTTCACGTTGAATGCCCAGCTCAGGTCCTCCAACTGGTTGAGGGCGGGCGGATGCGCATCCACGATCTCGTGGCCGAGCCCTTCCAGGAGGGTGGCGGTCCGGCGGGCCGCATCAGCGCAGTCAGGGTGGACGCCGGTCATGGGGTGGTCGACAAGCAGGCCGATCCGAAGCCTGGCGGGTTCTCCAGCGAGCCTGTCTGAGTAGGGGCGACCGTGGTCGGGTGCCACTACGCCGTCACCCAGGAACGGGATGGCCGTGGCATCCAGGATCCCGGCGCAGTCCCGCATGGTGTGACACACAACGTGTTGGACCGACACGCCCCATTCCTCTTTCACCGGGCCCATCGAGATCCTGCCCCTTGAGGGCTTCAGCCCGACGAGGCCGCACATGGCGGCGGGGATTCGGATGGAGCCACCGCCGTCGCTGGCGTTCGCAGCCGGGACCATTCCAGAAGCCACTGCCGCTGCGGAGCCGCCCGAGGAGCCTCCGGTTCCATAGTCGGTGTTCCAGGGGTTGCGGCTGGGTCCGTAGGCCAGAGGTTCGGTGGTTGCCACCAGGCCCAGTTCCGGAGTGTTTGTTCGGCCCACGTTGATGAACCCGGCTTCTCTGTAGCGCTTCACCAGGTTGGAGTCGATCGTGGATGTGAGCTTGGCGTCCTTGAGCGCCTGGACCCCGCAGTGGTGTGGTTGGCCTGCTTCTTCTGACCAGAGGTCCTTGATCAGCATCGGAACACCACGGAACGGTCCGTCCGGAAGGTCGGGTGAGGCGGCCAGGTCGAGGGCCTTGTCGAACTGCCGGTGGATAACGGCGTTCAGCTCGCCGTCAAGGGCTTCGATGCGGTTGATGGTCGCCTGCACGGCCTCTACCGGTGAGAGGTCGCCGTGGCGGATCAGGTCGGCAAGGCCTACCGCGTCGAAGCGGGCAAGGTCATCGGTGGTCTCGTCGTCCATGGGGCGAAGGTAGCCCCCGCCACCGGGTCAGGCCGATTCGGCCCGTTCCAGATAGTTGTAGATGGTGAACCTGCTCACTCCCAGGGCATCGGCGACGTCCTCGACCGACTTTCGCAGCGTGAAGGCCCCCCACTCGTTGAGGAGAGCCACAGCGGCCTGTTTCTGGGTGCGGTCCATGGCGTTGCGGTCAACTCCCAGGTCGGTCTCAGCAGCCTTGATCAAGACGTCAAGGGCGTTGTGGAGGTCGGGGCGACGCAGGCCTCCGACCACCTCGCCTTCCCAGACCAGTGGCAGGTCGGCGGCGGTGATCTGGTCGGGTTCGAGCAGGCCGGCACCCAGGGCCTCGGCCACCGGGGCCAGTGCGGCAATGAGGGGATGAACCGGTCTGGACACAGCGCCACGTTAGCCCGCCCCCTGACGTTGACAAAATGTTGAACGGACGGCAGCATGTGGGAGTGCCGGTGACCATCGCTACCTCCCTCGAAGATGCCTGCGCGGCCCTTGCCGCGGACCCGGACTCGCTGGTGCTGGCAGGTGGCACCGACCTCATGGTCGAGGTCAACCGCGGCAGCCGACGCATCGGGAACGTGGTCACCCTCAACCGTGTTCCTGAACTAGGTGCATGGCGACGTGACGGCGGCCAACTCAGGTTGGGTGCAGGTGTCACCTTTGGTGAGATCTCCCGACCTGAGATCGCCTCACTCCTTCCGGCACTTGCCCAGGCCGCACGAACGGTCGGTTCACCCCAGATCCGCAACGCCGCCACCCTCGGCGGAAACATCGCAACGGCATCACCGGCGGCCGACAGCCTGCCCGTCCTCGTCGCACTGGATGCCGTGCTTGAGTTGTGTTCGAGCGCCGGCCGAAGGGAGGTTGCCGTGGCCGACTTCGTCACAGGTGTGAAGCAGACCTGTCTCCTTCCCGGAGAGCTGATCGAGGCCGTGAGGGTTCCCGTACTGGACGGTCCCCAGGAGTTCTGCAAGGTGGGCACCCGCAACGCAATGGTCATCTCCGTTGCGTCCCTCGCCTTGTTGGTGGACCGTGGTTCCCGCAGGATCAGGGTCGGCCTGGGATCGGTCTCACCGAGACCCCTTAGAGCCACGGCAGCCGAGGAACACATCAGCCAGCGCCTCGACTGGGATACCGGCGGCCACCCAGGCGAGACGGCTATCGGTGAATTCGCCGACCTGGTCGCAGGCTCTGCCACCCCGATCAACGACCATCGCAGTTCCGCCCGTTACCGCAGTCATGCGGTTGGGGTACTTGCCGGAAGGGCGCTGGCAAGGGTCCTCGAGGAGGTAGCGGCGACGTGAGCACCGACCCGTACCTGCTCAGGGTCAACGGAACCGACCACCGGGTCGGCGACGGTCGCCCCGGTGAAAGCCTCCTCTGGGTGCTGCGCGAACGGCTCGGCTTCCACGGTTCCAAGAACGCCTGCGAAGAGGGCGAGTGCGGTTCATGCACTGTGCTGCTCGACGGTCAGACGGTGTGCAGCTGCCTGGTCCTAGCCGAGTCGGCGACAGGATGCGAGATCACGACCATCGAAGGTGTCGCCGACGACGAGGGCCTCTCCGATGTACAGCAGGCGTTCATCGACACGGGAGCCGTCCAGTGCGGTTTTTGCACACCCGGTCTCATCGTGTCGATCGGTGCTCTGCTGGACTCCAACCCCGATCCAGACGACCTGACCGTCAGGGAAGCCATCAGCGGCAACCTCTGCCGGTGCACCGGTTACGGGCGGATCCTCGAGGCCGTGAACGTGGCCGCCGCAGGCCGACGCAACGAGGGGTCGGCGGCGTGACCGACACCCGGGTCGCCGCACGAACCGGAACAGCGCCGCGCATAGGTGAGAGCGCCCGTCGACCTGACGGGGCACCAAAGACCAGCGGCTCGTTTGCCTTCTCCAGCGACCTGTGGCACGACCGGATGCTCTGGGGCGGAACTCTGCGTTCTCCGCACCCCTCCGCCAGGATCAGGTCCATACAGATAGGTGCAGCAGTCGCTGTGACCGGCGTTCACGCCGTGCTGCTCCACGACGACGTTCCAGGCCAAAAGGAGTTCGGTCTGGAACACAGGGACCAGCCTGTGCTGGCCGGCGACATCGTCCGCTACGAGGGCGAACCGGTCGCCATAGTTGCAGCCGACCATCCCGAGGCCGTACGCATGGCACTCGAGGCAATCGTCGTCGACTACGAGGTGCTCGCCCCTGCCGTGGATCCGATGACCGTCGAAGAGGTCGAACCGATCCACCCGGATGGAAACCTGATCCGGCGCATCCACCTCCGTCACGGTGATCAGGACGTCGTGGGTGACGTTCAGGTGGAGGGCACCTACGAGGTTGCCATGCAGGACCAGGCGTTCCTGGGTCCCGAGTCGGGCATGGCGGTACCGGCAGACGACGGAAGCATCGACCTCTACGTGGCGACACAGTGGTTGCACTCCGACAGGGACCAGGTTGCCGACTGTCTCGGTCTTGAGCCCGGGAGCGTGAGGCTCACCCTCGCCGGCGTTGGCGGGGCCTTCGGAGCCCGTGAGGACCTCAGCCTGCATGTCCACCTCTGCATGCTGGCGCAACACACCGACAGGCCCGTGAAGATGGTCTACTCACGCGAGGAGTCCTTCCACGGCCACGTGCACAGGCACCCAGCACAGATGTGGTACCGGCACCACGCAACCAGCGACGGCACCCTCGTGCGGGTCGAGGCGCGCCTGGTCCTGGATGGAGGTGCCTACGCCTCGTCCAGCAGCGCCGTGATCGCCAACGCCACCTGTTTCGCTGCGGGCCCCTACAGGGTGCCAAGTGCCGACATCGACGGTGCCGTGGTCCGAACCAACAACCCACCCTGCGGTGCGATGCGTGGATTTGGGGCCGTTCAGACCTGCTACGCCCACGAGGCACAGATGGACAAGCTGGCCGAGGCCCTGGGCATGAATCCCATCGAGTTGCGCCTTCACAACGCCCTTGAACCCGGCGACGAGCTTCTCACCGGCCAGACCATCACCGGCACTGCACCGGTTGCCGAGGTGATTCGGTCGTGTGCGGAGCATCCCTCAGCAGCGGCAATCGCCCTTGACCCCATGGAGCTTCCAGGTGGTGCCGGCCGCACCGCTGGTCCGGAAGACGTCGTACGAGGCGAGGCCTTCGCCCTCGGCTTCAAGAACCTGTTGTTCTCGGAGGGCTTTGATGATTCCAGCGAGGCTGCCTGCCGGCTTGAAGGCGGTGTCGCCACGATTACCAGCGCCTGCGCAGAGGTGGGCCAGGGGTTCGTGACCGTTGCTCAGCAGATAACCCGCGAGGTGCTTGGTGTCGAGGAGGTGGTGATGGCGCCGGCGACAACCGCCACGGTTGGGTCGGCCGGTTCCACGTCCGCCAGCCGTCAGACATGGATGTCGGGCGGCGCGGTGAAGGAGGCCTGCGAAAAGGTCAGGGTGCAGCTGCTTGAACGCGTCGCCGCCCAACAGGGTGCAGATGTCAGCGACCTTGTCCTGGTGGACGGCCGGATCGTCTCGCTGGCCGGCGGCCTGGACATCGACCTGGCTGAGGCCACGGCAGAACCCGTCGAGGCTGACGTCGTGTTCAGGCATGCACAGACGTGGCCACTGGACGATGACGGTCAGGGGAACGCACACGTCTCGTTCGCGTTCTCGGCCCACAGGGCGATCGTCGACGTCGACACCGGGCTGGGGCTCGTCAAGGTCGTGGAGTTGACAACATCCCAGGACGTGGGGCGAATCCTGAACCCGATGCAGGTTGTGGGTCAGCTCGAGGGCGGTGCAGCCCAGGGCGTCGGCCTGGCGGTAATGGAGGAGGTCCTGGTCGTGGACGGTCGGATTCGCAACGCCTCGTTCACGGACTACCTGGTGCCTACAGCACTCGACATGCCCCCAGTCGAGATCGCCGCCCTCATCGAGCAGGCCGAGCCGGGAGCCCCGTTCGGAGCCAAGGGCATCGGCGAGCCCCCGTCCATCTCGTCCACGGCAGCTGTCGCCGCCGCCATACGGGTCGCCACCGGTCTCGACCTGCCACGGGTGCCCGTACGCCCTACCGACATCGTCTTCCCGGAGGGCGAGGCATGAGCCACCCCCACGACGCACTAAGGATCGACGCCGACCGTCTGATGCGCCGCATTGGGGAACTTGCCGCGATCGGCCCAATCGAGGGCGGCGGTTCAAGCCGCCTGGCCCTCACCGATGAGGACAGGGCCGGACGCGACCTGGTGGTCACCTGGATGCGGGACCTGGGCCTTGATGTCCGCATCGACGGGATTGGCAACGTTGTGGCGACCCGACCCGGGCGCATCGACGGCCCCGCCGTGATGACCGGAAGCCATATTGACACCGTCCGCTCGGGTGGCCGCTACGACGGAAACCTTGGGGTGCTGGCCGGTCTCGAGGTGATCGAGACCCTCATCGGCGCAGGGGTCGAGACCGAGCATCCGATTGCCGTGGCCTTCTTCACAGACGAGGAGGGAGCCAGGTTCCCACCGGACATGCTCGGCAGCCTCGTCTACGTGGGCGGCCTCGGCCTTGAGGACGCCCTCGACATTGAGGGGATCGACGGATCAGTTGTCGGAGACGAGCTTGACAGGATCGGTTACCGGGGAACCCACCCGTGTCCCGGTCCCGCACCTCACGCCTTCGTCGAACTGCACATTGAGCAGGGGCCCGTGCTCGAGGCTGGAGGTCACACGATCGGGGCAGTCACCGGCGTGCAGGGCATCTCGTGGACCGAGTTGACCATTACCGGCCAGGCCAACCATGCGGGAACGACGCCGATGGACCTGCGACACGACGCCGCCTACGCGGCTGCGGCCATTGCGTGTCACGTGCGCGACATTGCCTCCGGAATGGGGGGTCGACAGGTGGCCACCGTCGGCCGGCTTGACCTCCAACCAGACCTCGTGAACGTGGTAGCCGGTACGGCCGTAATGACCGTAGACCTCCGCAACACCGACGAGGCGCTGCTCCTCGCCGCCGAGGTCGACCTCTCCAACTTCGTGGAAGGCGTCGCTGATTCAGAGGGTGTCCGGGTCGAGGCCCGCAGCCTCGCACGATTCGAACCGGTGGTGTTCGCCGAAGCCGTGGTCGACACGGTGGCCGGAACGGCCGAGCGCCTCGGCCACAGTGTTTCGCGGATGCCATCCGGTGCCGGTCACGACGCTCAGATGATGGCCCGGATCTGTCCCACCGGAATGGTGTTCGTCCCGAGCAGGGACGGCATCAGCCACAATCCGGCAGAACACACCGATGCCGCCGACCTCGCTGCCGGAGCGGACGTGCTGCTCCAGACCATGTTGGCCCTGGATCGTCGGGCCTCCGAGGAGGGAGAAGGAACATGAGCCGGATCCTCACAATCGGCGCTGCCCAGACAGGCCCCATCCAGAGGGACGATTCCCGACCTGACGTGGTCGAGAGGCTTGTAGCCCTGCTGCGTGAGGGTGCCGACGCCGGCTGTGACCTGGTTGTGTTCCCGGAGTTGGCCCTGACGACGTTCTTCCCGCGCTGGTGGGTTGACGACCGCGCAGAGTTCGACAACTTCTTCGAGACCGAAATGCCCGGTCCCGACACCCAGCCGCTGTTTGACGAGGCGGCCCGCCTGGGCGTCGGGTTCCACCTCGGCTACGCCGAGTTGACGCCCGACGGGCACCACTACAACACCGCCATCCTGGTGGAGCGCGACGGCTCCGTGGCGGGCCGCTACCGCAAGGTCCACCTGCCAGGCCACCACGAGCATGAGCCCTGGAGGGAGTTCCAGCATCTGGAGCGCTACTACTTCGAACCCGGCGACGGGTTCAACGTGTTCGGTGCATTCGGTGGCGTGGTCGGGATGGCCATCTGCAACGACCGCCGCTGGCCCGAGACCTACCGGGTGCTCGGCCTGCAGGGCTGCGAGCTGGCCCTCATCGGCTACAACACCCCCGTCCACTACCCGCCGGATCCAACCCAGGACGTCTTGGCCGGCTTCCACAACGGCCTGGTGCTGCAGTCCGGCGCCTACCAGAACGGCATGTGGGTCGTGGGCGTCGCCAAGGCCGGCAACGAGGAGGGCTGTGTCCTGCTGGGCGAGAGCTCGATCGTGGCGCCTTCTGGCGAGGTGCGGGCCGTCTGCTCCACTGACGGAGACGAGTTGGTGGTTGCCGAGTGCGACCTTGACATGTGCTCCAACTACAAGGACACGCTGTTCAACTTCGGCTACTACCGCCGACCCGAGGTGTACGGGCTGATCACAGGGCAGACGGGCGTGGAGGTGCCCGAGGATGTGGCCGCGACCCTGAACCCTGACGACACAACCGGAACAGCGTGACCACCTTCACCCTGAACGGATCCACCGTCGAGGCAAGCGCCACACATCCCCACCTGCTCGTAGCTCTACGCGACGAGCTCGGGGTCATGTCACCCAAGGACGGTTGCTCGCCGTCGGGCCAGTGCGGCTGTTGCACGGTGCTGGTCGACGGAAAGGCCCGGGTTGCATGCCAGACCTCGATGGAAAAGGTCGATGGGGCCACCGTTACCACCCTTGAGGGTCTCGATCAGAACGAACGGGAGCGCTTTTCGAATGCCTTTGCAGCCCACGGTGCGCTTCAGTGCGGGTTCTGCACACCGGGAATCGTCATGCGTGCCAAGGCGCTGATCGACAAGAAGGGCGATGCCCTCACGAGGGACGAGGCAGCCCGCCACCTGGGTGGGCACCTCTGCAGGTGCACCGGGTACATCAAGATCCTTGACGCCGTCGAGTCGGTGGCGGCCGGCGAAGTTCCCGTCACGGTGGAATGTGGGGGAGTCGGTTCAAGCGGCACCAAGTACCAGGCCGGAGAGCTGAGCCTCGGGGACAGGCCCTTTATCGACGACATGGCTCCTGAAGGCCTGCTGCATGCAGCACTTCATCTCGCCGACCACGCCCGCGCCGACGTGGGCCGTATTGACACGTCGGCTGCAGAGGCCGTCGACGGGGTCCACGGCGTCTTCACCGCTGCAGACGTGCCCGGGGACCTGCGTGTTGGCATCATTCACACCGACTGGCCGGTGCTCATCCCCGAGGGGGGCCGAACCTCCTACCTGGGTGACGTACTTGCCGTCGTTGTAGCCGGCGACCGGGAAACAGCCCGGATGGCAGCCGCCCTCGTAGAGGTGGAATATGTGTCCCTGACCGTGTTCAGCGACCCGGTCGTGGCGGCGTCATCAGACGAGAATGCCGTGTGGGGGCTGGAAGGGAACATCCTCTCCGTGTCCAGCTACTCGCGAGGAGAGGTCGAGTCGGCCCTGGCAGAGTCCGCCCACGTGGTTGACGAGGTGTTCCAGACCCAGCGCATCGAGCACGCCTTTGTCGAGCCCGAGTCAACCCTCGCCGTTCCGGTCGACGGTGGAGGCCTCCACGTGTACTCAGGCGGTCAGGGTGTCTGGGACGACCGCAACCAGATCGCCTCCGTCCTGGGAGTCGACACCGGCATGGTGACCGTCGAGTTGGTCAGCAACGGCGGCGCCTTCGGGGGCAAGGAGGACATGTCCAACCAGGCTCAGACGGCCCTTGCAGCCCACCTCCTTGACCGGCCTGTCCGGTGCACGCTGTCCCGTGAGGAGTCTCTTCTCATGCACCCGAAGAGGCACCCGATCCGGATGGCGTACCGGGCCGGCTGTGACGCCGACGGTCACCTGACAGCGCTGTGGGTACGCATGATCGGAGACTCCGGTCCCTACGCCTCGGTGGGCATGAAGGTTCTCGAGCGCGCCGCTGGGCATGCGAGCGGCCCGTATGTGGTCGGCAACATCGACGTCGAGGCCACGGCTGTGCGCACCAACAATCCGGTGTGCGGTGCGTTCCGTGGCTTTGGAGCCAACCAGGCGCAGTTCGCCATGGAGGGGGTGATGGACCGCCTCGCCCAGATGGCGGGAATCTCCGGTTGGGAGATGCGCAGTCGCAACATCGTGGGTCCGGGGGCCGTCTGGGGGCCGGGCCAGGTGATGGACGATGGCTCCCTCGGCGCCAGAGCGTGCCTGGACGAGGTGAAGGAGCCCTACGACGCAGCCGTGGCTGCCGGCAGGCCCGTCGGTCTCGGCATGGGGCTCAAGAACTCCGGTCTCGGAAACGGTTTCAAGGAGATCGCACGGGCGGTGGTCCGCTTTCGTGAGGACGGCGGTGTCGAGGTAAGGCACTGTTGGACGGAGATGGGTCAGGGAGTCCACACGGTTGCCATCCAGGTGGTGGTCGAGGAACTCGGCGTGGATCCCGCTCTGATCGAGGTAATCGTCGACACCACCCGTGAGCTTGGTGCCGGCCAGACGACCGGCAGCCGCGGCACCCTCATGGGAGCCGGGTCGGTGGCCGACGCCTGCCGGGCGGCACTCGCCGACGGTTGCCAGATCGGGGTGGACTACGAGGGCGAGTACCGGGTGGACTGGACAAACTCCATGAACGAAGGCCTCGAACACCCCGTGATCCACTCCACCTTCGGATACGCGGCACAACTGGTGATCCTGGATCCCGAGACCGGCGACGTGGAGCAGGTCGTGGCCGCACACGATGTCGGTCGGGCCGTGAACCCGATGCTCTGCGAAGGACAGGTGGAGGGCGCCGTGCACATGGGTCTCGGATACGCCCTGACCGAGGGTTTCCCGGCAGATGCAGACGCCAGGCCCGCCAACACGACCCTTCGCAGCCTCGGAATCATCAGACCCAAGGACATGCCGCCTGTTGACGTACGCCTCGTCGAGGTACCCCAGCCGGATTCTCCATACGGCATCAAGGGAGTCGGCGAGATCGGCCTGGTTCCCACAGCCGGAGCGGTGGCAGCCGCCCTCCACGCCCACGACGGTGAGTGGCGCGCTGAGCTCCCGATGAATTCTCCCAACCAGCGTGAAGCCTGGGCAGAGTGGGACGGCCGATGAGCAACTTGTCCAACACCACGCCGGGCCTGGTCTGTGCCCACCATCACCTCTACTCATCGCTGGCCCGCGGCATGCCGGCACCACCCAGGACGCCGGCCGGGTTCACCGACATCCTTGAGCTCGTGTGGTGGCGTCTCGACAGGGCCCTTGACCTTGAGGGCATCCGCTGGTCTGCGATGCTGGGCGCCCTCGAGGCACTTGAGCGGGGATGCACGGCGGTCATCGACCACCATGAGTCACCGGAGGCCATCGAGGGTTCTCTGGACGTGATCGCCGAAGCCTGCGCAGAGGTCGGTGTGAGGGTCGACTGTGCGTACGGGGTGACGGACCGCCACGGACCAGAGGGCGCCAGACGGGGCCTCGCCGAGAACGAGAGGTACCTGCGTGCCGGCGGCCGGGGGAGGGTCGGCGTGCACGCCGCCTTCACCTGCACCGACGAGACCCTCGAATCCGCAGCCGGCCTCGCTGCCGAACTCGGTGTAGGCGTACACATCCACGTGGCCGAGGGCGAGACCGACGCCGGTGCAGCGGACCGGCTCCGCAACCTGACCGCGGACGACTGGTTGCTCGTACACGGCGTACACCTGGCCGATGACCACGGCCTGACCGGCACAATCGTGCACAACCCCAGGTCCAACATGAACAACTCCGTCGGATACTCACGCCCCGCCCGCTTCACAAACCCGGTGGCTCTCGGCTCCGACGGCATCGGTGCCGACATGCTCGACGAGTTCCGGGTCGCCTACGTGCGCCACCGTGAAGATGACGTGACAGCCTCGCCTGAGGCTGCCTGGTCTTATCTGGCCACCGGCTGGGATCTCTTCCCGGAGGCACTCGGGGATCAGGTCACATGGAGCCACGACCCGATGGATCCGTGGCACCTGGCCTTCTCGCCGGGTGTCAGCCCCCTACAGGTCGAGGTGGATGGCCGAGTGGTCTGGGCCGATGGTTCAGCTACCCGTGTCGATGCAGACGAGATCCGTGCGAGGGCCGCTGAGGAGGCTGTCCGACTGCACGCCCGACTGGAGGAAATGTGAGAGAGCACATGTTGACCGCTATCGCCGAGGAGGTTCCCCGATGACGAGGCTCGCCATCTACCTGCAGGATGCCCACACGATCACAGAGGCCATCGAGCACGCCCGATACGCGGAATCGCGTGGCTTCGAGGCCGTTTGGCAGGCTGACTCGCGCCTTGTCCGCGATGCCGTCGTGCCGATGGCGGCCTTCGGGGCCTGCACGGACACGATCAAGATCGGCTCGGGGGTCGTCGACTGCTGGACACGCAACCCGGCACGCCTTGCATCCACCTTCTCGACGCTCGACGACCTGGCCCCCGGCAGGATGATTCTGGGCATCGGCGCCTGGTGGGATCCGCTGGCTACCAAGGTCGGGATCAACCGCAGGCGGCCCCTCGGTGTCATGCGAGAGGTTGTAACGACGGTGCGGGCCCTGCTGGCAGATGAGACGGTCACGTTCGATGGCGACTACGTGCACCTCGACGGGGTTGAGCTGGACTACGTCTACCAGGAGCGGCGCCCCAAGGAGGTTCCCATCTACATCGGTGCGACCGGGATGAAGATGATGGAGTTGACAGGCGAGATCGCTGACGGGGTTGTCCTGAACTACCTGGTCTCGCCTGGATACAACAAGCAGGCGATGGAGCACCTTGAGATCGGTGCCGCTCGGGCGGGCCGGTCGGTCGACGACCTGGACCGGCCGCAACTTGTGGTCTGTTCGGTTGCCGAAACACGCGCCGAGGCCCTTGACGGAGCTCGCCTCATGGTCACCCAGTACCTGGGTCAGCAGCCGCACATCATGAAGGCTTCGGGCGTCCCCGAGTCGCTGCTTGAGGAGGTTGGGAAGATCCTGACGTGGCCCGCCACGCATGAGCAGGTTGAGGCAGCATCGAAGCTGGTGCCCGATGACATCGTGCAGATGATCTGTGCAGCCGGCACCCCGGACGAATGCAGGGAGAAGGTGGCCCAGTACATGGCAGATGGTTGCACCTGTCCAATCCTCTACCCGCTCGGCCCGGACGTGAAGTTGATGGTCGACACGTTCGCTGACTGGACCCCGTGAGAGGATTCTCCACATGTCCCGCCTGGTAGTCAGAGGTGCCCGCCACCCGGGTGACATTGCCGTTGAAGGCGGTCGCATCACGGCGGTCGGGTCGGTGGAGCCCCAGCCCGGAGACGAGGTCCTGCGCTGTGATGGTGACATCGTCACAGCAGGGCTCATTAACACGCACCATCACCTTTACCAGTGGATGACCCGCGGCAGGGCCGACGGCTGCAACCTCTTTGACTGGCTGACCCACCTCTACCCCGTGTGGGGCCGGTTGTCGGTTGACGACGTCAGGGCGGCTGCCATGGTCGGCCTGGGGGAGTTGGCCGCCACGGGGTGCACGACTGCATCAGACCACCACTATCTGGTCCCCGGGGGCGACGACGAGGTGTTTGATGCAATCGTCGACGCCGCCCACTCGGTCGGCATCCGGCTGCACCTCTCCCGGGGTTCGATGGACCTGGGTGAGAGCCGCGGGGGCCTGCCGCCGGACCACGTGGTCGAGGACATCGACGCCATCCTGGCGTCGACCGAGTCGGTCATCGCCCGCCACCACGACGCCGAGATGGTCCACGTGGTGGTGGCACCATGCAGCCCCTTCTCCGTAACCACCGACCTGATGGTCCAGTCAGCCGAGTTGGCTCGACGTCACGGTCTGCGCCTGCACACACATCTGTGTGAGACGGTCGAGGAGCAGGCCCACTGCCTCGAACGGTTCGGTCGACGACCGGTGGAGATGCTCGAGGAGTGGGGTTGGGTCGGCGACGACGTCTGGCTGGCGCACGGCATCCACATCGACGACGACGAGATGGGCGTGCTCGGAGCGGCAGGTACTGGCATTGCCCACTGCCCGTCATCGAATGCCCGGATAGCGGCAGGCATGTGCAGGGTCACCGACCTGAGGGCTGCCGGTTGTCCCGTCGGTCTCGGGGTGGACGGCGTCGCCTCAAACGAGGTGGGCGGGCTCTTTCCGGAGCTCCGCCAGGCGCTCTACACGGCGAGGCTGCGCGAGCTGCGCCCGGATGCGCTGATGCCGGTCGATGTCGTGGACATGGCCACCAGGGGAGGTGCCGGGTGCCTCGGCCTCGACGACACCGGCCTGATAGAGCCGGGTCAGCGGGCTGACATGGTCGTCTGGCCCGGCGACGACCTCGGTGACATCGCCGACCCGTTGGCCGGCCTCGTTCTGGGACCCGATCGCCGCGCCCGCCACGTGCTCGTCGGTGGCAACCCTGTGGTGACCGACGGCGAGGTAGTCGGAATCGACCTGGCAGCCGCCCACAGGGATCTGGCTGCCAGATCACGGCGCCTGTGGGAGCACGCCTGACCAGGTTTTCGGATGGCTCAGGCCGGCGGTGCTGCCGGCCCGAAGAGGGGCTGGTTGTCGGTTATTGCACCCCAACGGCGGGTGCCGAACTCAAAGTGCCACCACTCGCCGTCGAAGACAACGAAGCCGGCGTCCCTCATCGCCCAGAAGAGGAGGCGCCTCACCTCGCGGTCAGGGCCTGGTAGATGTTCGAGTGCTGAAGCCCCGGCCATTGAAGACATGTCATCGAAACCGGTTCCGGGGGCGAGTGCGACGCCGTCGTGTGTGAGGGTTAGGTCCACGGCACCGCCTGTGAGGTGTGGTGGTGGACGCGATGGTTCCGGATCGGGTTCGGCGAACAGCCATGCAGGCACCTCAGGATCGGCGAGTGCCGCCTGGTACAACTCGACCTGCAACTCGAGTGGCCTCCATGCGTCGAACACGGCGAGGCCCCAACGCTCGGGGAGGTTGTCGGCGACACCTGTCAACAGGTCAGCTACCGACCGGCGCAGCCAGCATCCCTCCCGGGCGTGCACCCATCCGGCCCTCTGATAGTTCTGGAGCAGGAGAATGCGACCGTGGGAGACCTCGACCATCGGCTCATCAACCGGTTCGACAACCGGTGGTGCTTCCGGGTCGTTCAGGCCGGGCAGAGAACGGGTGTCGGGAACTCCGACATCATGTTCGGTTAGGACCTGTTGCGCCGGGAGTGTGAGACAGGGTTCGTCGAAACGGGGGTTCATCGGGGCTCCAGCACCGTTGCGGTCACCTCGAGCAGTTCTCGACCGTGGTCCACGTCGTAGACCGGAATCTTGAACTCACTGATCCCGTGTGTCTCCATGAGGTTGTGGAGTTCGGCTGAGCATTCCTCGATCGTGCCGCTTACAACAAAAGGTAGGACCCATTCGTCTGGAACCAGCCGGGCAGCTGCTTTGAGCCCATCGGCCATCGCCGACCTGATGGCGGCGACGTCGGAGTCCGAAATTCCCAAGGCCTCCCTGACATCGGGCGGCGAGTCGACCAGGCGGTAGGTCATGTGGGGCCTTACAGCTTCAAGGGCCCTCTCGTCGGTAACGATCATTGTCGAGTAGCAGATCTCGGGCTGGTTCCCGGTCGCTTCTGCCCCTCTTCTGACCCGCTCCACGTAGGCGCCGAGGGACGGTTTGTAGATGAAGTCCAACAGGACCCCATCGGCGACTGATCCGGCCAGATCCAACATCTTGGGGCCCCTCCCAGCCAGCCAGATCTGGATGTCTGGGCGGCTGTAGTCGAGGCGGGCGGACCGGAGCGAGAAACCCGGACCTTCCATGTCTACGGTTTCGCCTCCGAACAGGCCCCGGCAGGCGACTATCGCCTGCCGCACGGTCTCGAGCGGTCGGTACCTCGGGATGGCCAGCGGGTCCAGGGTGAGGCTGCCTCCGGCTCCCAGTCCCAGAAATGCCCTACCACCCGACATCTCGTCGAGGCTGGCTATTGCAGCAGCGGTCTGTCCCGGATGGCGGGTGTAGGCGTTGGTGATGCCGGGACCCACCTCGAGCCCGTCCGTGGCGAGCAGGATCGCGGTCATCGTTACGTACACGTCACGGGTGGCCAGGCCCTCGTCGTAGACCCAGCAGCGTCTGAAACCCAGCTCCTCGGCGGCAACCGCAAGGTCCACCATCTTGTCCACCGGTGCTTCCGGGATCAGGTTCAGGCTGGCTCTGATCATGGGACTCAGCCGTTCCGGTTCAGCCATGTCAGGACCGCCTCGACCACACCGCCTCCAACCGAGAGGGCCTTGTCTGAGACCTCGTCAACTCCGCCGCCTTCTCCTGTTCTCCTGGGATCCACGTCGCCGACCTTCAGTCCGGTCGTGACCGTCGCACCGTTCACGATCAGACCACGGATGGTTCCTGCCACGGAACTTCGGATTTCAACCCCTGATACCACCCCGAGCAAGGCGTCGGCCTCTACGAGATCACCGATGCCGTAGTTCCATGTCACCTCCCCATCTGCGGGAGATCTCAGCAGTCGGTCGGTGCTTCTGCCGCCGACCTCGCCGGGAACCCCGGTGTCGGCTGCTGCGGGTCCGTCCCATATGACTCGTCCCAGGCGGGGTCCGCGGAGCGTTTCCACAACGGCGTGGCAGTCGACTCCGGCCACAAAGCCCGGCCCCAGGGCGACCACG
This sequence comes from Actinomycetota bacterium, assembly GCA_014381745.1. GTDB lineage: Bacteria > Actinomycetota > Acidimicrobiia > Acidimicrobiales > MedAcidi-G1 > UBA3125. The sequence continues at coordinate 39,923 of JACNLA010000023.1, read as the reverse complement.
AGCGAAGCGTCGTTGATGGTGGTGTCGAGGGCTTGCTTGGCAAGCCTGGAATCGACCACGACAGACAGCGGGATGTCTGGAAGTCCAGGGCTGACCAGCACCGGTACCACCCCTGTAGCTGCTATCGACACAAGGTCCGTCGTCAGGTCAACCCGGCGTGCACGCATGTCCTCGATCGTGAGCTCGCCGTCGGTGACGGCCGTTGACAGCGCCACCGTACGTCGTACGGCCAGCGGGCTGGCCAGCTCACAAACGGCAACTGGAAAGCCCGCCCGGTGGAGGCGAAGCGCTGCTCCGGTGCCGAGGTCGCCGCCGCCACGGAGCAGGCAGAGATGGTCTTCGAACAACAACCCTCAGCCCGCCGAGCTGCGGTCACGGGCAACGATCTGGGCCATTACAGAGACGGCGATCTCCTCCGGGTTCTCGGCACCCAGGTCCAGGCCGATCGGCGAGGTGACCCGTTCCAGGTCAGCTGTCGTGGCGCCGAGGTCCAGGAGCCGGCTGCATGTGGTCTCCCAGCGCCGGGCGCTTCCCATGACGCCGATTGAGCCGACGCTTGTGGCCAAAAGGCACTGGATGCTCTCCACGTCAAGGTCGGTGTTTCGGGTGACGACCACCGCATGGTCTCTCGGCGTCAACTCGACCTGTTCGAGTGCCACAGAAACCGGGCCAACCACTGCTACATCCGCAGCGGAGCTGTCGTCCAGGGTGCCGGAGCGGTCGTCGGTCGCAACCACCCGGTAGCCAAGCCAGTGGGCAAGGTCCGTCACAGCGTGGCCAATGTGGCCGTATCCGATAACCAGGATCGTGGAAGGTGGCATATGTGGCTCCAGGAGAATTGTGGCCCGGCCACCGCACACGCCGGGGTCGCCGTTGCCGGGGTCGACCAATTGGTAGTCCAGCAGACGTGGCGTTCCTTCTGCCAGACAGGCATCTGTCTCTGCGACCACGCGTGCCTCCATCTCGCCTCCGCCAACCGAGCCGATACGTAGGCCATCGGCGGTGACGAGCATCTTGGAGCCGGCGTGTCGGGGTACGGACCTGTCGGTGCTTATCACGGTGGCAAGCACAGCGGACCGGCCCTTGGCGAGCAGATCGACAAGGTCGTTCAGGATGTGAGCCTCGGCGGTACGCCCGGGCAGGGTCCTGACTAGCCGATCCCCGTATGCCGTAGCCATCAAGAACCCCAGAGTCGGGTGGCCTGTTCGTGCAGCCGCGCCGACTGCCTCTCCGGGTCTGAGCCGATCACCTCTTTGTTCCTCACCCTCCAGGAACCGGCGACCATCACGGAATCGACATGGTGTCCGCTCCTGGACAGGATGATCTGGCCGATCAGGTTGCCCTCGTTTACCGGTGTCGGGAAGGCTGCATCGATTAACTGCAGATCTGCCGACCATCCGGGTTCGAGGCGACCGACCATGTCGAGGCCCAGCGCCCGTGCACCTGTCTCCGTGGCCATGGCCAGTACCTCCGGGGCCGGCATGACCCCGGGGTCTTGAAGCCTGGCCTTGTGGATCAGGAACGCACCCCGCATGACCTCGTAGATGTCGTTCACGTAGCCGTCAGACCCGAGACCCACGGTCACGCCGGCCTCCAACAACTCCGGGACCGGGGCGATGCCTCCTCCGACCTCGCAGTTCGCCAGAGGCATATGGGTGCACCTGATACCCCGGTCCACGACAAGGTTGAACTCGTCGGGTGAGAGGTGGACGCACTGGGAGGCAAGGAAGCGGGGGCCTGCCACGCCGAGGTGGTCGTAGTGCTCGACGGTTCTACGTCCGTTGTGTTCAAGGCACCAAGATCCCTCGTGGACACCCTCGTTGCAGTGGGCGTGGAGCAGGACGTCGTTGGCGGCCGCCAACTCGTACGCCTGTCTGATGAAGTCGTCGGAGCAGGTGAACGTGGTGTGGGTGCACATCATCCCCGAGGTCAGGTCACCGTCTCCGCAGGCGTCGATCATCGACAGGTTCTCCTGCAGGCCTCTCTGCCCAATTTCCGGCCCCGACCTTTCGGTGGCCTCAAAGCTCAGGATTCCCCTCAGCCCGTGTTCGTCCACGATCTCTTTTTCCATGAGCAGGGCGTCCGGCAGCGTCGCAGGGGCCTCCAAGATGTCGAGGAAGGTCGTGGTTCCAGACAGCAGCATCTCGGTGCAGACCCAGTCGGCTGCTGCCCGGATCATCTCGTGGTCGAGGCGGTCCTCGACCTGCGGCCACCAGAAGTCCTCGAGGAATGGCCAGAAGCCGGCTGGAGCCGACTCTGTGGGAATCCCGTGGGCAAGAACCCCGTACATGTGGACGTGGGAGTTCACGAATCCGGGCATGAGGATCCGACCGGGGGCAGCTACGACATCATCTGAGGGATGTGCTCCGGCCAGGTCGGAGTTGGGTCCGACGGCGTCGATCAGATCAGCTACAACCCGGACACCCCAGCCGGGTCTGGGTGGGGTGCGGGCATCGGTTACCAGCCAGTCGGGCTGGATGAGGAGGCCCTGTTCGGCGCCCATGCTCAGACGTTGTTGAGTGCCCGGTGGACCCGTTCAGGCGTGAAGGGCAGGTCGTAGATCCGGGTACCGGTGGCGTTGGCGATGGCGTTCCGGAGAGCCGGTGCTACACCGTCCTTGGGAATTTCGGCAACGGCCTTTGCGCCGAAGGGCCCGGTCGCCTCCATGGTCTGCACGAGGAACACCTCGGTGTGGGGCATCTCGTCTGCGGTGTAGATCCGGTACGGGCCAAATGCCGGGTTTACCATCTTGCCGTCATCGTCGAGGACGATCTCCTCACAGTGTGCGTACCCGAGGGCCTGCAGCATGCCGCCCTCGACCTGGCCGCTGGCGGTTATGGGGTTGATGGTCACACCACAGTCGACGGCCATGACCATCGAGATGACGGTGACCTGGCCGGTCTGGATATCGACCTCGGTCTCGACGAACTGCGCGGCGAACGGCGGAGGGCTGTCGGGGGAGACGTGTGAGGCAGTTCCCATGATCTGCTCCTGCTCGTTGATGTGCAGAGAGTCGAGGGCCACTTCCTCAAGGGTGACTGAGCGTCCGTCGGGAGTCCACGCACTCCGGTCCCGCAGTTGGATCGACTCAGGAGCGTCGACTCCGAGGAGCATGGCGGCCCTCTCCCGGAGCCGCGTGGCAACCACCCGAGAGGCCTTTTGCACCGCGGTGCCGGAGATGTAGGTGGTGCTGGAGGCGTACGCACCGGTGTCGAAAGGCGTCATGTCCGTGTCGGAGGAGTAGATGATGATGTCCTCGAGGCGAACTCCCAGGACCTCGGCCGCTATCTGGGCAAGGACGGTGTCGGCCCCGGTCCCGAGGTCGGTGGCACCTACAAGCAGGTTGAACGACCCGTCGTCGTTCAACTTGATGCTGGCACCGCCCATGTCCAGGAAGGGAATGGCTGTTCCGTGCATGCAGAAGGCGAAGCCGAGGCCGCGCCTGATGTGTGGCCGGTCGGCCGGGGCCCGCCAGTCGGGGTCGCTGCGTCGGTGCCACGAGATCGCTCGCATCCCCTGGGCCACGCATTCCTCGATGCCGTTCGACTCCACCACCGGGTACTCGTCCAGCTCCTCGTCGCTGGCTCCACCCTCTCCCAGGTGTGGGGCGATGTTCATCTCGTCGCCGACCTTCACCCAGTTCTGACGGCGAAAACCGATGGGGTCAATCCCAAGATCGTCGGCGATGTCTTCCATGTGTGACTCCAGGGCGAAAAGGGCCTGGGGTGCTCCGTAGCCTCGGTAGGCGCCAGGAACGGGGATATTGGTGTAGACGACATCGCAGTTGAACTGCTTGTTGTCGCAGTTGTAGGAGGTCAGACCGCGTAGGCCGGTGACGATCTGGACGGTCAGGCCGTGGGCTCCGTAGGGGCCTGTGTTGCCCACGAGGGTCATGTCCTGGGCTACGAGCGTTCCGTCGGAGTCGACGCCGGTCCGGTAGGTGATGGTCTGCGGGTGCCTGGTGCGGCTGGCGAAGAACTCCTCCTCTCTGGTCAACTCCAACTGAACGGGGCGGTGAGTGGCGATTGCCAGGTGTGCGGCGATGTCCTCGATCAGCATCTCCTGCTTGGCGCCAAAGCCGCCGCCGATGCGCGGCTTGATGACGCGAATGTCCTTGACCTCCATGTCGATGAGGGGTGCCAACATGCGGCGGGTGTGGAACGGAACCTGCGTTGCGGTGCGGACGACCAAGCGTTCGTCTGAGTCCAGCCAGGCGACGGAGATGTGCGGTTCGATCGGGCACTGCTGAACCTGGTGGACGCGGAAGGTCTGCTCGTAGACGTGGTCGGCATTATTTAGCGCAACCTCTACGTCGCCGCGGTGAGCGTGCATCCGGTGGACGACGTTGTGCTCACGGTCGACGATGTCGATGGTGTCTTCCTCGGGATGAATGATCGGAGCTCCGTCAAGGCGGGTTTCGAGCTCGTCGAATACCGCCGGGAGGATCTCGTAGGTGACCTCTATGAGCCTGCAGGCCTCGGCAGCTATCTCAGGGGTTTCGGCTGCCACGGCAGCAACCCTGTCGCCCACGTGGCGGACCACGTCGTCAAAGCTGACCTGATCGTGGGGCTTGGGGTTTGGGTACGACTGTCCGCCCGAGGCGTATTTCACGCGGGCTGTATTGCCGTGGTGGATGACGGCATGAACCCCCGGCAGTGAGCGTGCGGCCGAGTCATCAATGCTGACGATTCGAGCATGGGCGTGAGGACTCCGCAGGACCTTGGCGTGAAGCAGGTCGCGCATTTCAAAGTCTGCTGTAAATGCAGGGTTGCCCTTGACGAGACGCACTGCGTCGACCTTGACCTCAGGGCGGCCCACCACCTCCATCTCGGGGACATCGGGCGAGGTCACTACACGTGGTACCGCCGGTGGGGCGTTCGGAGGCGGGTCGTCTTCGGTTACCTCGACAGCGTTCACGCCGTCGGTCATGGGCTCGAGCATCAGGGGCTCGAAAGCCTCGACGTCGTCGCCGCGCATCAGAGCGGCAGCGCGGCGTATGGCGGCAACGGGCTTTACGTATGCCGTTTCGCGGTCGAGGATTCCCGAGAGCATGTCCCGGATGTCGGCCTCGGACGGGTCTGGGTCGTGCGCGAGGAGGGCGAGGGTGCCAAGAATCATGGCGCCGACGGAGTAGCCGGACTGCATCGCACCCGTGGCCGTGAACGCATCCTGCAGGGGATGGAGGCCGCGTTCGGTGTTGAGCGACTCCAGGGTCGTCACCTCGTGTTCGTCGGCCTGTGCGGCCAGGACGACGTCGCTGCTGGCGAGCTTTCCGTCGATCAGAATGGCTGCCGCGCCTGTCTCGCCGGAGGTTGAGCCGAACCTGACGCTGGCCATGCCTTCGCGGCGGAGCAGGGTCAGGAGAGTGTCGTGGACCTCGCACTCGAAGGTCTGGTTGTTGCCGTTCAGGCGGATGGAGACCTCCATCAGGAAGCGTCCTTCAGCGAGGCGAGAATCCGATCGGTCAACACCGAGGCCAGGTGCAGGCGATAGTCGGCACTGCCCCGGAAGTCGCCCAGCGGTTCGAGACCCGACGTCGGGTCCCCTGGATCGATCAGCACCGGAGTGGATGCCACCCCGGTGAGGGCGACCGTGGTCACGCCGTCAAGGTACCGCCCGGTCGCTGAGACGATCGGCGTATCGGCAGGAGTGCGGCCGACGGACTCACACACGGTGGTTCCTCCGGTTGTCAGGGAGACAGCGGTGATCAGGTGGCCGTGACACGGGCCGTTGGACCTGAGTACGTTGGCCAGCGGTGCGCCGCCGGTTCCGTCGGGTCCAGCTACGTGGACCTCTGCGGCATGGACCAGCAGGGCGGCCAGCAGAACGCTGTCGGGGTCGCCAACTGCGACTGTTCCGCCGACCGTGGCGAGGGTTCTCAGGGTGCTCGGCAACTCTGCCCGTGCGGCATCGCGCACGCTATCGGGCACACGGTCATCGGACTTCAGGTTGTCGAGGGTGACCATTGCGCCCAACCGGATCCGATCGGCACCTGACTCCATGTCCGTCAAACCCAGGCCCTGAAGATCGACCATGGCCACGGGCGTGGGGTCGTCATCGGCGTTCAGGATGGTTCCACCGGCGAGGGCCATGTGGTCCTGTGCGGCCAGGAGAGTGACGGCACCTTCGATGGTTGTTGGCCGGTGGTAACTGGTTGCTCGCGGCATTGCCCTCCAACCCTTCTTCCCAGCGGGTTGTTGTGGGCTCTCCCGTGGATACGCCAGGCGGTCGAGCAGATGATCCGATTTGTGTCTTCGACGATAGCACCAGGCCCGGTTCACTCAAGGGCCGGAGTGGGAGGATCTTGCCTCAGGTGAGCCTCGTGGTAATACCTGCACGGCCAAAGACCCGACGTGCCGAGTCAGTAGCCCGGGCGATGGCTTCATGCTCGTTGATGGTCGTCATCGTGCGGTCCCGCATAAGGAGGTTTCCGTCGACCATGACGTGGAGTACGTCGCGGGGTGACGCGCAGTAGACGAGGGCCGATGGGACCCTGTGGACCGGGGCTGAGAATGGGGTGGTCAGGTCCACGACAACGAGATCGGCCTTCATCCCGGGCTGAATGGAGCCCAGATCATCTGGTCTACCCATTGCCGATGCCCCGCCCCTGCAGGCCATTTCCAGGACCTCCTCCGGTTGTAGAACCGTGGCGTCGAGGCGGTCCACCTTCTGGAGAAGCACCGTGGCCTTGCACGCCTCGAACATGTCCTGGCGGTTGTTGCTGCCCGGCCCGTCGGTGGCCAGGGCGACGGTGATGCCCATGTCCAGCATCTCCCGGATCCTGGCGACACCGGATGCCAGATACATGTTTGAGACCGGACAGTGGACAACCATCGCACCGCTCTGTGCAATAAGGTCCAGTTCCGAATCGTCCAGCCAAACCGAGTGTGCCAACTGGAGATCGGGACCGAGCACCCCCAGGGAATCCAGCCACGGAACATGTCGTTGGCCCCGTTCCTCCAGGTTCATCTCGACCTCGACGGCTGTCTCGGCGCAGTGGAGATGAGTGGATCCACCCCATGACCTGCACTCCGACACCGTTAGTTCGACTGCCTCGTCGGAGCAGCCCCATGGAATGAGCGGGGCCAGCCCGACGCTGATCCTTCCATTCGCTGCGCCGTGCCATGTCTCACGTACTGGTCGTATCCGGTCGATAACGGTGTCGGCGGATTCGGTGAGGGGCGGGTGGTAGTTGCGGTCCGCCCATCCGCTGGCAAGGACGAACCTCACTCCGGTTTCGGCTGCGGCGCGGCAGACGGCGTCGTCGATGGCCGGTGCGCCGTGGATGTATTGGTGGTCGACGATCGACGTGGCTCCACCGCGGAGGTTTTCGACCATGCCGAGGGTTGCCGCTGCGTGCGCGGCCTCGGCATCCAACTCGGTCGCCCCTGGCCAGATGCAGTCCCGTAGCCACTCCAGTAGCGGCTTGTCGTCGGCAAGGCCCCTGAAGAGGGTCTGGAATAGATGGGTGTGGCCGTTGACCATGCCTGGCATTACCGCACTGCCCGATACATCCAGGACCAACTCGGCTGATCGGCGGGCTTCGGCCGGGGGATCCCCTGTACCGGTCTCGGCGATCAGGTCGTTGTTGACGAGGACCCAGCCCGGGTCCAGAACATGACCCTCGTCGTCAACGGTTACGACGGCACCTCCCGTTATCAGCGTGGTGGCGATCACGGGCTCCAGGCGGAGAAGGCGTCGATCACTGGAACCATGTCGTCCATGAGCGGGTAGAGGACCGGGCAGGTGACCCCAGCGTCCACGTACTCCGCCACCGTGTCACGACATTGGGTTGCGGTACCGACCGCCATGAGGGAGCGGGCCAGATCGTCGGGGATGAGGTCGGCGGCCCGTCGGTAGTCGGCCTCGGTGGCAGGCCAGCCGACCACCTCCTTGACGCGGTCCACCAGTTCGGGGTCTGCCCCGCTGGCTTCCATGATGTGTGGCTCCGTGCCGAGGTAGTAGGCGACAAGTGACTTGCCAGTCCGGACCGCCTCATCCGGGTCATCATCGGAGAGCGAGCAGACGAGCAGTTCGGGACGGTCGACGTCGTCCAGGGACCGGCCGGCCCTCTCTGCTCCGACCTCGACGCGTGCGACCGCCTCGCGGATGTAGTCGGGCGTGACCACGTAGTTGAGGACGACGCCGTCACAAATCTCGCCAGCCAACTCCAGCATCTTCGGGCCAGTGGCACCCAGGTAGATCGGAATGTCGCGAGGTCCGACATCGCCGTATGCCACGTCCAGGCTCACCCTGTCCAGGTTCACGAACTCGCCCGTGTAGCTGACCTCTTCCATCGTGAAGAGTTGGCGAATCGACTCGATGTTCTCGCGCATGGCCTTCAGGGGCCGGCGCCGGTTCTCGCCTACTCTGGACGTGATTGGTTCCCACCACGCACCAAGGCCCAGCATTACCCGGCTGGTCCCGTCGGCGGCCGGTCCGGCCAGCTCCCACATCGTGCTCCACGTGGCGGCGATGATCGCCGGGTTCCTGGTCCAGATCGGGAGTACTCCGGATCCGACGCGGACAGTGTTGGTTTCGGCCAGCAGGGCACTCATCATCACCACACAGTCTCGGGCCAGCCTGGTGTCGGCCTGCCAGATTTCGGTGATTCCCCGTTCCTCGGCGTAACGGGCCATCTCCAACTCATATGGGATCGGGTGTTTGTCCTGGAGGTAGAGGGCGATTCTGGAGGTCATGGTCGGCAACGCTAGCCCGGCGGTCTTCTCCGGCTTCATCCGGCTAGCGTCCTTCTGCATGGGGCCTGAACGAATCAGTCCGGACGGAATTGCCCCACCCGCTGCCAACTACGCCCATGCTGTGATGTCTGTACACGCCGATCGGATTCTCCACACATCCGGGGTGGTACCCATCGAACCCGATGGTTCCGTGTGCGTAGACGTTGCCGGTCAGGCCACCACGGTGTGGTCCAATATTGAAGCGATTCTTGAAGAGGCCTCGATGGGTTTCGAAGATGTCGTTTCGGTCATCACCTATGTGGTCTCCGGCGAGGAGATTGGAGCGGTTATGGCCGCTCGTGACAATGCGCTGTTGGGAAACCTGGTGGCCTCGACGCTTGTCTACGTACCTGAGTTGGCGCAGCCTGCCTGGAAGGTCGAGGTTGCGGTGGTGGCTGTCGCCTGATGCTGCCCCGGTCGGCGGGTCTAGATCAGGCCTCTGCTGTGATGGCGTCGTGCCAGCGGCCTGTTGCCCGCTTCTGGATCCAGCCGAAGAAGCCGAACACGACCACACCGAGCAGCGATGACAGGATCACCGAGGCGAGCAGTTCCTCGCCGTTGAGCCTGCTGGCATGTCTCCGCAGGAGTTGACCGATTCCGGCGTCGCCCTTGCCGAAGAAGAAGTCGCCGACGATTGCGCCGATGACCGACAGGCCCGCTGAGATCCTGAGCCCGGCGAAGATGGCCGGTAGGGCCGCCGGGAACATCAGCTTTCTGAGCCTTGTCATCCGGCTGGCATGGTGGAGCGTGAACAGGTCGTGTGCTCCCTGTTCCGCTGACTGCAGGCCGAAGAGCGTGTTCACGATGATGGGGAACAGGGAGATCATTACGCAGACCACGATTCGTGAGGTCGCCCCAGTTCCGAACCAGAAGGAGATGAGCGGCACCACGGCCAGGATGGGAATGGCCTGGAGGGTCACCATGTAGGGGAAGATGGCCTTCTCCACGACCCTTGCCTGGCTCATGATTATTGCCAGCGTGAAGCCAATGGAGATGGCTATCGACAGTCCGATCAGGGCAATTCTGGTGCTTGACCAAAGGGCTTGGAGCTCATCAGTTCGGTTGTCGGCGTCGAGGAACCCCACCTCTATCACCTGGTGGATGGGTCGAAGGAGGAAGCGGCGGCTCTCTTCGAGCACCACGTATGAGACGTAGTACCAGAAGCCGACGAGTGCCAGCCCAAGCCCGAGGGGTGGCAGCACGGCCTTGGAGACTCTTACCGCCCGGCTCGCTTCCGGTGCGCCGGTCGGGTCGGGGGCTTTGGTTGTCTGATCGTCGTTTGTGGTCATGAGTGTGACCCCCGCAGCTCAACGGACACCCTTCCGCTTAACTCTGCAAAGTCTGGATCGAACCTGAGTTCAGGTTCGCGCGGGTAGTCGAAGGGAACGTCGAACTCGGCGACGATCCGGCCCGGCCGGGCCGACATTACGAGCACCTTGGTGGAGAGAAACACCGCCTCGCTGATCGAGTGGGTGATGAAGAGGCCGGCAAACCCTTCTCGCAGGAACAGTTGTTGGGTCTCGCTGTTGAGGTGCTCCCGTGTGATCTCGTCGACCGCTCCGAACGGTTCGTCGAACAGGAACACGGGCGGCTTGAGGGTGAGAGATCGGGCCAGGGAGCACCGCATTTTCATTCCGCCCGAGAGAGACTTGGGGTAGTGGTCCTCGAACCCCTTTAGGCCGACCAGGTCGATTGCCTCCTGAGCCAACTGCCTGCGTTCAACCACAGGTACGTCGTTGAGTTCGCTGAACAGCTCGACGTTTGCCCGCACGGTGCGCCACTGCAGGAGCGTGGCGTCCTGAAATACGTAGCCGAGATGGTCGCGGTCGACCGCTACTGAGCCGCCGGTCGGCTCGAGCAGACCTGAGGCGATCTTGAGGAGCGTCGACTTGCCGCAACCCGACGGGCCCACGACCGTAATGAACTCACCCTTGTCGACAGTGAAGGAGATGTCTCTGAGTGCCTCGGTCCCGTCGGGAAAGACCATTCCAATCTTGTCAAAGGCCAGGGATCCGTTGGTTACTACCTTGCTGGATGTGCCCACTCGATCCTCCGCTGCGGTTCCATGGTGTCTGATGGTCGATCCCGGGTTTGCACCCGGGTCCGCCAAAGATAGCCACGGCTACCGCACGAGACGAAGTGGGCAGGCAGGTTGTGTGATTCCGGGGATCGTCCGCGGCTGGGCACCTTTGGTCTTGTGCTCCTACGGTGGAAACCATGCGTACCGGTGTGTTCCTGTTCGGTGGGGTGGAGATGGATGATGCCGGTGCAGGCCCACCGGCGCCCACGGATCGGCGCTTTGGTAGGGAGGTTGTCTGGGAGGCCACGGAGCAGATCATCGATACGGCCGTTTTGTGTGAGGAACTCGGCTACGACTCCTTCTGGCTGACCGAGCACCACTTCCAGTACGAGGGCTACGAGGTTGTGCCGAACGGAATCCTGCTGGGTGCCGTAATCGCCGAGCGCACCGAGTTTCTCCGGATCGGCATGGCGTTCAACATTGTTCCCCAGTGGCATCCTCTGCGGCTTGCCGAGGATTTCGCCACGCTCCACAACATCTCCGGCGGGCGTGCCATCCTGGGTGTCGGCAGGGGAACCGTCCCACGTGAGGCCGAGGTGTTGGGCACGAGGATCGGAAGCTTCGACAACCCCGACAGGGCAGATGCCGACACCTTCAACAGGCTTCAGTTCGACGAGGCGATGCAGGTCATCAACCTGGCACTAAACGAGGAGAGCTTCTCCTTTCATGGGGAGGTCTACGACTTCCCACCACCGGGGATTCCCGACAGGGGAGGGTTTGTTGAGGAACTAACCCTTGTGCCACAGCCGATCTACCCGTTTGAGACATGGCAGGCGGTCACATCGCCGCCGACGTTGGAGCAGGTGCCCCGCTGGGGCTGGGGTGGGGTGTTTTGGAACAACCATCCGACGTTCACGAAACAGAACTGGGATCGGTTCGGTGAGGTCTGGGAGGAGGCTCACGGGTCTGCCCTTGGTCGGGGTGAGAAGCGGATGTTGGTGCGCTGCGTGCATGTGGCTGACACCTATGAACAGGCGGTTGCCGAGGTTCGTCCGGGCCACGATGAGATGTGGAAGTTCCTGGGCCCCTACGGGTGGAGCAAGGGCTACATGGGGGCTGATGGGAAGCCCGCCGCACCCGGCCTGATCCCAGAACTCGAGGAGTCCATTGATCAAAAGATCTGGCTGGTCGGAACCGCCGACGATGTCGGCGAGCAGATCGAGTGGTATCGGGATCTGCTCGGAGTGGAGAACCTGATGTTGTTTCCGATGATGCCCGGCGATTCCTACGCAGCGGTCAATGACCAGTTGGGCCGGATCGCCACCAACGTCCTGCCCCGCTTCCCCTGAGCACGCCGTGCCGGTTCAGAACACGGGTGGACACGTGAACGACGCTGAGGTAATCGTCGTAGGTGGTGGTCACAACGGCCTCATCTGTGGCTCCTACCTTTCACGGTCGGGTATCGACACGCTCCTGTTGGAGTCGAGGCCCGACGTCGGTGGGTGCACCTCGACCGTCTCCGATCTAGGTGCGCGCTTCAACATCTGCCACTGCGACCACACCCTCATCCGGGCCATGCCCATCTCCGACGAACTGTCATTGGCAGACCATGGCCTTCGCTACCTGGAGCCCGGAGCGGGTGCCATCTTCGCCTTCCACGACGGCGGTGAGCCCTGGGCTGTGTTCCATGATGCGGAACAGACCGTTGACGGCCTGGCAGCCTCCTACCCGCATCAGGTCAATGCCTACCGGCGGTACCTGCGAGATGCCATGCCTGTTGCCGAGCTGGTAATCGCAATGGCCGGGACCGTCCCGTCGGCACGCCGGTTCGCCGGCGTGGCCCTCCGTCGAGGCGGTAGGGGCATGGCGCGCCTGCTGGACTGGTCCCGATCCAGCGCCAGCGAGGTGCTGGGCAGGTACTTCGACGACTGGCACCTTTCGATGCCCGGGATCACGGTTGGACCGAGCGTCTGGGGTCTGCCGCCGGGCATGCCCGGTACGGGTCTGGCTGCAATCAACTACGCCAGCCGTCACCTGGTGCGAAGCGGCCGGCCGGTCGGTGGAAGCGGAGCGCTGACCGATTCGCTGCGGGCCTCTATGGAGGCGGCAGGTGGGCGGGTCAGGTGCGACAGCCGTGTTGAGCGGTTGATCGTGGACGACGGCAGGGTTGCCGGTGTGCGGCTCACCGACGGGACGAGCCTCAGAGCTGACGTTGTGGTTGCTGCATGTGACCCTGCACGCGTCTTCGTGGACTGGTTGGGCGACCCACCCGCTGCCGCCCGCCGGTGTGTCGACAGGTGGCGAAACATGCCGATTTCTGACGGGTACGAGTCCAAGATCGACGCGGTATTGACCGGACGGCCGACCCTGGCCGGTGGTGCCGGACTGGCCGAGCGCCACCCGGACCTTGACCAGTTGGGCCAGTCAATGTACGTGTCGCCCTCACCGGCTGAGGTGGCGGACGCCCATGTCGCAAGGTCGGAGGGTCGCGTGGCCGAGATTCCCACACTCCTGTCGGATTTGCCATCTGTGACGGATCCGACCATGGCTCCCGGAGTTGGGCGCCATGTGCTCAGCCTCGAGGTTCTGTTTACCCCCTATTCCCTGATGGGGGGGTGGGATGGATCGGGCGAACCGGAACGCTGGTTGGAACTGTGGGCGGGGATGATGGAACCGGGTGCATTGGACCTGGTTGATTCGTGGCGGGTGATGACGCCGAACCGCTATGAGAACGAGTTCACCATGCACCGGGGACACACGCCGTCGTGTGCGGTCACACCCCTTGCGGCGTTCCTGGGACGTCCCAGGGAGACAACGAGGTACCGCACGCCGGTGCGTGGCCTCTACCTTTCCGGCGCCGGGACCTTCCCGGGCGCCGGGGTGGTTGGTGCGGCCGGCCGCAACGCCGCAGATGCTGTCCACAGCGATCTCCGGGGCACTTCCCTGATCAGGTAATGGTCAACCGCTTCGGTGGATCCTGACCGCCTGGTCGGTTGAGGCGACAAGGGCGCCTCGTCTGAAGGTGCGCCGGGACATGGGGGCATCGGCGATCGCCGCTCGTATCGAGGTGGCGTCTATCGCCACCAGATCGGCAACGTCGCCGACCTGGATCAACGATTCAGGGAGACCCAGCGCTCTACGGGCATTGGTGCTGACCATCGAGTAGGAGCTTTCGGGAGACTGGTGGCTGGCCATCACCATGAGGGCTGCGGTCTCCAGAGGGTCACTGCGGCCCACAAGGTTGAACGGATCCTGGACGTTGTCGGCTCCGGCGGCCACCAGCACACCCGCCTTCTGGAGGGCGGCGACTGCCGTGAGGCCCCGCGGCGTCGCTGAGGGGTGGTCGCGGCCCTGCAGGAACAGGTTGGTCTGTGGAAGGGGAAAGATGGGTATGCCAGCCTCAGCGACGAGGGCGGAAACCTCTGCCTGCACGTGGGGGCTCTGCATTCCGAGGGTCACACAGTGGCCGGCGGAAACGGAGTTCTGGAAACCGGAGTCGATGACCTGGCGGGCCAGGTCCCGGAGGGTGAGCACCGCCGGGTCGAGCGTCTCGTCGACATGGAGGTCCACACCGACTCCGGCTTCAGCGGCGACCGTGAGGGCGTGCGAGATCAGGCCGGGCCCGTCGGGGTCCAGGTGGGGGCAGCCTCCCACCAGGTCGGCGCCAGCCTCGATGGCCGCATCAAGTGATGCCCTGTTGGCGGCTCCCTCCGGGCCCGTCATGGGGTTGCCTGTGAGGGCAACGATCTGCACGTCCATCAGGCCCGCCATGTGTGATCGGGCATCCATGACGGCCTCTAGGTTCTGGGTGCCGGCCCCCACGTTCACGTGTGTACGCACAGCGGTAACCCCGTGAACGAGGAGAAGTTCCATGGCGGTGCTGGCCCGCTGGGAAGTGTCCTCAAAGCTGAACCTTCCGGCCGAGCTGGCTGAAATCCATGCCTCGATTGCCCCATGCAGGTCGCCCGTCACGTTGTGCACCCGCTCCGCAGTGAGCGCCTTGTCGAGGTGGGCATGTGGCTCCACCATTGCCGGCAGGAGCAGCCAGCCGCCAAGGTCGTGTCCGGGCAGGTCACCATCTGGTCGATCTCCCGCATCGTGGACAGCGCTGATCAGGCCGTTGACGACGCTGACATCCACGAGGCGTCCATCGGCGAGCCTGGCGTTACGTAGGACCAGCTCTGTCACCTGTTCGTCTTCCACGACACCCGGGTCCCTTGTCCGTATTCTCGGGCGGTAGTCCGCCAACTGTCTGATGCTACATACGGGTTCGTGCCCGCAGCGTTCCGCCAACGGTCCGCTGGTTAGGGTGACATCATGTCCGGACGCCTCGCCGACCTTTCAGGGCCGTGTATCTCAGAAGCCGTAGGCGCCGATTCGATCATCCTGCTTCCCGTTGGTGCAATCGAACAACACGGCCCACATCTGCCCATGTCTGTGGACGCGGTCATCGCCGACGAGGTGGCTTCGGCACTGCTCGACAAGGTCGGCAACGAGGTCGACCTCTGGCTTCTCCCGACCCTGTCTGTGTCCAAGTCCAACGAGCATGCGTGGTCACCGGGAACGATGTGGCTGAGCTCCGACACGATGCTGCGGGTCCTCGACGACATCAGCGCATGTGTCGCCACAACGTCCGCCCGCAGGCTCGTGTTCCTGAACGCCCACGGTGGCAACTCGTCGCTTCTCTCGGTGGCCTGCCGCGACATCCGGGTGAAGCACGACCTCTTGACATTTCTCGTGCATCCGTCGCTCCCTCCAGCGTCTGGCGGCATGAGCACCGAGGAGGAACTTGGAATGGGCATTCATGGCGGCCTCAACGAGACCTCGGTGTTCGCCCACCTGCGACCGGGTGAGGTCAACATGGATCTGGCTGTGCGCCGTGTACCTGAGTGGATGGCAGAAAACGCGTCGGTTCGCTTTGGTGGTCCCGTCCAGTTCGGGTGGACCAGCCGTGATTTCGGACCCGACGGCCACATCGGTGATCCAACCGGTGCCAACCCCGATCTGGGTCGGGAGCTGTTCGAGTCGGCCGTAGCGCAACTCACCGAACAGCTACGTGAGATAGCCCGGTTCGAGTTCAGGTCCTGAGAGACCCTTCGCACAACAGCTCCGTGTGGGGCATGATGGTCAGGTGCAGATAACCGCCGAGTTCACGATTGAGCCATTTGTCGAGGGCGATCCAGGCCCTCATGTTCTGGCTGCCATAGAGGTCGCGGAATCGGCTGGCCTGGCGGTGGAAATCGGACCATTCGGCACATCTGTCTGCGGCGAATCTGATGTGGTCCTTTCTACAGTCGACGAGGTTCTCCGGGCAGCGGTTGGTAACGGAGCCACGCGGGTCTCGCTTCAGCTGAATGCTGGGTGACGCGTTAACTCAACGGTGGCGCACAGGTTGAATGCCTGACAGAATGTTGAAAGTTCAGGTGCGAGATGAACGGGGGTCGATGCAGCGACCCCGATCGTGTCCGACGAAAGGGGAAACAGATGTATCGACGCCTACTCGGCCTCCTAGCGGTGGTCCTGGCCTTTGGAATGGTGGCTGCGGCATGCGGCTCCGACGATGATGCGGACACCAAGGCCGCGTTCATCTACGTCGGACCTGTCGGTGACGCCGGCTGGACCTGGGCCCACGACCAGGGACGGATCGCAGCGGCGGCCGAGACCGGCGTGGAAACGGCTTACGTCGAGGCGGTGCCCGAGGGAACCGCCGACTTCGGTAACCACGCGCGTGACTTCATCGATCAGGGATACAACGTGATCATCGGTACCTCTTTTGGGTACATGGACGACATGTTGGCCCTTGCCGACGAGTACCCGGATGTGGTCTTTGAGCATGTGTCCGGTTTCAAGTCCAACGACACCAACTTCGGCAACACCTTCGGCCGCATGTACGAACCCCGCTACCTGACAGGAATGGTCGCCGGTTCAGCGACCGAGTCGAACCTGCTCGGCTACGTGGCGGCGTTCCCGATTCCAGAGGTCATCCGCGGCATCAACGCCTTTACGCTGGGCGTACGTGCTGTCAACCCGGACGCACAGGTAGAGGTGATCTGGACCAGCACGTGGTTCGATCCAGCGGTCGAGGGCGACTCGGCCCAGGCCCTGCTCGACAAGGGAGCCGACGTGATCGCAATGCACCAGGACTCCACAGCTGCCGGCGAAAAGGCCGAAGCGGCGGGTGCCCGTTGGGTTTCCTACAACTCCGACATGAGCGCCTTTGCTCCCAATGCGTTCCTGGCCGCACCGGTCTGGAGCTGGGGTCCGCGCTACGCGGAGATCATCGAGGCCGCCAGGGCCGGCACCTACACGCCGGGCTCCTACTGGGGCTCAATGGCCGACGGCGTGGTCGACATATCCGACATCGCCGCCGACGTCGATGCAGGCGTAAAGGCCGCTGTCGCCGACAAGAAGGCGGCAATAATTGCCGGCAACTTCCACGTCTTCAGTGGCCCGATCAACGACCAGGACGGCTATCTGGTTGTCGCTGCCGGTGAGACCATGGACGACGGTTCAATGCTCGGAATGGACTTCTTCGTAGAGGGAGTGATCGGCTCAACCGGCTGATCCGGCTCATCTCGAATCTGACACACGTGCACGGCGGCGCCGAGGGGGATCTTCCCGGCGCCGTCGTCGCGCTTGGCCCCGAAGGCAACCCCCGATGAGGCAACTCCGACAATGACCGAACCTGAGCCGCCGACACCAGGAGCTATGGAGTGGCCAGCTGTGGAGTTGTCGGGAATCTGGAAACGGTTCCCCGGGGTGGTCGCCAACGCCGGCGCCAGCCTGACGGTGCGTACCGGGAGCATTCATGCGGTGCTCGGAGAAAATGGCGCCGGAAAGTCGACGCTGATGAACGTGCTGGCCGGGGTCTACCGGCCTGATGAGGGCGTGGTCAGCGTCGAGGGGATTGAGCACAGGTTTCGAGCACCAGCCGATGCTCTGACGGCGGGAATCGGAATGGTCCACCAGGAGTTCCGGCTGGTGCCCTCTTTCACCGTGGCCGAGAACGTGGTGCTCGGTGCTGCGAGCAGAATCCTGCGACGCCAGGCCATAGAGGACGAGGTGGCGGAGTTGGCCGAGAGGTTCGGTCTGGCGACTCAACCGGACCACCCTGTCTGGCAGCTCTCCATGGGTGAACGCCAACGGGTTGAGATCCTCAAGGCCCTTTGGCGGGATGCCCGAATCCTGATCCTGGACGAACCGACGGCGGTTCTCACACCGGCCGAAGCCGACGAGTTGGGTGTGGTGCTCCGGAAGATGGCCGACGCCGGAAGGTCGGTGATCTTCATCAGCCACAAGCTCCACGAGGTGACAGGATTTTGCGACGAGGCGACGGTGCTGCGGGGAGGACGGACGGTCGCCGCATCTCTGCGCGTCGCGGACACCGATGCGGGAGAGTTGGCGTCGCTCATGGTGGGATCATCGCCGATGACCACTGAGCGGCCCCCGCCCCACCCCGTGGGTGATGCTCTGCTCGAGGTGACAGGTCTTTGTGCGCTTGGGGACCGTGGCCTGCCGGCACTGGAGTCGGTGGACCTCAAGGTCCGGGCCGGTGAGATCGTGGGAATTGCCGGCGTGGCCGGCAACGGGCAGAGGGAACTGTGTCAGGTCATTGCAGGTCTACGGGAATCGACTGCAGGGACCGTACGCCTGGCAGGTCAGGACATGACCGGTGTATCACCACGCCGGCTGTTCGAGGCTGGGCTCGGCTACATACCCGAGGACCGTCTTGGAGTCGGCCTGGCGCCTCGCCTGTCGGTGATCGACAACTCAATACTGCGGACCTACGGGGAGCATCGACGAGGTCCGTTCATTGTCTCTGACCTGGCCGAGGCCCACTGCGTGGACATTGTCGAGAGGTTCGGTGTCCGTACCGGCCCCCTGGATGAGCCCATGGCCGGTCTCTCAGGGGGCAACCTGCAGCGGTTGCTTGTCGGACGGGAGTTGAGCGGTCGGCCCCGGGTGGTTGTGGCGGCCCAGCCGACCCGTGGGCTGGATGTGCAGGGTGTGAAGGCCATTCAGGACCTTCTGGTCGAGGCGAGGGAGGCAGGTGCAGCGGTGCTGCTGGTCTCAGAGGACCTTGATGAGTTGTTGACGCTCACCGACCGCCTGCTCGTGATGCACGACGGGATTGTTGTAGGTGAGTTTGATCCCATCACGGCGGTTCGCTCGGACATCGGTGAGGCGATGATCGGCTATGCCGCAGGGGTGGGCACGTGAACCGCCCGGTTCTGGTCAGGCGTGAGCAGGTCCTTCGTGGCGGTCAGCCCAGGTCGTTTGCCATAGGTCTCGTCGTCGCACTCACAATCGGGATTGTGCTGTTGCTGGGTGCGGGACATGACCCGATCGCGGTCTACGAGCGCATGTTCGTGGCGGCTCTCGGAGACCCCGACTCGTGGTCGGTAACCCTGAACCGGGCCGTTCCCCTGGGTCTGGCCGGCCTGGCGGTGGCCATTGCCGGGTCTATGGGGTTGTGGAACATCGGAGCCGAAGGACAGATTCTGGCCGGTGCGATGATGGCTGCCGGCGTGGCGAGGATCGGCGAAGGCTGGCCCGGCCCCGTTCTGGTGACTGCGATCCTCGTGGGTGGCGTGGTCGGTGGAAGCCTGTGGGCCCTCGGACCGGCTGTGGCACGCTCACAGATCGGGGTGAACGAGATCCTCACGACCCTGATGCTCAACGAGGTCGCCCTCCGTCTCGTTCAGTGGCTCATACACGGCCCGTGGAAGGACCCTGACTCGTTCAACTTCCCGCTGGCCCCGATGATCCCGGACCATGGCCGCTTGCCGGTGCTGTTCGGGCGTGCCCATGTCGGGGTCCTCATTGCACTTGTCGTCATCATCTTGTTCGCGATCGCTGTGAACCGGACAGCGTGGGGGTTCGAACTGCGGGTAGCCGGTTCGTCGGGGGCAACTGCCCGCTATGCCGGACTATCGCTTGAACGTAAGACGGCCACGGTCCTCGTCATGGCCGGTGGCGTTGCGGGCCTTGCCGGTGGAATAGAGCTGGCGGGCACGGCGGACCGGTTGACCGAGGGCATCTCCAACGGCTTCGGCTATGCGGGAATAATCGTGGCGGCACTGGCGCTGATGCGGCCCTCCGGCGTTGCCGCTGTGGCTCTCTTGTTCGGCGCTGTCCAAATAGGTGGACAGAGCATTCAGACAATGGGCGTCTCGTCGTCGGTCTCCACGATCCTCCAGGCCCTGATCCTGTTCGGGGCAATCGGTGCCGGCGTGTTGAGCCGGTACCAGATCCGTCTGATCCCCGGCGATCCCGGTGGAGACGAAGCGAAGGCGGAGGCGTCGTGAACGAGGCCTCTCTCATCGGCCTGTGTGCGGCATCGGTGTCGTTCGGTGCCCTTTTGTATCTGGCAGCGCTGGGCGAGATGGTGTCGGAGAAGGCCGGGATCTTGAACCTGGGTGTCGAGGGCATGATGGCCATGGGGGCTGTGACCGGTTTCATGACCGCCCTGGAGTTCGGCAACCCGTGGCTGGCGCTGGCCGTGGCGGTAGCGGCTGGTGCCCTGACAGCGCTGCTCCATGGCTGGTTCACGGTGGTTCTGGGTGCCGAGCAGGTCGTGTCTGGCCTTTCGCTCACGATCCTGGGCCTGGGCCTTGCCGCCTATCTGGGTAAGAACGCAGTCGGCAGACCGCCCGGTGCCGTGCTGGCGCCCGTTGACTGGCCTGTGCTGTCAGACATCCGCTGGATCGGGCCCGTCCTGTTCCAGCAGTCGCCGATGGTCTACCTGTCGGTTCTGGTCGGGGTTGTGGTCTGGTTCATCCTCAGCCGGACCCGTACCGGTCTCGCCCTGCGGGCTGCAGGGGAGTCAGCGTCTACGGCCGATGCGGCAGGCCACTCCGTGGTCGGCCTCCGCCTTGCCGCCGTCGCCGTCGGGGGAGGGTTGGCTGGTGCCTCGGGTGCCTACCTCACGCTTTCACTCACGCCCCAGTGGGCCGAGGGGATCACCGCTGGTCGGGGTTGGATCGCCGTGGCTCTGGTGATCTTCGGGGCATGGAAGCCGGGCCGGGTGGCTCTGGGGGCACTCCTGTTTGGTGGCACCCTTGCGCTCAAGACCAGGCTTCAGACGTTCGGCGTTGATTTCTCGCCGATCCTGCTTTCGATGCTTCCCTATCTGTTGACCATCGGTGTTCTCGTCGCCATCTCGATTAGGGCACGCAACCGTCCGTCACCTGCACCTGCGTCGCTCGGTATCGCCTACCGGCGCGAGGAGCGGTGAGGGTCGGTCAGCGCTCGGTTCCGGTGAGCAGGACCACCACGGTCTCGTCGGCTTCCACCAGGTCTTCCCGGCGTGCGGCCAGAAGGCCGGCCAGGCCGGCTGTTCCGGTCGGGTCTGCATCCACCCCGGTGTTTGCGTGGACGAGCCGATGGGCCTCGGCGATATCCGCCTCGGTAGCCACCACCGGAGTACCGCCGTCTTCCAGCATCGCAGCGATGATCGGATGCCAGTCGTAGACGATGTCGTCAAGGATGCCCGTGGCAAGCGAGGCCGGGTTGTCCCACGGCCACATGAAGGCGGTGCCATTGGTGCTGGTAAGGGCACCAGGGGGATAGTCAAGTTGTTGCACAAGGCTGAACGCACGAGCCAGTGGGGCACATCCCTCCGACTGGACGGCGTGCAGTCGGGGCCTTGAGGCGAGGACTCCCAGGTCAACGGCTTCGGTGAGGGCCTGAATGGCTGAGCTGGCCAGGGCTCCACCACCAACCTGGATGAACAGGTGATCACAGGTGGTTTCCGATTCCATCAGGCCGGCCGCCAACTCGAACCCGATCGTCCGGCCACCGTCGATTGTCATGAGGTTTTCGGTTCCCTGGCAGGTGAACGGGATCGCTCCATCGGAGACCAGCTCACGGGAGCGCAGGACGCACGGATCTCCCACCTCGCCGTCGCGCCTCTCACAGGTCTTTACGGTGGCACCCAGGTCGTCGAGCATGGCCAGTACCGCAGGATCGGCCCAGGTCGGTACGTGGATCGTGAGCGGCCGGCCGGCTGCCCGCGCCACGACAGCGGCAGCAAGGGCGGCGTTTCCACACGAGGCGATGACCAGCGGGGTCTCGGCGGACACACCATCGACCTCGAGATGTAGGGCAAGGCCGAACAGGTGGCGTGCCTTGTGTGTCCCTGAGACGTTGCCGGTCTCGTCCTTGCCTAGGAGCCTGCCGGTGTGGTCGATGGCGGATCCGACCCCGTCCAGGTCGACGAGTGGAGTCTCGCGGAATCCGACACCGTCAACCTCGGCTACCGCATCATCCAGTCGGCGCACGATCTCGACGAAGGTTGCGTCGTCGAGCCCTGCAGCGAGGGCCAGGTGATGTGACCAGAGCAGGTGGCGAAAGCGGATGAACGGGTTGGGGTCGGCGTCGAGGCCCTCTGATCCGGTGGGCCAACGGGCGCCCGGAGGGGATCCCAGCCAACCAACTGGCCGCTGCGGTGAACTCACCCGGTTTTCAGTCGCCCGATACGCCCGTCCGGGCGTTGAACTCGTCGATCATGGCGTCCCATGCCGGCGCCAGACCCTGGATCTGCTTCCAGAAGGACTGGTTCCGGCGAGCTTCGAAGTCGTCGAACTCCACGCCCTGTTGTTCCACCCAGGTGAAGTAGCCGAGGTTGAAGATGCGGTCCCGTCCGTAGTCGTCCAGAACCTCGAGGTTGGTCGCGTCGGCACCGGCAAGGTGTTCGGCGATGGCGTCGGCCGCCTCGCTGGTGCCGAAGCCTCCGGCGTACCTGCCCGCTGCCATCGATTCGCGTTCGCTGCCGTACATCTCGCCCCCGTCGGTTGCGACCGTGACAATGGCATCTTCGGGGCCCAGATCGAGGGTGCGAGCGGTCTTGATTGATGCCAGGACGTTGCAGATGCTCGAGAGCCCGAGGTGGCAGAGCTGGTCGATGACGCTCCGGTCGACCCCGTGCTCATCAGCCAGGAGGTCCCGGCCGGCATCGGTGCTGAACGTGACCCCAAGCTCATCACACGCCCGGTCGCTGACGGCCACTATCACGTCGGTGTTTGTGACGTTGTGGATGAGCGGAATGTGCTTGTCGCCGATTCCCTGGATGTTGTGCTCGCCGAAGCCGTTGTTGAGCATCGTGGGACACTCGAGGGCCTCGACCGCCACGATCCTGGCGCCGTGGTCGGACTTGAGGCGTTCTCCGGCTGCAAGGGTTCCCGATGATCCGGATGCAGCGACAAAGGCGGCCAGCTTCAGGCCGGGCTGCTTGTCACGGTTGTGGACGTAGACGTGTTCGAGGGCACGACCCGTCACCTCGTGGTGGCCGACGTGGTTGGCGAACTCTGTGAACTGGTTGAAGATGAAGTTTTGAGGGTTGAGGCTGAGCTCGTCACAGGCGTCGTAGATCTCCTTGACGTTGCTCTCAGAACCTGTCGTGCGGATCACGTCGTCGGGATCGGCGATCCAGCGGTCAAGCCATTCGAAGCGTTCCCGGCTCATGTTCTCCGGCAGCACGGCTACGCCCCGTGAGTCCATGAGCGTCGAGATGGCGACGCCACCGCGGGCGTAGTTGCCCGTTGACGGCCATATGGCACGGTGCACCGTTGGGTCGAACTGGCCGGTCACGATCCGGGGAACCAGGCAGGCGTATGCGGCCAGCACCTTGTGTGCGCCGATCATGGGGAAGCGGTTGCCGAAGGCCACGATGATGGGGGCCGCAACGCCGGTTAGTTCAGTTGGGAGGACGACGTGTTCAGGAACGTCGACGATGCCTCCGTGGAGGTCGTTGTACCAGTGGACCCGGAACAAGTTGAGCGGGTCGGCGGCATCGCGGTCGATGCCGGTCAGGCGGGCCCTGATTCCGTCGGGAATGCGTGAGGGGTCGGCCAGCTGGGCGAACGTTGGAAGGACGATGCCACAGGACCTGAAGCGGTCGATGCTGCGCTGGTAGCCGGCGTCGTCGACGAGGTCGGTGAGCAGGCCGTACCTGCTGTGGTCGAAGTTCGCTGGGACGCTCACTAGATATACGTGTCCTTTGTTGGGTGGGGACGGGGCTGGTGGCTCAGGCTACCCCAACGGGTAAGACAGGTTGACAAACTGTGTAAACGGTCATTTGGCACAGAAACCGCAGATCAGGCTGTATGCCGCGGATTCCGGGCCGGATGGTGCGAGGCTATGGGGCCATGTTTCGTCGGGTAATTCAGGTCGTTGTGACCTTGTGTGTGATCGCCGCGGGCGGTGTGCTGGCCTCGCGCGCCGCCGAACCCTCTGTGCGACCCGTTCTGTACCCGGCTCCACCCACGACGGTCGCACCGCCGACCACGACGACCACGGTTCTGCCGACCACGACGGTGGCGGTTACGACCACCGTTGAGCCTGCTGATGAGGTGCCCGTGGCGACAACCGTGCCGGGTGTGCCTGCCACCACCACGGCTGCTCCGCCGGCTACCACCACCACGATCCCCATCGACGAAGAGGCCGTCCTGACCGGCAGCTACGTCTGGGGAAAGAGCACCGCCGCCCGTCTTCTCCAGACCGTCCTGGGGGTGACCGTCGACGGCTGGTACGGGCCAGCCACGAGGGCCGCCCACCTCACCGAGAACGCAGCCCGGGGACTTGGCACGGGCGGGGTGCCCGCGGTGCCGACGACCACCACGGCTCCGCCCACCACCGTCCCTCCGACAGGGGAAGCCACGACATCGACCGCTCCGTCGGTGACCGTGCCGTCAACCTTCGGCGGCATGGGTGCAGAGTTGGTGGCACAACTCCTGGGACAGCCCTGCATCGCCGACGGCGATCTGGGTGACTGCCCACCCGAGGTCGACGCCCTCATCAGCGGCCTGGTGGGCTGAGGGCCGTTTCGCGGGCAACCCGTTGAGTATCGAACGTATGTTCGATACGGTCAGAGGGCATGGCGAGCCCAGTTCCCTACGCCGAGTTGCACTGCCACTCGCACTTCAGCTTCCTGGACGGCGCCTCTGACCCTGCCGAGCTGGTGGCCGAGGCATCCCGGCTGGGGTTGACCGCCCTGGCCGTCACCGACCACGACGGCTTCTACGGGGTGGTCCGGTTCGCTGAGGCGGCACGGCGACACGGCCTACCCACTGTGTTCGGCACAGAGCTCACGATAGACGCCCCCTCACCCCGTACCGGTTCCCCTGATCCACCTGGCACCCATCTGGTGGTGCTGGCCGAGGGCCCCGCCGGGTACGCCCGTCTGGGCACGGCCATCACCGAGGCACAGCTGGCCGGCAGCAAGGGCCACCCGCGGCTTTCCCTCGACATGCTGACCGGGTTCTACGAGGGGGCGGGCGGAGAGGGACACGCTCCCTGGCTGGTGCTCACGGGTTGCCGCAAGGGGGCGGTGCCCACAGCCCTCGTCAGCGATGGCCCGTCGGCCGCCCGGCGTGTCCTCGATGACCTGGTGGCCCGGTTCGGCCGCGACCGGGTGGCCGTAGAGCTATGGGACCACGGCAACCCCCTGGACGCAGGCAGGAACGAGGCTCTGGCCCTTCTGGCAGTGTCGGCCGGGGTCACGGCGGTGGCCACCAACAACGTCCACCACCACAACCTCTCCCGCCGCCGCCTGGCGACCGTCATGGCCGCCGTGCGGGCCCGCCGCTCCCTTCAGGAACTGGACGGCTGGTTGCCGGCGGCCGGCAGCGCCCACCTGCGTTCCGGGGCCGAGCAGGCCCGCCGCTTCGCCCGCTTCCCCGGCGTGGTCGAGGCTGCAGCCGAACTGGGGGACCGCTGCGCCTTCGACCTGGAGCTGATAGCCCCCAACCTGCCTCCCTACCCGTGCCCCGATGGGCTGGACGAGATCGGCTACCTCCGGCGCCTCGCCGAGGCCGGTGCCGCCGACCGCTACGGGCCTCGGGGGTCCGAGCGGGTTTCCGGGGCCTGGAAGCAGGTCGACCACGAGCTGGCCGTCATCGGGCAGCTGGGGTTTGCCGGCTACTTCCTCGTGGTCTGGGACCTGGTCCAGTTCTGCCGCCGTTCCGACATCTACTGCCAGGGTCGCGGATCGGCCGCCAACTCGGCGGTCTGCTACGCCCTCGGCATCACCAACGCCGACGCTGTGGGCCTGGGCCTGTTGTTCGAGCGCTTTCTGTCACCTGAGCGCGACGGGCCGCCCGACATCGACATCGACATCGAGAGCGGTCGCCGCGAAGAGGTCATCCAGTACGTCTACGGCCGCTACGGGAGGCGCCACACCGCCCAGGTGGCAAACGTCATCACCTACCGGGCCCGCTCGGCGGTGCGCGACGTGGCCAGGGCGCTCGGCTACGCGCAGGGTCAACAGGACGCGTTTGCAAAGGGGCTGGAGCGCAGGTCCCGGGTGGGGGACACCGGGGGAGTCCCGGCACTGGTGGCCAAGATGGCCGACGAGCTGTGCGACGCCCCCCGGCACCTGGGTGTCCACTCGGGCGGCATGGTCATCTGCGACCGCCCCCTGGCCGAGGTGTGCCCCATCGAGTGGGCCACCATGGCCGACCGCAGCGTCCTTCAGTGGGACAAGGAGGACTGTGCCGCCGTGGGCCTCGTCAAGTTCGACCTGCTGGGCCTCGGCATGTTGAGCGCCCTCCACGGGGCCGTGGACCTGATCGCCGCCCACGAGGACGTACAGGTGGACCTGGCCCGGCTCCCCCAGGAGGACGCCGTCTACGACATGGTCTGTGCCGCCGACACCATCGGGGTGTTCCAGATCGAGAGCCGGGCCCAGATGGCCACCCTGCCCCGGCTGCGGCCCCGCTGCTTCTACGACCTGGTCGTCGAGATAGCACTGATTCGGCCCGGCCCCATCCAGGGCGGGTCGGTGCACCCCTACATCCGGCGCCGCAACGGCCGTGAACCGGTCACCTACCCGCATCCCCTCTGCGAGAAGGCCCTGTCCAGAACCCTCGGGGTGCCGCTGTTCCAGGAGCAGCTCATGCAGTTGTCCATGGACGTGGCCGGGTTCACCGCCTCCGAGGCCGACCGCCTGCGCCAGGCCATGGGCTCCAAGCGCAGCCGTGAACGCATGGCCGCCCTGCAGGAGCGTTTCCGGGCCGGGGCCGCCGAGCGGGGCGTGCAGCCGGAGACCATCGCTGAGGTTTGGGAGAAGCTGGCCGCATTCTCCGACTACGGGTTCCCCGAGAGCCACTCGGTGTCCTTCGCCCACCTGGTGTATGCCAGCTGTTGGATCAAGCTCCACCACCCGGCGGCGTTCTGTGCAGCCCTCCTGAACGCCCAACCCATGGGGTTCTACGCCCCCCACACCCTGGTTCAGGACGCCCGTCGCCACGGTGTGGAGGTACGCACCCCCGACCTGAACCTGTCCGGTGCGGGGGCAACCCTGGAGGATGCCTCCATGAAGGGAGAGGGCCCTGTGATCAGGCTGGGCTTGGGATCGGTGAGGGGGGTGGGAGACGACCTGGCCGAGAGAATCACCGCCGGTCGGCCTTATCGCTCCATCGAGGACCTGCAGCGCCGGATAGGTCCCGGTAGCGACGTCATGGAGGCACTTGCCACCGCAGGGGCCTTCGGGTGCTTCGATGTCGATCGCCGTTCCGCCCTCTGGTCGGCGGGGGCCCTGGCAGCCTCGGGTGCCGATCGCCTGCCGGGCATCGTGACCGGGGTGGAGCCTCCGCCGCTGCCCGGGCTCTCAGAACCCGATACCGCCCGGGCCGACCTCTGGGCCACGGGGGTGTCGCCCGACGGCCACCCGACCAGGTTCGTACGGGAGCGCCTGACAGCCGAGGGGGTGCTCACCGCAGCCGACCTGGCGTCGGTGGCAGACCGTCAGCGGGTGGTGGTGGCCGGCGTGGTGACACACCGTCAGCGGCCACCCACCGCCGGAGGGGTCACCTTTGTGAACCTCGAGGACGAGACAGGCCTCGTCAACGTGATCGTCTCGAAGGGTTGCTGGGCCCACCATCGTGAGGCGGCGGCAGGGGCGGTGGCCCTCCTGGTTAGGGGCAGGGCCGAGGTGGCAGACGGCGTCGTCAACGTGGTGGCCGAGCGCCTGGAGCCCCTGCCGCTGGCCAGCCCGGCCAGGGCCAGAGACTTCCGCTGACGCGGGGTGGCGGACAATCTGGCGAAATGCGCCGTTGGCGGGCGGGCTGGCGACCACACTGGTGCCATGCGTACAGCGCGCCGCGCCCCTGTAGCCGCACCGTCGGCTGACACCAGACAGCGGTTCGTCGCGCTCCTGATCGGGGTGCTGGCCGCATCCGCAGGTGGCCTGGTCCTGGCATCTGCCGACGACACCCTGCGGGACCTGCCCGGTCTGTTGCTGCTCGTGCCCGGGGCCATTGCCCTGAGGGGCAACGTGTTCGGCGCCATGGGCAGCAGGCTGGGAACAGCCGTCCACGCTGGAACGTTCAGGCTGGGTCTGCACTCTGAAGGGGTCGTCATCCAGAACCTGACGGCTGCTGCCGTTCTGACCCTGACCCTGAGCGTCGTGCTGGCCGTCATGGCCAAGGGGACGGCCATCGTGTTCGGAATCAGCCCCACGATGACACTCGCCGACTTCGTGGTCGTGTCGGTTCTGGGTGGCCTCCTGGCATCGGTGGGGGTGGGTTTGGTGACCATGGGTCTGGCCGCCGGCTCGGTTCGTTTCGGGTGGGACCTCGACAACGTGATGGCGCCCCTCGTCAGCACCCTCGGTGACCTGGCGACCGTGCCTGCCCTCGTTCTGGCGGCATCCGTGGCCGGCCGCAGCGGCGTGACCGGGTTGGTAGGCGCAGCCGCAACTGTCACAGGCGGGGTTGCCCTGATTGCCGCATGGAGGAGTCGCCGCGAGCAGCTTCGCAGCATCGTCCGCCAGTCGGTCCCGGTCCTGGCTGCAGCGGCCCTTCTGGACCTTGTTGCCGGCGTCACCGTGGAGAGGCGCCTCGAGGACCTGCTGGCCGCCGAGGCCGTGCTGATCCTGCTTCCCGCCTTCCTGGGTGTTGCCGGGGCCCTGGGCGGCATCCTCTCCAGCCGTCTGTCCACCCAGTTCCACCTGGGCCTCGATGACGCCACACCGTTGCCCAGCCGCTCCAGCCTGAGGGACATGCGCAGCCTTGTAGCTCTGGCAGTCCCGGTGTTCCTGCTGGCGGCTGTGGTTGCCCACCTGGCCGCCGAGGCCACCGGCCAGACCACACCGGGATTCGGCGATCTGCTGGCCCTGACCCTCCTCGGGGGCCTCGCCGCAACCCTTTTCGTGATCGTTGTCGCCTACTACACGACCATGGCGGCCGTCCGCTTCGGGCTCGACCCAGACACCTACGGCATCCCGGTTGTCACCTCGACGCTGGACCTGGCCGGTGCCTTCACCCTGATCCTGGCGATGGTCGCCGTGGGGGTGGCGTGAACATGCCTGCCACGCATCATTTGATTATCCCCAATACCCACCGACCCGGTGGGCGTACCATTCACCCCATACATTCAACGAGGAACTAATGGACGACAGACCCCGCAACCTGCGGGCCATGCTTGCCGAGGCCAAGGACACATCCGAGCTGATGGTCGACCTCGCCTACGCATCGGTCTACTTCAACGATCCGGACATGGCCGAGGAGGTCGACGAGCTCGAGGCCCAGATGAGCGAGATGGTGCATGACATGCGCGCCGTCTGCGTTCTGGCCGCCCGTAGCCCGCGTGAGGCTGAGGGGATGTCGTCGGTGCTGCAGGTGGTGTCCGCCATCGAGCGCATCGCCAACGATGCCGTGGATATCTCACGCATCGTCACGCGCCGCCTCGGGATACCGCAACAACTTGTCGCCGACCTGTCCGATGCCGAGGAGGTGTCGCACCGGGTCCTCGTACGCGAGGGCTCCCATATGGCACACCGGCCGCTCGAGGCCCTGGAGTTGACCATCCAGGCCGGAATGCGGGTCATGGCGGTCCGCCGGGGCCGGCAGTGGATCACCGATGTCGACGGCGACACGGTCCTGGTGCCAGACGATGTTCTGTTCCTGCGGGGCTCACCCGAGGGCATCACCCGCCTCCGTGAGTTGGCCGCTGCACCGGTCTGGGAGCCGCCGCATGCGATAGAGGGAGAGGCCCTCACCGATCTGGACCGGGCCGTCGACGTGCTCGTCGAGATGAAGAACCTCTCCGAGGCCGCCGTCGGCCTCGCCTACAGCGCCCTGGTTCTGGCAGACCGGGGTCTCGCTGCCGAGGTGCGACACCTCGAGGACCGTCTCGACGAGATGAAGAACCATCTGGAGCTCTGGGTGCTCCGGTCGGCCGGCAGTGACCTCGACCCTTCGGAGCTGCTGGGTGTGCTCCAGTTGGCCGAGGCCGCCGAGGACATCGGCGATCAGGCTCAGGCCATGGTGTGGCTCATCGAGGAGGAAGAGGAGCTCCACCCCATCCTCGGCATCGCCCTGGGCGAGGCCGACGAGGTCGTGGTGCGCTATCCCGTTGCCGCTGGTTCAGCAGTGGACGGCGCCACCCTCTCGGACCTCCAGCTCAACATTGAACCCGGCTTCACGGTTCTCGCCGTTCGCCGCGGGGGCGGCTACGTGTACCGGCCCCGTGGGCCCGTGCGCCTCGAGGCGGGCAACGAACTCATCGCCAGCGGACCCGACGAAGGTCGTGCGCTGCTGGCCCGTCTCTGCGGCTGGGACCTGGTCGAGGAGGAAGAGGGCGAAGACGAGCTGGTGCCCGCTGGGAACTAGGCCTCATCTCCCTTGAAGAGTTCGGCTATGGCACCGAGCGAGCCCATGGTCGAGCTCAGCTCGGCGGGCAGGAAGATCTTGGTGGCCTGGCCGTCGGCGATCTCACCCAGGGCCTCCAGGTACTTGATGGCGATCAGGTCCGGTGTGGGGTCGCCTTCGTGGATGGCGCTGTAGACCTTGAGTACGGCCTCGGCCTCACCCTCTGCAACCGTCAACTGCCTGTAGCGCTCGGCGTCGGCGACCGCCTGAATGGCCTGGGCCTCGCCCTCGGCCTCCAGGATGGCCTGTTGTTTGATTGCCTCTGATGCCAGAATCACTGCCTGCTTCTCACCTTCGGCACGCGTGATCGATGCCTCGCGGACACCGTCGGCCTCGAGCACCACTGCCCGCCTGGTGCGCTCCGCCTTCATTTGCTGGTGCATTGCCGCCATGACATCGCCCGGCGGGTCGATCCGTTGGATCTCGACCCTCACAACCCGCACACCCCACTTGTCGGTGGCGTCGTCGAGAACCTCGCGGAGCGAGACGTTCACGTTGTCGCGCGACGTGAGAGCCTGATCGAGGCTCATCTCTCCGATCACGTTCCGCAGGTTTGTCTGGGCCAACTTGGTGATGGCCATCAGAAAGTTGGCCACGTTGTAGACGAGGCGCTGGGCGTCAGTTGGCTCGTAGTAGATGACGGCATCAACGGTGACGGTCACGTTGTCCCTGGTGATGACCTCCTGGGGAGGCACGTCGACGACCTGCTCGCGCATGTCGACCCGGATCAGCGACTGGATCACCGGGATGATGATCTTCAGGCCCGGGTCGGTTGTCGTCTTGTACCTACCCAGTTGTTCGATGATCCCCCGCTGGAAGGGTCTGACGATCTTGATCGCCGCAGCGGCGAACACGAACAGGACGAAGGCGATTACCACGAGGACGATTACTGCTGCTGCCATGTTGTTGATCTCGTTTCTGTTGGTTGTGCTGGTCCGGCCAAACCGGACCAGCACGGTGCAGTGTGTTAATCGATGGGCCTTACCACGGCTCTGGTGCCCTCGATCTGGACCACCTCGATGCGTGTGCCTTCAGCAAGGTGGCTCTGGTTGGTGGTCTCGGCGTTCCATTCCTCGCGCCCGATGCGGACAACGCCCATCTGCTCCGGGTCAGGTGTCAGGTCGGTGATCACGATGCCGGTCTCGCCCACGAGGCGCCCGGCACCCACGCCTACGGGGTTGCCACCGCGTTCGAGGCGTCGGGCGAGTGGGCGTACGGCGGCGAACGAACCGCCTGACACCACGACGAAGGTCAGCCACTGCCAGGACGCGGCGGCGCCAGAGAATGCCACGACGGTTGCAAGAGCTGCACCAACGCCAAATGGAAGCAGGAAGAAGGTTCCGGCCATTGCGATCTCGCCTACCACGAAGGTGGCCGATGCAACCAGCCATATCCAGCGCCAGACCTCGGGTTCCACCTGACGGCTCCTCTCGTGGGGCCTACGCGGTCCATCCGGATGGGCGAACTCTGCTCCAGCCAGCAACGTACTACGGGACCTGCCAAAGCGTGCAGCGCAGGCGGTAGCCGCCGCTACCGTGTCCGTCCATGGGGAACCCGGCTGAGCCCGAACTGAGGCTCATGACGATCCACGCCCACCCCGATGACGAGGCGTCCAAGGGTGCGGCGACCGTCGCCAGTTGTCACGGCGAGGGCGTGCACTGTGTCCTGGTCTGCTGCACTGGTGGCGAGGTGGGCGACATCTTGAACCCGGTCATGGACACGCCTGAGGTGAGGGAAGACCTCGTCGGCGTGAGGGCCGCGGAGCTCGAGAAATCCGCAGAGATCATCGGCTACGACGAGGTCGTGATGCTGGGCTACCGCGACTCCGGCATGCCTGACTCCGAGGAGAACAACCATCCCGATGCCTTTGCCAACGCCAGCCCAGACGAGGCGATCAACAGGCTGGTTGAGGTCATACGCAGGGTCCGACCACACGTCATCGTGACCTACCCGGACGACCGCCGCGGCTACAACCACCCCGACCACCTCCAGGTGCATGACATTTCCGTTCCAGCCTTCGAGGTGGCCGGAGACCCGGAGTGCTGTATCGGCACCGGCGAGCCGTGGCATCCGCTGAAGCTCTACTTCACCACCTGGTCACGTGCCCGAATCGAAGGGCTCCACAAGAAGCACCTGGAGTTGGGAATCGAGTCGCCCTACAGCGAGTGGTGGTTCAAGCGCCCCTCTCAGGACCACCTCATAACCACGCAGGTCCCCGTCGGCGACTACTGGGACGTCCGACGCGATGCCCTTCTCGCACACGCCACCCAGGTGGATCCAGAGTCACCGTTCTGGTTCGGGCTTCCCGATGAGGTGGCCAGGACCGTCCACCCCTACGACGACTACGTGCTGGCGCAGTCTCTTGTGGGTGGTCCTGTCGACGGAAAGGTCGAGGATGACCTGTTCGCGGGTATCAGAACCATGTCCGCCGACGAGATCAACGCGGTTGCTCACCGGGGCGTCGGCGGTAGGCCCCCCGACGGCGAGGCCCTGATGGACAAGACCAGATGACACAGTTCCTGTCAGAGGAATGGCTGGCAGAGCTGGCGACGGTTTCAGCGGGGCTTCCCGAACAGAGCGGGGTGGACGGCACCGTCAGGTTCGTGGTCACCAGCACCCCACTGGGCCGGGTGGAGTTCCGCATTGCCGTGGCCGACGGTGGCGTGAGCGATGTGCTCCCCGGCAAGCCGGGCGACTCAGATGCCACGGTCACGTGGAAGTATCCGGAGGCAGTGGCCTGGATCCGGGGTGAGCTGGACCCCGACGTCGCATTCATGACGGGTCAGTGCAAGGTCGAGGGAGACTACGAGGCCTACGTGTATGGGCTGCGACCGTTGTTCGCCGGTGATTCGTGGGCGAGTTCGCTGGCTGGTCTGGTTGCCGAGACCCGGTTCGAATAGCCGAACCAGGGGAGATCAGGTTCCGGCCCGCTGTGCCTCGCGGATGTCACGCCAGCTGATGAGGGTCACGTCGCCACGGTCCACGTCGGACCACAGCTCGGAGTTGTCACAGACCAGGTCCCGGTGCTCGACGCGCCTACCCCAGCCGTGGCACAGGGCCCGTAGCTCGGGAGTGTCGTCTGCCGGCTCCACAACCAACTCGGTCACCCCTGGCAACAACTCCATGGCCGAGCGCTCTATGGCAGCGGGGTCAGCCAGCCTCTCGAGCCGGTGGTGGTCGACTGTGAGGATGCCCTCCTCGGCGGCGAGGGAACGGAACGGAAAGCCGGCGGTGGCCTCGGCGGAAGCACCCTCGAGCCTCATCGGAAGGTTGAAGTCGAGCGCCAGCTCAAGGTAGATGTCAAAGAACTCGGGGCGGTTCTGGAGCGCCCCCATGTGCGAGCTGATGTGGCTCACATCGAAGCCCCAGAGGATCGCCCGCTCCAGCTGCGCTCGGCATTCACGCCGGGCCTCCTCCAGGTCGGCGTGGTCCCAGAGGTCGTCGACGGTGCGTGGGTAGCCGCCGTCGCCGTCAAGCAGCGATGGGGCGTGGGTAATTGGTCGCCACCGGTAGCAGTCCAGCTCGGCGTTGAGCGTCAGGTGCACGCCGACGGGCTCGCCCCGGTAGTGGTAGGCGGCCTCGCGAGACCATGGTCCGGGAACCATGAGGGAAGCTCCGGTTGCCAAGCCGGAACGGAGGCTCTCGTAGACGCCAAGGTTGGAGGCGTGGCACATGCCGAGCTGGTCGGCGGTCAGCACCAGCAACCTTTCGTCGGGCCCGTGGCCGAGTGCCTCTGCGAGCGTCCTCACAGAGGGAACGGTACTCCAGGTATGGGCTGCACAGATCAGGAAAGCGGCTCGTGGGGTCCGCCACAGGCAGACCAGAGGCCCAGCGCTGCTGCCCGTGCACGGCTTTCGGCGGCGGCCAGCTCACGACGCAGCCCGTCGTTGGGGGAAATGTGGAGCGACGAGGCGAAGCCCCGTTCAACCATGGAGGCGTTCACCGCCAACCCGTCCGAAAGCCGCTCCACATAGGCGAGAAGGCGTCCGTAGCGGTCTCTGGCCTCGACATCGCGCTGCACTAGAACAGCTGTCCCGGGTGGAAGCAACAGTGCCATGCGGCTGGAGGCCTCGGACCCGAAGCATTCAGGTGGACGGTCGGGATGCACGGTCTCGGGGGTGTCGATGCCGAGAAGCCTGACTATCTCCTCGGTGCCGGCCAGATCGATAACCACGGTGTCGCCGTCTATTACGCCGACCACCGTGCCGAGGCCGTCAGATGGGAGTTGGTCGGTCGAGCAGGCAGGAAGCATCAGGAGCATGGCCATACACGCCAGGGCGGTGGCCTTCATCGGAACAGCCGAACGGCCATGACCGCATCTGCCACAGTCAAGCTGCACGTTGCATGTCGGGGGCAGCGTCGTCCCTGTCGGGGCTGGACTCCGATGGTGATACAAGCCGCTCGAAACGAGACCTTGGGTGGCTGTCCAGCAGCGCCCGGGCCTCGGCAACACCAGCCAGACCGATCTGACGGGTGCGTTCGTTCATTGAGCGGTGCCGGGGCCATGCCATCTGTCTCTTGGTGGGCCTGGTGAGCTTGAGTTGTTCGTTCATGTTTCAAGTATGAAGACAGGGTGTGACAGTCTGATTTGGGCGCGGATAGTGCGGGGGAGCGTCTAGTGTGGGATTCACACAGCAGGCAGACTTGAGAAACCCGAAGGGAGATGGCAGTGACCGAGACGCTCGACACAGCAACGATCGACGAGATCAAGGCCATCATCGACCGCGGGCTCGGCACCACTAAGAGCCGTGAGCTCATTGCGTCCTCCGAGGTGGCCGACCTGCTGCTCGACCTTCGCCTTCTGCTGGCAACGAGCGACGCTGCGATAGAGGCCGCTTCCGCCAACTAGGCCAACGGGCCGAGTGTCAGGCCCTTCCGGCCTGATTCAGCGAGATAGCCGAACGGCCTTTCGGACAGCGCGTCCGATTAACAGGCCAACCCCGGCGCCCACC
Organism: Actinomycetota bacterium; assembly: GCA_014381745.1. Classification (GTDB taxonomy): domain Bacteria; phylum Actinomycetota; class Acidimicrobiia; order Acidimicrobiales; family MedAcidi-G1; genus UBA3125. The sequence continues at coordinate 4,561 of JACNLA010000023.1, read as the reverse complement.
ACCACATCGCTGGCGTGGTGGATACGCACATGGATCCGCGACGCTGCAACAACTCCGGCCAGCCCGTACCAGAGGGGCTTCACCCTCGAGCGTTCCGAGAGCAGGGTCGCGGCCATGAACGCAGCCGAAGCGTGTCCAGAGGGGAAGCTGCTCGTGAGAGGCTGCCTCAGGTTGTGGGGCCGCTCCTCCTCGTGGAGGGGCCGCTCGCGCCGGAAGAGGGACTTGACGGCGCCGTTGACCAGTGCCGACTCGAGCCCCAGGGCGAGGGCCAGGCGGGCTGCCTCACGGTGGCCGCGACGTGTGGTGAGGCCCCGGGCGGTGCCGGCAATGTGCCAGATGAGGCTGAAGTCACCAAGTTCGCTGGCGGTGTAGAAGATCCGGTCGGCAAGCGGGTTCCCACGGAGTGGCTCCCAGAGCCTGTCGACGGCATCGTCAAGGGCCACGCCCACCTTGCCGAGAGGGTGGCCGGGTTCGGCTGGTTCCGGCGGTTCGCCGGCTTCTTCTGGGCCGTCGACAACCAGGTGGAGGGGCCTCTCCGGCTCTGGAGTCGTGACCATGGGAGACAAGCCTACGGGCGGTAGGTCCCGGGTTGGCTGAGAGCTCCCCGGCGCCAACGCCTCGGCGTGGCCAGCAGGGCCCTCGGGTAGTCCTCAAACAGCCACCGTGCAAAGTTGCGCCTCGTCCAAGCGGTGGCTCCAGCCAGTCGAACGACACCGTTGGCTGTCATGGCATTTGACATGAGGCGCTGCAGCACCATTGACATGCGATGGTCGGCCACCAGATCCCGTCTCACAACCTGTCTGTACCGGGACCCGATCGAGTCAGGTGGGCCACCGGCCAGGATCGCCTTTGCTGCCAGCGTTCCGGTGAGAAGTGCCTGCCCGATCCCCTCACCGGTGAGAGAGTCGGTCGCACCGGCGGCGTCGCCGGCGAACAGCACCGGCCCGTGGTCGAGCACCGCAGAGGAGATCCGTGCGGGGATCGGCCACGCCGTGTGGCGACCCACTGGAACGGCACACGCCCCGAGGACCTCCCGGATCTCGGGACGCTCCAGCAGGCCGGACCAGATGGCACCGGTCTCACCGATGGGGATGCGTCCACCCCTTAGAACGCCAAAGCCCACGTTTGCTCGTCCGTCGGGCAGGGGGAAACTCCAGGCGTAACCGGGCAGCAGGTCGGCCTGGAACCAGACGTGCAGGTCGGCAGCAGCTGGGCCCACGTCGGACACGTACTGCCGAAAGGCGTGCCACTCGCCCCGGTAGCCGTCATCTGAGAGCCCCAGTGCCCTTCTGGTGGGCGACCACATTCCGTCCGCCGCCACGACAGCACCGGCTGTCACTTCGCCGATGCCGTCGACCGCAAGGGTCGCTGAGCCGCCGTCGGTCTGTATTTCAGTCAGGGCGCTGTCCTGGCAGACGTCTGCACCGGCCGTGTCGGCGAGGTCCAGCAGCGCAGCATCCAGCTCAGCTCTGGGTACGACGGCGGCGAACTGCCCAGAGCCGGTGGGGAGTGGGAACGTGGTTGCCCAGCCCGATGGCGAGTGCATCACCGCCCCGTCCACTGGCTGCCAACCGGAGATCTGGTCCGGTTTCAGCCCCAGTTGCTCACAGAGCCTCAGCGCCAGGGTGGTCAGGCCATCCCCACAGCACTTTTCCCTGGGGAAGGTGGCTTTGTCGATGAGAAGCACAGAGCGCCCCGCACGGGCCAGGATGGTGGCAGCCGCTGACCCCGCGGGCCCACCACCGACCACCGCTACGTCAACTCGCATCAGAACAGCTTCAGCTCGTTTGACTCGATACCCCGCAGGTCGTCGTAGTCGACCTCCAACCAGGTGATGTCACGGTCGTCGGCCAGGACCCTCGCCTGTGGCTTGACCTCCTGGGCCACGAACATGCCGCGCACCGGCTTGAGCATCGGGTCCCTGTTCAGAAAGTCCAGGTAGCGGGTGAGCTGTTCGACCCCGTCGATCTCGCCCCGGCGCTTGACCTCGATGGCGACCGCAATGCCGTCTGCGTCGCGGCACAACAGGTCCACCGGGCCGATGGCTGTGGGGTACTCCCGCCTGACGAGGCGCAGGTCATCGGCCATGAACGTGGGGTCGGCTGCCAAGAGTTCCTGGAGGTGTGCCTCGACGCCGTCCTTTTGGAGACCCGGGTCCTCGCCGAGTTCATGGTCGGTGTCGCTGATGACCTCGTGGATGGTGATCGTGAGCGTTTCTCCCCTGGGGTTGCGCACGACCCAGCAGTCGTCCTCCTCGGTCAGCGTGTTCGGAGCGGTCATCCAGTTCAAGGGTTTGTAGGCACCGCCGTCGGCGTGGATCGCTATGCATCCGTCGGCCTTGACCATGAGCAGGCGGGTGGCCTCAGGCAGGTGGGCGCTGAGGCGTCCGTCGTAATCGACGGTGCAGCGGGCGATGACGAGGCGCACGGGTCTCAGCCGGTGGCCGGGCCGGCCCGGTCCAACAGGGTGGCCAGCACCGCATCGGCCAACTCGGCCCGGCAGATCACCAGATCGGGAAGGTACGGGTCGGCGTGGTTGTAGCTGAGAGGCGACCCGTCGAGGCGCGAGGTGTGGAGGCCGACCGCCGCGGCAACTGCCACCGGAGCGCAGTTGTCCCACTCGTACTGGCCACCCGAGTGGACGTAGACGTCGGCCTCTCCGCGGACCACGGCCATGGCCTTGGCTCCGGCCGATCCCATCTCGACGAGCACGCCAGCAAGTGCCTCGGCCACGGCAAGCGCCTCGGCCGGAGGTCGGGTTCGGCTCACAACCACCCGCGGCCGTTCGGGAACCGGTGACAACGTGGCCGCTCCCAGCGACACTCCCGTTGCGAGCGTCACCCCCAGAGAGGGCAGGGCAACGGCCCCGACCGTCGGCAGCCCACCCTCGGCCAAGGCAACGTGCACCGCCCAGTCGCTGCGTGGTGGCTCGCTGAACTCGCGGGTCCCGTCAAGGGGGTCGATGATCCAGACCCTCTCAGTCTCGGAGCGGTCCGGGTGGATCTTGTGGCCTGCTCCCTCCTCTGAGAGCACAGCGTCGTTAGGACGCATCTTCGCCAGCGACCCCATCAGGAAGGCGTGGGCCTGTCGGTCGCCCTGTTCCCGTAGGTCCCCGGCTTCGGCGCCTTCGCTGACCAGCCGGTCGCGTACCTCCAGGAGGAGTTCGCCGGCCTGAGTGGCGAGGGCCTCTGCCAGCACGTGGTCGTCGGGTGTGGCCATCGGGTGTGCTTCCTGGTCTGTCTAGGTGAGTGTTGGTGATGTCGGTAGCGTCGCCAATACGATCTAGGCACGAGTATCGCCCGTCTTCCGGGGTTTCCATGACAGCAACCGCCTACGAGCTCAGCCACCTCGGGTATCTCGAGGCCGAGTCCATCCACGTGTTCCGTGAGGTGGCCGCCGAGTTCGAACGTCCCTGCCTGCTCTTCTCGGGTGGCAAGGACTCGATAGTCATGCTGCGCCTGGCGGTCAAGGCGTTCGCTCCGGCACGCCTGCCCTTCCCGGTCATGCACGTGGACACCGGCCACAACTTTCCCGAGGTGATCGAGTTTCGGGACCGCTGCCTTGCCGACGCCGGCGCCCGCCTGGTCGTGGCCTCTGTACAGAAGTCGATCGACGAGGGCAGGGTCACAGAGGAGACCGGCCCCAGGGCCAGCCGCAACCGCCTCCAGACCACGACGCTTCTGGATGCCGTCGCCGAGCACGGCTTTGACGCCCTGTTCGGCGGTGCCCGGCGAGACGAAGAGAAGGCCCGTGCCAAGGAGCGCGTGTATTCGTTCCGCGACGAGTTCGGCCAGTGGGATCCCAAGAACCAGCGTCCCGAGGTCTGGAGCCTCTACAACGGCCGCATCCGCCGCGGTGAGCACATCCGGGTGTTCCCGATCTCCAACTGGACCGAGTTGGATGTCTGGCAGTACATCCAGAGCGAGGGTGTGGAGATCCCGGACGTCTACTACGCACACGATCGTCCCGTGTTCGAGCGCGACGGGATGCTGCTGGCGGAGAGCCCCTTTGTTGAACAACTCCCCGGCGAGCATGCAGCGATCCGACGGGTGCGCTACCGCACGGTCGGCGACATGAGCTGCACCGGGGCCGTGGAGTCGGCTGCCACCACAATCGATCAGGTCATAGAGGAGGTGTCGGCCACCAGGATCACCGAGCGGGGCGCAACCCGTGCCGACGATCGAGTCTCCGAGGCCGCCATGGAGGACCGTAAGAAGGAGGGGTACTTCTGATGGAACTCCTCCGCTTTGCAACAGCCGGCAGCGTCGACGACGGTAAGTCCACGCTCATCGGCCGACTGCTCTACGACACCAAGTCCATCTTCCAGGACCAGTTGGAGTCCGTGGAACGCACGTCTCAACAGATGGGCAACGAGTACACCAACCTGGCGCTGCTCACCGACGGCCTCCGGGCCGAGCGTGAGCAGGGAATCACGATCGACGTGGCCTACCGCTACTTCGCAACGCCACGGCGCAAGTTCATAATCGCCGACACCCCCGGGCACATTCAGTACACGCGCAACATGGTCACCGGTGCTTCAACCGCCGACCTGGCCCTGGTGC
>JACNLA010000021.1:2739-9968 GCA_014381745.1 Actinomycetota bacterium | reverse complement strand
CTTACAAGGAGGGGGTCGGGGGTTCAAGTCCCTCCGCGCCCACCCAATACACCGTAGGCCAGATCGGTCTGTTGAGTTCCCGGTGAGGCTTGGGGATAGGTCAGCTGTCGGCCTTTGTGACCCAGATCACGCCGGCCCCAGTGAGGAGAAAGGTCAAACCGAGTGCGCCGAACACTGCAGCGAGGCCGAGGCCCAACTGCAGAGTCGAGTGGGTGACGGTTCCGACACCGAGTTCACCGACCAAGCCGTGCACCGTGCCACTCCAGGCCAAGTCTCGTGCGGGTCCCTCGAGCGGGTGTCGGCGGTCGAAGTCGGTCCAGTACTTGCCGTCGACCTCGACCTTGTGCTCGCCAGCGGTAAACAGTTCGCCTTTGTACTCGACGTCTTGTTCAAGGATGACGGTCTGTGTGCCGTGCAAGGTATGAGACACGATGGTCGCCATCTGGTACATGTACTCGGTGCCGGTGTTGACCAGTGGGCTGTTGGGGTCGAGGTCACTGTCTACTACTGGATAGTTCCAGTCCTCGGTGAGCAGCGCCAGGATCGCGTCGGCGCCCTCGGTGCTGCCCCGATCGATCAGCTGTCCAGCCTCGTTGTAGTTCAGGGTGACGTTCTGGGCCTCGCTGAACGCTTGCAGCGAGTCATATCCCTCCTGCACCCTGGAGTAGGTGACAGCGCTGGCGACCAGGAAGAGCACGCCGGGCAGAAGAGACAGATACGCGAGCCGTGCAAACCTATTCTTCATCAGGAACCTCCTTGGTTCTTCGCGGGCGGCCCGTTGTGCAGGTCGCCTCTAGAGAAATTGTCTTTCCCGCCAGTATTTTTCGGTAGAGACCAAGGTCCCCTCAGAGCAGCAGACCTCTCCAAACAACTGGCTTTCAATCGGTAGAGATGAGCGACAACCTGCCAGTCGTTGTTCAAGGCAGCTAGGCGAGAAGGTCATCCACGTAGCGGCCACAGATCATTGCCGGTAAGTGGCAAATTGTGTTTGTCGATAGACCGGCGATACCGGGATTGATCAGGTCATCCTCGAGTCCTGCCTGCTAGGAGAATCGAAGCGTCCGGGTCTGCAAATGGGGGGTCGGGGGTTCAAGTCCCTCCGCGCCCGGCACCAGACATGTATGTCCCAGTGCCCACGGTGCGGCCGGGATCACTCGTGGCCGATCCTGCCCCGGTGCTGTCCGGGCCAGAACTGGATGGACGGTACTATCCGTCGATGGAGTTTTCGGACCGGATCATGTCGCTGGAGGAACTTCGAGCCGTAATCCCATCACCCAACGGGATCGTGGCGAACAAGGAAGTCGACCAACTCGACGAATACTGTCGGGACTTCATCAGTCGGTCTCCGTTCGTCCTGATTGCGTCCACCGACGGAATGGGGTCAATCGATGTCTCGCCAAAGGGCGACCCGCCGGGATTAGTGAAGGTGCTCGACGCCACGACCCTGGCCATCCCTGACCGTCCCGGAAACCACAGAGCCGATACGTTCGTCAACATCCTCGGTCATCCCTTCGTGGGACTGATTTTCCTCATCCCCGGAACCAGAAATACCCTCAGAGTTCGTGGAACGGCCACGATCGTGCGCGACGCCGACCTGCTGGACTCGATGGCTATCGATGGCCGCGTCCCCCAGCTGGCCCTCGTGGTGAGCATCACGAGTGCGTTCTTTCACTGTGCCAAGTGCATCATCCGATCAGGGCTGTGGGAGGGCGAGGCTCGTGACACAAGCGACTCGGACGCCCTGTTCCTGGCCGAGACGATGGTGAAGCATGGCGAGTTGTCCCTGACTGTCGACGAGATGCGGGAAGTCATCATCAATGACGAGGTTCGGCGCCTCTACTGAATCCGCTGACAGGGACGCGCAAATTGTCCCGGCCGATGTCTTAGAGATCCCCGACCTGCACCTCAGCCGATCGCTCCCAGGGTGAGGCCTCCGTCGACCACGACCACGTCGCCGGTCTGGTAGCCGGCACGAAGGATCCCGAGCACCGCCTCGACGCAATCCTCCGACGTTCCCGATCGACCCAACGGTGCCCTGTCGGCGACCACTGCATGCAGCGCATCCCAGGTCTCCGTCCACGGCGTCTCAACAAGACCAGGTGCTACGGCGTTGACCCTGATCTCAGGGCCCAACACGTTGGCCATGAGCCGGGTGAGATGGTTGATGCCGGCCTTGGATACCGCATAGGGGATGCAGCTGCCGCCGGCGATCAGGCCGGCGATCGATGTGATGTTGATGATGTTGCCGTCGCCACTGGCCTTCAGAGCTGGCACAGCGGCCCTGCTGAGGTACCAGGTGCCGAACACGTTGACGTCGATGATCCGCCGGAACACCTCCTCGGTCACGGCATCCAGATCCTGGTGGGGGATTACCTGCGTGTAGCCAGCGTTGTTGACGACGATGTCCAGGCGGCCGAACGCCTCGAGGGCTGTGTCAACGAGGCCGGTGCACTCCTCCTCACTGCCCACATCGGCGCGGTGGTAGCAGGCTGACTCGCCCAACTCTGAAGCCAGCGCCTCGCCGGCCTCGACAGAGGACGAGGAGTTGACGACAACCCTGCCTCCTGCTGCAACGAGTGCCCGTGCGGTGGCCTCACCAATCCCGCTGGTAGACCCCGTGATGATTGCGACCCTGCCGTCGAACTCGCCCATTGCTTCCTCCACTCGTGAATACGTTCATACCGACCCGCGATCACACACGCCCAGCAGGCGTCACCGCACATCAGGTCCCCATCCTCGCACAGGGACCTTGGACCCTGATCGCTGATCCGGCAACTACCTAGGTTCGCCCGGATGAGGAATCACAGAAATGGCGCCGCGCACTGCTGTGGAGGTCCGCGATGGCGATGACCCCACGGGAGCGCGTCCTGACCACACTCCAACACGAAGAGCCCGACCGGGTTCCAATCGTGATCGGAGCCAGCAACGCAACCGGAATAAAGATGAAGCCCTACCGCGAGGTCAAGAAGTTGGAGGGCATAGAGGCTTCCGACGACTACATGTACGACTGGCCCGAGTTGGGAACCGCCCACATCGACGAAGAGACCATGCTTCGCCTCCACAGCGACGTCCGTGGTGTCACCGACCTGGAGCCGCTCGCCGTGCGGGAGAGGAACAGGGCCCGCGATCCCCACAGCAACTGCTTCGACTCGTGGGGTGGCGGACAGATGGAGGTGACGCCCGGAGACTGGTTCCCTGGGATTCATCCGATACCAGACGCCACCTGTTCAGATGACCTTGATCGCTATGAGGGCTGGCCCGACATGTCGGACCCCAGCCGTATCACCCACGTAAAGGAACAGGCGCAGAGCCTGGCCGACGACGGCCAGTTCGCCATCATGGCCACACCCTGGCTGCTGTTTCCCTTCGAGCGGGCACATGCAATGCAGGGCATGGAGGCCTTCCTCATGAACATGGCGCTGCGCCCCGACTTTGCGAGGGAACTCCTCGAACGCATAGCCGAAGAGTGCAAGGCGCTGATGGGGCGATTCCTCGCAGAACTGGGCGACAACGTCGACATCATCAAAATCGGTGACGATCTCGGAACCCAGGAGAACCTGATGATTTCCCCCAAGATGTACCGGGAAATCCTCAAGCCGGTACACGCCGACTTCATACAGTTCATCAAGGATCACACGAAGGCCAAGGTGCTGTTCCACAGTTGCGGCGATGTGGCCCTCTTGATCGAGGACTTCATCGAGATCGGGGTGGACATCCTCAACCCGATCCAGGCTTCCTCCGGGAAGTTGTCGGACTTCGCCGCCCTCAAGGAACGTCACGGGAGCGACATAGTTCTGTGCGGCGGGATCGACACCCATCGGATCCTCCCTTTCGGCACACCTGACGACGTCCGGAGCGAGGTCCGCCGGGTCATCGACCTCCTGGGACCCGGGGGAGGCTTCATGATCGGAGCCGTCCACACCATCATGAACGACGTTCCCGCCGAGAACCTCCTGGCCATGGTCGATGCGGTGGAGGAATACGGGAGCTACCCACTACTACGATGAACCGTCCTGCAGGCACCTAGTTCAGGAACTTTTCCCGGTGACTCGTCTTTCGGTCGTTCCTCTGGAATACTGCCCGCATGCATATGCGAACGCCCGTGACCACCCTCGCCCTTTTTCTGACCCTGACGCTGGTCGGTGCAGGCTGTGGCCTGCTCGAGAGCAGCACAGACGAACTGGACACCATGCGGGCTGAGATCATTCAGCTGCGTGAAGACGTGCTGGACCTCCAGACCGAGGTTTCCCTGCTCGCCGCAGTACCACCGACCACAGCGGCAGCACCGGTAACCACAACCCGCGCTCCTGCAGCGCCGGCCGCCACGACCACCACCACAAGGGCTTCAGGTACACCCGCCACAACCCCACCGGCCCCCACGACCACAACTGACCTGAGCACCGTCAACGAGGAGGAGATCCTCGTGGCCACCTATGAGTGGGGGCCCAGCGACGAGGCAGCCCTTCTCCAGCAGGTGCTCGGCGTGGTCGCCGACGGCTGGTACGGAAACAACACCCGTGCAGCCCACGTAGCAGCCCTCCAGGATCTGGCCCTGCCGACAGACGGTGTCCCATCTGCTCCTGACGCCACCACAACCACGGCCCCGGCCGATGGCGAAACCACAACGACGGTGGCCGGCGAGACGACGACCACAGCAGCAGGTGAGACGACGACCACAGCAGCAGGCGAGACGACAACCACCACAGCAGCTGCTGAGACAACCACAACGGCTGCCACCACGACCACAACCGTGGCCACCACCACGACCGCCGCTTCCTAGCGGTCGTCCGCCGCTTCCCAACGGAGGCGGCAGGTCAACTCGGAACCATTCAGGCTCCGATGATGTTGTGCTCCGGGCCGTAGGGGAACCCTGTGATGTTGTCGGCACCGTCCTCGGTGATGATGAGGATGTCGTGCTCCCTGTAGCCACCTGCTCCGGGCTGCCCGTCTGGAATGGCGATCATCGGCTCCATGGAGACGACCATTCCAGGTTCGAGCACGGTCTCGACGTCTTCGCGCAACTCCACCCCGGCCTCGCGTCCGTAGTAGTGGCTGAGAACCCCGAAGCTGTGGCCGTAACCGAAGGAGCGGTACTGCAACAGGTCATGTGACCGGTAGACGTCGTTCAACTCGGCAGCGATGTCGCAGCAACGGGCGCCGGGGCGAATCAGGTCGAGGCCCCGTTCGTGGACCTCGACGTTGACCTCCCAGAGGCGCAGGTGCTCGTCGGAGGTGACGTGGTCGCAGAACAGGGTCCGTTCGAGGGCCGTGTAGTAGCCGAAGATCATCGGAAAGGTGTTCAGAGAGAGGATGTCGCCCGACTCGACCACCTTGTTGGTGACCGGGTTGTGGGCTCCGTCGGTGTTGATGCCGGACTGGAACCATGTCCAGGTGTCCATCAACTCGACGAAGGGAAAGTCGGCGGCGATCTGACGGACCATCGCAGCGGTCGTGGCCAGTGCCACCTCCTGTTCGGGAACACCGGCAGCGACCGCCTCGACACAGGCGGCACCACCCAGGTCACAGATCTGCGCTGCGTGACGGATCAGGTCGTGTTCCTCAGATGACTTGAGAGTGCGAAGCCACATGGTGGGTTGGCCCACATCAACCAACTCGACCCCAGGCAGGGCCGCTTCCAGCTCCCTGAACCGCTCGACGCTGAGGTGGTCGAACTCGACTCCCAGACGCCTGACGCCGGAGGTCAGGCCCCTCACGGCCTCGTTGTAGTTGTCCCTGCGCCAGTCCGAGTAGACGACGTTGTCTCCATGGGTTCGACGCCACGGCTGCCCACCGTCTATTCCAGCGGAAATGGTGGTGGCGTCTTCGGCGTCGATCACCATGCCGTACCGGCGACCGAAGTAGCAGTAGAGCCAACCCGAGTAGTAGCAGATGTTGTGGAAAGAGGTCAGCAGGCAGGCATCAAGGTTCTGGTCGGCCATGTGGACCCGCAGGGCGTCCTGGCGCCGGTCCATCTCGGTCGCCGAGAAGGGTGACCATTCCTTGTTGCCCCAGTGCCATTCGGTCACGTGGACCATGTCGTCGGTGGACATCTGCCACCCCCTAACCGTTCAGGCCGGTGATGATCCGGTCGACCATCTCGTCGAGTAGTTCCGCTGAAGTGCCGAAGGTGAGGCGCACGTGCTTCTCACCACCCGGACCAAAATTGGGTCCGTTGCCACCGGCAACGCCGGTCATGTGCCGCAGCCACCGAGCCGGATGGTCGCCTGTGTCGTAGGCAGAGAAGTCAAGCCAGGCCACAAACGTGGACTCGGGAAGGAACATCGTGACCTCGGGCAACTCTGCCCTAATGCGGTCGAACAGGGTCCGCCTGTTGCGGTCAAGCAATGCCAGCAGATTGTCGGTCCACCCTGACCCCGTTTCCCAGGCGGTGATCGACGCCTCACAACCCATTCGGTTGGGAGCGCCGAGAAGCTCAGCGGGTATCGAACGAATCGCGGACCGGAGTCGGTCGTCTCCACAGACGGCGACAGCACACCTCATCCCCCCGAGAGCGAATGTCTTCACACCCGAGGTGACGGTCACCGTGCGCGACGAAGCCCCGGCAACCGTGAGCATCGGGATATGGGTGGAACCCTCGTACACCAGGTCGCTGTGGATCTCGTCGGAGACGATGGTCAGGTCGTGTTCGTGGGCCAGGTCGACTATCCGGGTGAGATCAGCGGCGGTGAGCACCCGACCGGTCGGGTTGTGTGGATGGCAGAGCAACAGAAGACGGACCCCGGGGTCAGCCTTCAGGAGTGCGGACAGGGCGTCGAGGTCGTAGTGCCATCCGGTATCGGTGTAGCTCATCGGCCAGTGGACGGCACGCCGGTCCGTCGTGGGGGGCACGTCCAGGAAGGGCGGATACACGGGAGGTGAGTACAAGATCCCGTCACCGGGAGAGGTCAGGGCCTCGACGCACGCCCAGATGCCCTGGAGCACATTTGCCGTTGGCAGAACCAGGTCGGGGTCGGGTGTCCAACCGTGTCGCCGTGTGGCCCAACGGGAGAATGCCGGCCCCACGTCGTCGCCGGCAGAGTGGTAGCCGAAAGCGCGCAGGTCCACGAGGTCACGGAGTCGTTCCACAACGGCGGGAGGCGGACCGAGGTCGTGTTCGGCCACCCATGCCGGGATCACCCTGTCCGGGTAGCGGTTCCACTTGATGACACCTGAGCTCCGGCGATCATCGGCGTCCACGAAACCGAGGTCGATGACGGAGCGTGATGGTT
>JACNLA010000021.1:0-2244 GCA_014381745.1 Actinomycetota bacterium | reverse complement strand
ACGCACGTCGGGTCAAAGGCGTTGGGCAGCCCACATGCGACGTCAGCGGCCACCTCGGCCTCCGCGGTGGCCTTGTGTGCCAGAGCCGGACCCGCAGTCAGGTCACCTATGGCGAACACCGAGTCAGTTGCCCGTCTGCCGGGGTCGACCACCACGAGGCCACGCTCATCGAGGGTCGCACCGGCATCGGCCAACCCGACAAGGTCGCTGTTTGGGCGGCGGCCAACCACCACGGCCACCCTGTCCGCCGAAATGACGGCCTCACCATCGGGGCCGGACACGAAGACGCCGGTGTCATCGAGGCCGACAGCGGTGCTGTTCAGGCAGATCCCCACCCCCAGCTCGCGTAGGCCTCGTGTGACCGCACGGACAGTGCGCCTGTCGAAACCGGGAAGCACGCTCGCCTCAGCTTCGATGATCGTCACCCGGCTTCCGAGTTTGGCGAAGGCGCAACCCAACTCGACCCCGACGTAACCGCCGCCCACGAGAACCAGCTCCTCTGGAAGGCTGTCGGTCATCAACAGGCCGGCGGAGCCGACCACACGGTCCCCGTCGAGGGGAAGGTCGGCCAACTCCACTGGGCGTGATCCGGTGGCGACGATGGCCTGTCTGAAGTCAAGGTGTTCGACCGTTTCACCGTGCTCAACGACGACCCTGTTGGAGCGGGTGAAGCGTGCCTCGCCCACCAGGATCTCCACGCCAGAGCGTTCAAGCAGGTGCCTCACACCGCTTGTCAGGCCACCGACGATTCCGCCTATGTGCTGTCTGACTGCGGGCATGTCGAGGCTCGTGGTCGAAGCAACACCCCACGACGACACCCGGCCCGGTGCCGCCATGGCATCGGCCACCTCGATGAGTGCCTTGGATGGAATGCACCCCACGTTCAGGCATGTACCTCCCAGAGAGCCCCGCTCGACAAGGGTCACCCTGCGCCCCAGTCGGGCAGCGTGAAGGGCCGCCGCGTAGCCGCCAGGGCCACCGCCGATCACGAGCATGTCGACCGATCCGGCGATCTCGCCAACTACCAACTGGCGATCCTCAGCCCGCTACCAGAAGGTTCAGGGGTTCTCTCAGGTCGGCGGTGACCGAGTCCTTGAAGGCTGAGGCCAGATCGCCGTCGATGAGGCGGTGGTCAGAGCCCAAAACAACCGGCAGGGTCGGACGTGCAACCACGTCGCCGTCGACCACGGTGGGCCGGTCTGCGACGGCTCCGAGGCCCAGGATGGCAGCCTGACCCGGTGGGATGATCGGTGTTGCCCAGCGGCCCCCCATGGACCCGTAGTTGGTAATGGTGAAGGTGGCCCCCGTGAGGTCTGCAGAGGTGAGCGAGCCGGATCTTGCGCGCTCGGCCAGGTCGGCGATAGCCGAGGCGAGGGTGAAAAGGTCAAGGCGGTCGGCATCCACTACGACGGGTACCACCAGGCCTGAGTCGGTGGCGACGGCTATACCCAGGTTGACGGAATCGTGTACGACGATTGTCTCACCGGGGCTTCCGTCGATGAAGGCGTTCACCATCGGGTACCTGCGCAACGCTCTTGCCGAGGCGGCTGCGGCAACGGTCAGGGCCGTGACCGAGCCGGCGCCGGGACGGTCCATGTTCCGCATCCGCTGACGGAAGTCAACCAACAGGGTGGCGTCGATCTCGTCCATGGAATGGATGTGGGGAATCTCGCTCCATGCCCGTTCCATGTTCCTGGAAACGACACCACGTACACCGCGGAGAGGATGGCGCCCGGGCGACATCTGACCGAGATCGCCATGGTCGCCACGAGGTTGGGACGGGGCGGCAGGTGCCGCACTGCCGACCTCGGGCTGACCGGCCGAGAGAACGTCGTCAGCGGTGATCCGACCACCGGGACCTGTCCCGCTGAGGCCCGTCAGGTCGACACCCGCCTCGCGTGCCAGCCGGCGGGTGGCAGGGGAGGCCTTGGGCCGGCCCGCCGGCACGGCAGCAGGGACAACTGCGGCGACCACGGGTTTGTCGGGGACGGCCTCGACCGGGTCGACTTCTTTGATGATGGAGCCCGAGCCATCGTCCAGCTCGATCAGAACCTCGCCGACCCTTAGACGCTCTCCCTCGGCTGCGCCCAGGCGCAACACGGTGCCGGCAACGGGGGATGGCAACTCTGAGCTGGCCTTGTCGGTCAGCACCTCGACGAGGGCCTGATCCCTCACAACGGTCTCGCCGGGGGAGACAAGCCACTCCACGATCTCGGCGTCCTCGAGGCCCTCGCCGATGTCGGG
>JACNLA010000031.1 GCA_014381745.1 Actinomycetota bacterium | reverse complement strand
ACCGGTGAACGAAATGGCTGGCGGTCACAACAGATTCGGTTGACCTGGGGGGCCTCCGCCATACCCGACACCCAGCCGCAGGCCCGTTTCTTGTGAACCGGTGAACGAAATGGCTGGCGGTCACAACAGATTCGGTTGACCTGGGGGGCCTTCGGTTCTGCTGGCCTTTTGGGCGTAGAGAGGGTCCCGGGGATTCAGGACCCTCCGGGGGAGCGGTGACAGGCGAGGGCAGGAGTGTCGGTATGTCCGTAGCCGAACGTCTGGTGAGGCGAAGGACGTGCCGGCGATCCGGGCCGGATAGGTGTGACGGTAGGTAGAGCGGGGGGTCAGCGTTGGCCGGAGAGAGCCCGGTTCTTGACCTTGGCCTTCACGTAGTCACGGTTCAAGAGAGCGATGAAGTCGAGGCTGATCTCTTTGGGGCAGGCTTCGTGACATTCGCCGTGGTTGGTGCAGGATCCGAAGTAGGACTCCATGACCTCGACCATGGCCTCGGTGCGGCTCCACCGCTCTGGTTGGCCCTGAGGTAGAAGAGCCATGTGGCCGACCTTGGCCGATGTGAACAGCTGTGCCGCCGAGTTGGGGCAGGCGGCCACACATGCGCCGCAACCGATGCAGGCGGCAGCGTCGAAGGCCTCGTCGGCGGCTTCCTTCGGTACCGGTATGAGGTTTGCGTCGGGTGCGGCTCCGGACCCCACGGATATGAAGCCGCCGCTCTCGACGATGTGGTCCAGGGGTGACCGGTCGACGGCCAGATCGCGTATGACCGGAAAGCCGGTTGCGCGGAACGGCTCGATAACGATCTCGTCGCCGTCGGCGAACTCACGCATGTGGAGTTGGCATGTGGCGGTGGCCTTCTGGGGTCCGTGGGCGCGGCCGTTGATCATCACGCCACAGGTTCCGCAGATGCCTTCGCGGCAGTCGGACTCGAAGACGATGGGTTCGTCTCCCCGGTCGTTCAGCTGCTCGTTGAGCAGGTCCAGCATCTCAAGGAACGAGGCATCGGTGCTGACGTCTTGCGCATGGGTCTCGAAACGTCCGGGCGAGTCGGGACCGTTCTGGCGCCACACCTTGATTGTGACGGAGATCGTGTTCGTCACGGTTGCCTCCTACTTGTAGGAGCGCTGGGAGAGCGCAACGTTGTCGAAGGTGAGCTCTTCTGTATGGCGGGTCTGGGGGGCGTCGGGACCGTTCCACTCCCAGGCGGCAACGTGGGCAAAGTTGTCGTCGTCCCGCTGTGCTTCGCCCTCAGGGGTCTGGTGTTCCTCCCTGAAGTGTCCACCGCAGGATTCCTCACGCAACAGGGCATCGTGCGCCATCAGCTCGGCAAGTTCGAAGAAGTCGTCGACCCGGCCGGCCTTTTCCAGGGACTGGTTCAGGGTGTCGGCGCTTCCCAGCACACGGACGTCGTTGTTGAACTCCTCGCGGAGAGCGGGAATGTCTGAGAGTGCCCGCTTGAGGCCGCTCTCGTTCCTGGCCATGCCGATGTTGTCCCACACGATGCGGCCCAGCTCGCGGTGGAAGTGGTCAACGGATCTGGTGCCCTTGATGCTCAGCCACCTGTGTGCCTCGTCCTCGACTCCCCGGATGGCGTCTGTGAAGACGGGGTCGTCTGTGGGTACGACAGGTTCGCCCAGGAGACCGGCCAGGTCGTCGCCGATCGTGTAGGGCAACACGAAGTAGCCGTCGGCCAGACCCTGCATGAGGGCACTGGCTCCCAGTCGGTTGGCACCGTGGTCGCTGAAGTTGGCTTCGCCAATGGCGTAGAGGCCCGGGATGTTGGTCATCAGGTGGTAGTCGACCCAGAGCCCGCCCATGGTGTAGTGGCTGGCGGGGTAGATGCGCATCGGGGTCTCGTACGGGTTCTCTCCGGTGATGCGCTGGTACATGTCGAAGAGGTTTCCGTATCGGGCGGCGATGGCCTCGCGGCCCTCGCGTTCGGTGGCGGCGGCAAAGTCCAGGTAGACGCCGTTCTTGAGAGGGCCTACCCCGTGGCCGGCGTCGACGACGGTCTTGGCATTGCGCGATGCGACGTCCCTGGGGACGAGGTTTCCGAAGGCCGGGTACTTGCGCTCGAGGAAGTAGTCGCGTTCGGCCTCGGGGATGGAGCCGGCGGAGCGGTTCTCGTCGGCGGCTGATGGCACCCAAATTCGACCGTCGTTGCGGAGCGATTCGGACATGAGCGTCAGCTTGGACTGGAAGTCGTCGCCGGCGGGGATGCAGGTCGGGTGGATCTGCGTGTAGCAGGGGTTGGCGAAGAAGGCGCCACGACGGTGGGCCCGCCAGGCTGCGGTCACGTTGCACATCATGGCGTTGGTGGACAGGAAGTAGACGTTGCCGTATCCGCCGGTCGCCAGGACCACCGCGTGTGCCGAGTGGGCTGTGACATCGCCGGAGAGAAGGTCGCGGGTGACGATGCCGCATGCCCGGCCGTCCTTTGCGACAACGTCGAGCAGTTCTGATCTGTTGTGGAGTTCGACGGTTCCGGCTGCCACCTGACGCATGAGCGAGGAGTAGGCACCCAGGAGGAGTTGCTGGCCGGTCTGTCCACGGGCGTAGAAGGTGCGTGAAACCTGGGCTCCGCCGAAGGACCTGTTGTCGAGGAGGCCGCCGTAGTCGCGGGCGAAGGGCACGCCCTGGGCGGTGGCCTGGTCGATGATGTTGACCGACACCTCAGCGAGGCGGTGGACGTTGGCCTCTCTGGACCGGTAGTCGCCACCCTTGACGGTGTCGTAGAAGAGACGGTGGACCGAGTCACCGTCGTTTGGGTAGTTCTTTGCGGCGTTGATTCCGCCCTGGGCGGCGATGCTGTGGGCCCTGCGCGGGCTGTCGTGGAATGTGAAGGCCTTTACCTTGTAGCCGAGCTCGCCGAGGGTCGCGGCGGCTGATGCGCCGGCGAGGCCGGTACCGACGACGATGACCTCGAACTTGCGTTTGTTGGAAGGGTTGACCAGGTTCATGGAGAACTTGTGGTTTTCCCACAGGTCGGCGACGGGTCCGTCGGGGACCTTGGAGTCGAGCACCGGGTTGGACGGGATTGGGGAATCCATCAGTGGCCCTCGGCCTCTTCAGCCAGGCAGGTCAGGCCCGTGCTGTCGTTGATTGGGCATGCCCGGTCGTCCTCGTTGATTATCCCCGTCTGGGCGAGTATCGGGAACGAAAGGTTGCCGATGAGGATCAGCCCTGCAACGCCGGTTGCGAGGCCACGGCGCAGGTGGTTGTAGCGGGGGTTGTTTACGCCGAGGCTCTGGAAGATCGACCAGGCGCCGTGGAAGATGTGGAGGGCCAGAGCGATGTTGGCGACGACGTAGAGGATCGCCACCGGGAGGCTTGCCAGCGATGTTGCCACGTTGTGGTAGGGGTCGCCTCTTACGAAGTCGGGCCCCAGCCACCAGCCCCATGTCAGGTCGGCCAGATGGAAGAGCAGGTAGAGGGCAATTATCGGGCCGGTCCAGCGCATTGTGCGGCTGGCGTAGGTGGCGGCGATGTGGTCACGTCCACCGGCGTACTTCTTGGCGCCGCTCACTAGTCCGGCGTCCTCGCTGGAGTGGCGGCTCATGTCTTTGAGGGTTATAGCTGAGTGCAGATGGAGTGCGAACATTCCGGTGAGGCCGAGGCGCATGAGCCACAGGATGAGGCTCTTGGGGACGAGACCTCCGCCGAGGGTGCGGAGGGTTTCGGCGTATTCGTACATTCGGGCAGGGCCCTCATAGACGTGCAGGTTGCCGATCATGTGGATGAGAACGAAGCCGACGAGGCCGATGCCGGTGAGCGCCATGACCCATTTGCGGCCGATGGCACTCTGGTAGATGTTCAGCGGGAACGGCCAACTGCGCCTGCGGGAACGTACCGGTTCCACCCGGTACCGCTCGCGGGTGCTCTGCGCCATTTCGTTCTCCGGGTTCTCGGACGGTCGGGCAGCTACCCGACCTGCCTCAGAAGGTAGCGGGGAGATCTGGTGTCCGCGCGCTCCGGGAGGGGCTGAGGAGGTCAGGCTGGCCTGGAACGGTTGGTCAACTCCGGGTCATGGTGCCGTTGTCGAACACCACCCTGTCTCCGACCCTTGTCTGGAACGACACGTCGTTGCCATCGGTCCAGATGTGGACGTCGAGGGTCTCGCCCGGCATGACGGGCGACTTGAAGCGTCCGCCCATGCTCATGAATCGACTCGGGTCGGAGTCGCAGGCACCGTGCAGCAGAGCGCGACCGGTGAAGCCGTAGGTGCACAGGCCATGGAGTATCGGCTTGTCGAATCCGGCCATCGCCGCAAAGGTGGGATCTGAGTGGAGTGGGTTCCGGTCACCGTTGAGGCGGTAGAGGAGGGCCTGGTCGGTACGGGTCCCGTAGGAGATGACCTGGTCTGCGGGGCGGTCAGGTAGTTCCCAGGTGTTGGATGGCCCGCGGTCGCCTCCCCAGCCCCCTTCTCCGCCTATGAACAGACCTGACCTGACCGACCAGAGTGGGTTTCCGTCGGTGTCGGCAACGTCGGCTTCGATGTATACGAGCGCAGCCTTGCCCTTGTCGTAGATTTCGGCGACCTTTCCCGTCGAGACGGCAGTTCCCTCCGCTGGGAGGGGTTGGTGAAGGGTGATGTGTTGTTCGGCGTGCAATAGGGCGGCCAGGTTGAAGTCGCCGAAGCCGGGCCTGTTGCCCCCACCCATTACGACGACCTGGGTAGGTAGGGCCGTCTGGGTCACCTCGCTGCTGTTTTCGGTGGTGAACTCCAACTCGAAGCCGGTGGGGTCGGTTATTCCGGCTCCGACCCCGAGCGAGTAGAGGAGGCTGTCCATGGAGGTCCAGGAGAACTCGGCTGGCTCACCTGTGGTTCCTGCTGCATCCGGGTTGATCGGCATGTCACGCTCCTGTTTCGGTGTCGGCGGTGACGCTATTTGACCCGGTGTGTCGGAGCCAACAGCGGGTCGATGTCCGTTGCTGACTACGGTTCCGCCATGACGTGTTCCGGCACGCGGTGGCTGAGGTGAGCAGCGATGATCTGGCCGATCCGTATCCTGGCCTGCTCCGTGTGGGACCTCTCCGGGAGTGGTTCGACGGTGTCGGTCTGGGCCCGGGTGGTGGCATCAGCTTCGAGCGGGTGGCGGCGGGTGAGTCCAACGAGGTGTTCATTGTGCGGCGTGGCGGGTCCACGTGGGTGTTGCGGCGGCCGTCGGCTGTACCGCTCTCAGTCGAAGGCGCGAACCGGACAATGGTCCGTGAGTACCGGTTTCAGGGTGCGTTGGCCGGTTCGGGTGTTCCACATGCGAGACCGCTCGCCATCTGCTCTGACACCGAGGTGACCGGTGCGTTCTTCTACGTGATGGAGTTTGTGGATGGTGTGGTCGTTGGGGATCCGCCGCCTGACGAGGTGGGTGGTCCTCCCGCCGGTCGTCGTGTGGCCGAGCAGATGGTTGACGCCCTTGCAGCGTTGGCCATGGTTGATGCGGACGCTGTCGGTGTGTCCGACCTGGGTAGGCCCGAGGGATTCCTCGAGCGTCAGGTGGGCCGTTGGAGGAGTCAACTCGAGGGTTACCGGAGGCGTGATCTTCCCGGCATAGACGGTGTTGCGGGCTGGCTGGAGGTGAACCGGCCGACCGGCACGCAGTCCGGGATCATGCACGGTGACTTCAACCGTCACAACATGTTGTTCACGAGAGAGCAGCCGACGCGTCTGGCGGCGGTTCTGGACTGGGAGAACGCCACGGTCGGCGATCCGCTAATGGACCTCGGTTATCTGCTGAGTGGGTGGCGACCCGACGACCCCGGTCTCCCCGGTCGTGAGGAACTGGTGGCCCGTTGGTCGGGTGGGACGGGTCGGCGGCCCGAGTCGCTCGGTTGGTACGCCGTGATGAGCACCTTCAAGTTGGCGTGCATGCTCGAGGGGGTTCGTGTCCGTCAGGTTGATGATCCGACCCGCGAGGAGACGCCGTTTCTGGCCGATGCGGTAGTTGATCTGGTTGGCCGTGCAGAACAGTTGATCGGAGAGGCCGCCGGCTGGTGAGGTTGCCTAAGGCGGGAAACCAAGGGTTTTCTGCCAAACCCCTTGCTTTTTGGGGAATGACAGTGTTGTAATTACACCTCTGGCACCGCTCTCGGTTGCCAGGCCCACATACAGGGGTTCAGGCAACCGTCCGAACGACCGGGCGACGGAAGGCAGAACAAGATGGGCATATTCGCCAAACCAGACCTTGACATCGATTGGCAGGAGTATTCCAACTGCCTTGGTGTTGATCCGGATCTCTTCTTCCCCGAGCGTGGTGCGAGCACCCGCGAGGCCAAGGACGTCTGTCGTGCGTGCGTGGTTCGAACAGATTGCCTCGAGTTCGCTCTGCAAAATGGTGAGAAGTTCGGTATCTGGGGTGGGATGAGCGAGCGGGAGCGTCGTCGCATTCGTCGCCAGCGTGCCCTCGAGCGCGCAGCCGCGGCTGCTCAGGCCGTCTGACCGACCTCCGTCTGAGGCGGTTAGAGTGCCGTCATGAACGTCTTCGCATTTCTGAGTACCAACGAACTCCTGATCGTCCTGATTGTCGGTGTGGTGCTTTTTGGTGGCAGCCAACTTCCGAAGTTGGCGCGCAACCTTGGTCGCGCCCAGAAGGAACTCCAGAAGGGTCTGGCAGAGGGAGCCAAAGAGGTCGATGCAGCCTCCGATGGCGATTCTGAGGCCAGCTCCGACTCATGACCGACGCCGCCGTCGATCTTGAGCCCCAGCCACCTGTTGGCGATGTCACCGTCGTCTACCTGGGACCAGTCGCCCCCCACTGGGAGGTCAGGTCCACCTTCGGCGATCGTGTCCTGATCGAGTCGTTCCGTGATCGCATCAACGCCCGGCTGATGTTGCTGCCTCCACACGATCCCCAGTTCCGCAGGAACCGCGAGCGCATTAACAGAGATGCCGAGCGTGAGAATGTGCTGGTTGCCTGGGACCTTGGCTACGAGGAGGACTCGGAGGCCTGAGCCTTCGGTTCCACTGTCGCCCCGGCGCGACAGCAGCCCCGACAACGTCGGGGCCACTGCCGAAATGGGGGCGTTGAGGGGATCGCCCCCGGTTTGTGGTTCAGGCTGCTGTGGCTGCGATCTCCCGCCGTTGTCTACGGATTCGACGCCGCTGCCGCTCGGAGCAGCCGCCCCAGACGCCGTGCTCAACCCGGTGGGTGAGCGCGTACTCGAGGCACGGTTCGGCCACCGGGCAGTCGGCACAGGTTTGTTTGGCCAGGGCGACCCCTACGCCGTCGCTGGGGAAGAAGTGCGACGGATCGGTGTCTGCACATCTGGCGCTGGTCATCCAGTTGTCGTGAAGTCTGATCGTGTCCATCTCGGCCCCGAATCTGTTGGTTCCCGCTCTTGGTGCGCTATTTCTCTCACAGATCACCGAAAAGTGCTGTAAAGCCCGTACCGGAGCTTCAGGTTCCTGCTCTGTTCACCTCGCGTTAAGGGTTTGGCCACATGGGGTGTCTAGGTTGCCGGCGATGTCACAGATGAGTGAGATTCCAGCGTCAGGGGTCCGTGCTGATGGGAGGCTTCAGGGTGGTATCCCGACGGCGGTCCGTGCCGTCGTGGTTCTGCTCCTCCTCTACCTCTTCCTGACCGGGGTGAGCCTGCTGGGTGGCGGCTTCAAGGACCTCGGTCGCGACTTCGTTGATGGTCTGTTCGAGGGTGTCTCAAACCCACTTGGTGGCCTCTTCGTCGGCCTTCTGGCGACGGTTCTGGTCCAGTCCTCGTCTGTGTCGACATCGGTGATCGTCGGGCTGGTAGCCAGCGGAGTTGTGGGGATCGACGACGCCGTTCCCATGGTCATGGGAGCCAACCTGGGCACGACGGTCACCAACACCTTCGCCTCACTGGGTCACCTGCGTCGCGACCATGAGTTTCGTCGGGCGTTCGCCGCCGCAACCGTGCACGATTTCTTCAACATTCTGGCTGTAGCCGTCTTCCTGCCCATCGAGTTGCTTACCGGCTTCCTGTCCGGGTCGGCCGGCTGGATAACAGACAGGATGATTGGCAGTTCGGGTGCATCGTTCAAGAGCCCGCTCAAGACAGCGGTCAAGATGCCGGCGGGTTGGGTCAAGGGTTGGTTGTCGGATCTCGGCGCCCACGGTGACCTGAAGGGTGCGTTGATGATCGTCGTCGGCCTGGCCTTCATCTTCCTGGCGTTGGCCTACATCACGAGGAACATGCGCCTGCTCGTGGCGGACCGTGTCGAGGTGGCCATAAACAGGGCTCTGGGAGCCGGCTCAGGCTTCGTGGCGATCATGATCGGAATGGTCATCACCGTCTCGGTCCAGTCGTCCTCGATCACGACCTCTGTTCTCGTGCCGCTGGCGGCATCAGGTGTCCTAACCCTGCCGAACATCTATCCGGTCACCCTCGGTGCCAACGTTGGTACGACCGTCACGGCCCTGTTGGCCTCACTCGCCACCGGTAGCCCCGCTGCGGTCACGGTGGCAGTGGTGCACACCCTGTTCAACATCAGCGGGATCCTGCTCTTCTACCCTGTGTCGGCACTGCGGAACATTCCGATTCGCCTGGCAATAGCCCTGGCCGAAGCGGCGTCCGAACGACGCAGTGCGGCCCTTCTCTATACGATCGGCATGTTCGTGGTGTTGCCACTCGTGGTCGTAATGGTCCTCCGATGAACCCAACACCCAACCTTCCGGGAAGGAACACACAACTATGGTCATGAGCTTCTTTCGTGGCTCCGGCGAGTCCGGCTTCGATGTCATTGACGCCCAGGTGCAGCGAATGGTTACCGATGCCCGCCACACCTTCGATCTGGCTATGAACGCCCTGACCGGCGGCGCCGTTGAGACCGTCGCCGAGGATGTGCGGCGAACCGATCGTCAGATCAACATCACCGAGATGGAGATCAGGCGCGCCCTGGTCGTTCACGCATCGGTCCACGGTGGTGGCGACACGCCTGAGGTCCTGGTCGTCATGAACATGATCAAGGACCTCGAGAGGATCGGCGACTACAACAAGAACATCTTCGACATGGCCGAGGAGGGCGTGTCGTTTGCCGGGTCCGATGACGTTGACCGGATACTCGCCTACCGTGACGAGGTATCGACACGAATTGCCCTCTTGGGCGAAATTCTCTCGGTCCGAGACGAGGACCGCACCCGCGCATACATCCAGCGTGGCGACGAGTTGCGACGCGAGTTCGATGGCCGCATCAGGGATCTGATCCACTCCTCCGAACCCGCTCTGACCTCCGTACCCCGGGCCCTGCTCTACCGGTTCCTGAAGCGGGTCACGGCCCATTCGCTGAACGTGGCGTCGGCCGTGATCATGCCCGTGGACCGACTCGACTACTTCGACGAGGACGACGACACTCGGGTCTGAGTCGCGCGGAGTCCACATGAGGGTGCTTGTCACAAACGACGACGGCATTGCTTCGCCTGGTCTTGCAGCTCTGGCGTCAATGGTCGCCGATGCCGGTATGACCCCGGTGGTGGCGGCGCCCGCCCTTGATCACAGTGGTGCCGCGGCGGCCCTGGGCCCACTGGCCGACCCTTCCAGGGTGAGCGTCGATGAGGTGATGCTCGGTGATCTGAGTGCCCATTCGGTTCACGCGCCGACTGCCCTCATCGTGATGCTGTCGATGTTGGGAGGCTTCGGGGACCCACCCGATCTCGTGCTGTCAGGGGTGAACAACGGACCCAACACGGGTCGTTCGACGCTTCATTCTGCGACCGTGGCTGCTGTGTTGGTGGGCGGGTACTTCGGCCGGTCGGGTCTGGCTGTCAGCCAGGTCGTCGGCGGACCCCAACTCTGGTCCACGGCCACGAGGGCTGCGGAGCCGCTGCTGGAATGGCTGGGCAACGCGCCGACGCCGACGCTGTTGAACCTAAATGTCCCTAACACCGAGCATGGTGAAGTCCTTGGACTGAGGCAGGCCGGCCTTGCCGGTGTCGGCGGGGTGCAGACGGTGATCGTGGGTCGCGATGCGGCTGGCATCGACATCGACCTGGTGACCACGACCGATGTGCTTCCTCCCGGTGTCGACTCTGCTCTGCTTCGAGAGGGCTATGCGACCGTGAGCGCCATGGCGCCGCCGACCGCCCTTGATGTGGACCTGCCTACCGACAACTGGTGGGGATCCTCCTCAGAGGGGCGTTGACGACTGTGCTGACGGCAGCGGCCGTGCTGGTGGCCCTCGTTCTCGGGGTTCTCCTGGGGCGACGCGTTGTTTCGAGGGGTCTGGTTGGCGGAGGGGGCGACGTCTCGGTCGGGTCTACGTTGGGGGTGACCGAGTCGGTGCTCGACGTAATCCCCCTTGGGATCGTCGTCGCCGATGACACGGGTAGAACCGTGTTTCGCAACACCTCGGCCGACGCCCTGGTGGATTCCTGGGAGGACGGGGTTGTGGGTCGGCTTGTGGTGGAGCGCCTGTCGGCAGCAGCTGCCGGCGGGTCGTCTTCGGAACAGGTACGTACGCCGGGTGCGGCCACCAAGATCCTTGAGGTGGTGGCGAGACCCCTGCGGTCGGAGGAAGGCAGTGTGGGCGCCGTCGTGATCCTGGAGGACATAACCGAGAGGAGCCGGCAGGAGTCGGTTCGCCGTGACTTCGTAGCCAACGTCAGCCATGAGCTCAAGACCCCGATCGGGGCGCTCAGCCTCCTGGCTGAGACCCTTGTGGCTGAAACCGATCCGGCGGTTGTGGGGCGTCTCTCAACTCGGATAGAGACCGAGTCGCAGCGGGTCGGCTCGATCATCGAGGACCTCCTGGACCTCAGCCGGATTGAGGGAGAGTCTCGTGAGCAGATGGAACTCCTTGACCTCACGGTCCTGGCCGCTGACGTCGTTGAACGGGTTCTCCCGATGGCTTTCCAGCGGGGCGTGGGGATCGACACCGAGGCGAAGTCCGGAGTTCACTTAGAGGCGATTCGTAACCAGATGGTGAGCATGATGCGGAACCTGGTCGAGAATGCCGTCAAGTACTCCGACGACGGGGGTCGGGTCACTGTTCGGGTGGCGGCCGACAGGGGCGGTGTCGTCTTTGAGGTGGTCGATGAGGGGATAGGCGTTCCCCCAGGCGACATGGAGCGGGTGTTTGAGCGCTTCTACCGGGTTGATCGTGCCCGGACCCGCGAGACCGGTGGAACGGGCCTGGGTCTGTCCATCGTCCGCAATGTCGTACATGCCCACGGTGGTCAGGTTGATCTCGTCTCGACCGAGGGCAGTGGCACAACGGTCACGGTCAGGTTGCCGACCGAGTCGCGGGTGGTGGCATGACGTCTGCCATCCGGGTTCTGGTGGTCGAGGACGAGGAGTCCTTCGCCGACGCCCTTGATGTGGGGTTGCGTCGGGAGGGATTCGAAGTTGAGGTGGTGTCGGACGGGGTGGCGGCGCTTGAGGCGTTCGCGCGGCAGCCACCTGACCTGATCCTCCTCGACCTTATGTTGCCGAGGATTTCTGGGGTCGACGTGTGCCGTGAGATTCGTACCCGCTCCGACGTCCCGATAATCATGGTCACGGCCAAGGGCGCCGAGATAGACACGGTCGTCGGCCTCGAGATCGGCGCCGATGACTATGTGACCAAGCCGTACCGGCTGCGGGAACTGGTTGCCCGGATGCGGGCGGTTCTACGGCGAAGCAGCCTCAAGGGTCCGACATCCTTGCCGCAACCGATCGACCTTCCAGCGGTCGTTGTCGGTGATGTGAGCGTCGACACCGACCGTCATGAGGTGATTGTCCGCGGTGAGGTTGTAACCATGCCGCTACGGGAGTTCGAGTTGTTGGCCCTGCTGATCGAGAATGCCGGTCGTGTGCTGACCCGCGACATGCTCATCGACAGCATCTGGGGCGACGACTACGTGGGAGACACCAAGACGCTTGACGTCCACGTGAAGAGGGTACGGAGCCGGATCGAGCCGGATCCCAGGAAGCCTGAACGCATTGTCACCATCAGGGGTCTGGGTTACAAGTACGAACTTGGGCGGCCCTGACAGCAGGCCCCGTAGCCTTGGGCCGTGGACTCAGCGGATCTCCCCGCATCTCGCCCGGTAGCCAGCCCGTTCACGAGGCTGGCCCGGGCCCATGCGCTGGGTGCCATGTCCGATGCCATGATCGCTGTCGCTCTGGCCGGTTCGATCTTCTTTTCCATCGATCCCGATGCAGCACGGTGGCGTGTGGGCCTCTATCTGGTGCTCACAATCGCACCGTTCGCCGTTGTGACACCGCTGCTCGGTCCGCTCGTGGACCGTATTCGTGGGGGTCGCAGGGGGATGATTCTGTTCACGGTGTTGGGCCGTGCCGTTTTGGCCTACCTAATGGCGCGGCACATTGACGGCCTGTTGTTGTTTCCCGAGGCGTTTGGGTTCCTGATTCTTCAGAAGGGCTATTCGGTGGCGAAGAGCGCCGTCGTTCCCAAGTTGGTGAGGTCCGATCTGGAGTTGGTGGAGGCCAACTCCAAGCTGGCCCTGTTGAGCGCTGTCAGCGGCATGGTCGGCGCCGGGATCGGTGGTCTGGCAATGCTTGGTGCTTCCTCGTGGGCTGCCAACGCTGCGATGGTGGGTTTTGTGACGACGGCCCTCTTCGCCGTTCAACTTCCGCGCGTGACTGTTGCAGCAGAGCCGGCATCGGCCGACGAGAGGGCCGAGCTTCGCCAGGCGGGGATCCTCATGGCCTCGTCCGCAATGGCGATGTTGCGGGCGTCGGTCGGCTTCATGACGTTCCTGCTGGCATTTGAGTTCAGGGGCGGTGACGAGGGCCTCAGCCTGGAAGGTCCGGGCAGGGCGGTCGGAGCGGCCGTGGGAGTGGCGCGTGGGCAAGACATTTTGGGAAGCCCCGGGGCGCCCGTCTGGCATTTCGGAGCTGTTCTGGTGTGTGCCGGCACAGGCGCCCTTTTTGGGGCATGGTTCGCGCCGCGTCTCCGCCGTACAACTGGCGAGGAACGCATCATCACCGGTGTCCTGGTTGCGGCAATGTTGGGCGGGGTGGTGGCGAGTTGGTTGGGATCACTCAGGGGGGCGCTGGTCCTGGCGGTGGTGGTGGCCGGTGCTTCGGCAGCGGCCAAGTTGGCGTTCGATTCGCTCGTCCAGCGCGATGCCCCCGACGCGAACCACGGTCGTACGTTCAGTCGGTTCGAGGGTCGCTTTCAGCTGAGTTGGGCGGTTGGGGCGTTCGTCGCGGTGGTGGTGCCCCTTCCCCTCGAGATCGGTTACGCGATGATCGCGCTTGGAACGGGTCTTGCCCTCGTCTGGTACCTGGCAGGGTCGAGGGCAGCCAACAGGTTGGATACTCCCGTGGACCCCGACGGACCTGATGGTCAGCTCGGCTTTTGGAACCGGGATGGTGGCGACAGGCCTCCCGGGGGCGGCTAGGCCTAGGGCTCGTCCACCTCGGGAGCGGTGGTATCCAGATCGATTCGGGCAAGCCAGAGGCCCGGCGCATCTACCTCGCTGGGGGTGGGTATGTGTGTCTCGTCTGACCAGAGTCGGTTGGGGGCGTCCGGTCCGGCCCGCTCTACAACCCCTGCAACAAAGGCGCTTCCTCGGTCGACCTGTGCCTGGGTGAGGTTCAGTCCCAGGATGCGTTCGACGAAGCGATCTGCGCTGCTTGCCTCTAGCCGGCGTCGCCTCAATGCTTCGGTGACCATCGGGTAGGTGGCAATGAGGCGGCCTCCGATTTCGTCCATTACGTGGTCGACGTAGCCGATTATGACGGCGACAAGTGATTCGATCCTGGGTATCAGAGCCTCCTGGGCCGGTGACCTGACAGCACCGAGGACCATCTCAGGGTCGAGCATCTGTTGGAGTTGGGCTATTGCATCGGGCCCTGCCAGGGGGTCGATTCCCCCGAGTTGTTCTTCGAGTTCGGAGGGGTCGTTGCGGAAGGCGCCTGCATGGTTCGTGAGCAGGTTCGTTAGGGAGTCGCCAACGTGGGGAATGGTCAGCACGGTGTGGTGGGTGACCTCGTGAAGGCAGACCCAGAGCCGTAGGTCGGCGGCGGGGATGCTCCAGTCGGCGGCGAAGGCCTCGATGTTGGGAACTATCAGCATCAGCTGGTCGGAGCCTGGAGCCATCGGGTTGCTTGGTATCGGGAGGTCGTAGGTGCCGAGGCTGCGGGCGGCGAGGCGACCTACCATCGTGCCGGTCGTCAGGTTCGACAGCAGCGGGGCCATTGCGTCCATCAGCCCTGAGAGCCAGGCCGTGCTGGGGTCTTCGCCAAGGCCGGATTGGTCCCGAGAGTTTGGATCAGATCGGAGTGATCCTGAGACCCGCCCGAGCAGTGGCGCAAGCGCGTCGACCCTCCGGGCTGCCCAGACGGCTCTGGTAACGGGTTCGACCCTTACCGGCCCGGTTCGGCTGGGTGGGAGCCCGGTCTGGTCGGCGACGTGCAGTTCGGCGACCCGTGCCAGAGCTTCGTACTCCATG
Source organism: Actinomycetota bacterium (assembly GCA_014381745.1). Lineage (GTDB taxonomy): Bacteria > Actinomycetota > Acidimicrobiia > Acidimicrobiales > MedAcidi-G1 > UBA3125. Next base: position 32,162 of record JACNLA010000031.1, on the reverse strand, counting down.
CGGACCGTGGGGTCTACGTTTGGCTCGCTCTCCCCGCCGGTTGCGATGGTCATAGCCAGTTGTCGTGCGGCGGATCCGTCTGCACCCTGCTTTTTCATCGCCTCAAGTGCACCTCCGAACATGTCGCCGAAGGAGCCACCGAACACGCTGCCCATCAGGTCCTCTATAGAGGGATCCTCATCATCGGGTTCTGGCGTCTCGGGAAGGTCCACGGAGGCATCGTAGAGGCAGGCTCGTCGGCGCTCGCATCGGTGCGGTGGGCCAGTTGAATTCACAGGACGTGCTGCCGTGGGTCAACCGGGCAGTGGTCGTACCATGACGGCGATGTCATCTACGGCTCCAGTCGACGGCGAGACATGGCTCGGTCTCATCGAGGAACCCCTCCCGGTGGAGGAGGCCCTCCGTTGGGCGGGTCGACCCGATTGTGGTGCCGTGGTCCTCTTCAGCGGGAACGCACGTGACCACGCTGAAGGTCGAGCAGACGTGACCGGCCTTGTCTACGAGGCCTATGACGAGGCTGCTCAACCGAGGCTGCTGCGTGTCGCAGACGAGGCCCGACGCAGATGGCCGGCTGTCAGAAGGGTCGTGATGTTGCACCGCGTGGGCCCTGTACCGATCGGCGAGGCAGCGGTGGTGGTGGTCGTCTCGTCACCGCACCGCAGCGAGGCTTTCTCGGCTGGCAGGTTTTGCATCGATGCGTTGAAGGCCACGGTGCCCATCTGGAAGTTGGAGACATGGGATGGCGGCGAGCACTGGGGGACTGGTGCCCAGCATCTGGTCGACCTGGATGATCTGGAGTGGCCCTCTGGTACCGCCCCGTCGGTTTCTGCCGATGCCACGGGTGGGACGGCATGAACTCAAGCCTCGTGTTCCTGTTTGGCGCTGTGATCATGGCGGGGTTGGGATCGGCCCTCGTCTGGCTGATGAGCCGTCCGAGGAAGCACACCACTGGTCCTGACGAGTTCCGAAAGACCCTTCGTCACCTGAATCGCGATCAACATCCAGGTCCCCACAGTTCGAGTGCTGTCCGAATAATGGGCGAAGACGAGGCCGGCGCTGCCGAGGGGCCTTCCTGAGATGGCCCGCGACCTCGCCATAGATCTGGGGACAGCCAACACCCTCGTCTACATTCGTGGAGAGGGGGTGGTTCTGGCTGAGCCTTCGGTGATTGCCATGAACCAGCGTTCTGGAGAGGTCCTTGCCATGGGGCGCGAGGCCTGGAAGATGATTGGCCGGACGCCGGCTCACATTGTGGCTGTGAGGCCTCTCCGGAAGGGTGCCATCACGGACTTCGATGTGACCCAGCGGATGGTCAGGCTGTTGCTTGAGCGGGTCGGGGTCAGCCGGGTGAACCGTCCCAAGGTTCTTGTCTGCGTGCCTTCAGCCATCACCGCTGTGGAGAGGCGTGCGGTGACCGAGGCGGCCAAGAGTGCAGGTGCAGCCGATGCACAGTTGATAGAGCAGCCGCTTGCGGCGGCGATCGGCGCCAACCTGCCTATCAGCGAACCGGTCGGCAACATGGTCGTCGACATCGGCGGAGGCACATCCGAGTCGGCTCTTCTTTCGCTGGGAGGGGTCGTTGCGCTCGAGGCCCTGCGGGTCGGGTCGTTTGACATTGATGCGGCGATCCAGGCACATGTACGCAGGGAGTACGGCGTGGCCATTGGTGAGGTAACCGCCGAGGAAATCAAGTTGGTGTGCGGGTCCGCTTCCGAGACCCCGGGCGAGATGCGTGCCGAGGTGCGTGGCCGTGAGCTTGTAAGCGGTCTGCCCAAGACCATCGTTCTCACACCGACCGAGATCCGCGGGGCTATCGATGAGCCGGTTTCGGCGATCATCGACTCCGTGGTCTCGTGCCTGGCGCAGGCACCGGCCGAACTTGCCCAGGATCTTCTCGTCCAGGGCCTTCACCTGGTCGGCGGAGGCAGCCTGTTGAGTGGTTTTGACAAGCGCCTCTCCGATGAGACCGGTATCCCGGTAACCCACGTAGAGGCTCCGATGGAATGTGTGGTCATGGGTGCCGGTCAGTGCATCGAGTCCTTTGATGCCATGCGCGCAATGTTTCTGGATACTCGGCGCTAGCCGGCGGGAGCTAGGGGGCCGATTCCGCGAGCAGGTCCTCGGCTGCCTGGCTGACCTGCCAGTCCCGGTCGTCCAGTGCCTGTGTGAGGGCTCTTTCCACCTCGGGTCCTTCAAAGGCTGCGAGTGCCAGCACCGCCCGCCGTCTGACGGTCGGCTTGTCGGTGAGGCAGTCCAGCACCGCGGCCAGCCCGGCCTTGTGGCCGAGGGACCCGAGGGATGCCACGGCTGCCTCACGACACAGGGAGTCCTCGTGTGTACCGGCGATGCCGCAGAGAAGGGCAACGGTCCGGTCTGCCAGGTCGCTTCGCTCGCCGGCGGCCCAGCATGCGACCTCGGCGACGCCTGAGTTGTCATCTGACAACAGGGACACGAGGCCGTTCTCCCCGACAGGGTGGGTGCCCGTGGCGACCAGCTCGAGGGCCCGTTGGCGGACCTGGGGTGCCTGGTCCTGGAGGGCTGCGCCAAGCTCGTCGTCTGTCATGAGGCCAAGACGGTCCAGGGCACCGATTGCAGCTGATCGGACCGACGGGTCGTGGTCGTCCAGGAACCTGCGTGCCTCGGGCTCGTTGCCCGAGTGCCCGGCAAGAATCGCCTGGCGCCTACGGTGCGCAGTCTCAGGGGTCGGCGGTGGTTCAGTGTGTTCGTGGCGGCCCGTCACCGGTCAGCCGATGGCCTGTTCGAGGAGGAAGCCGGCTCCGATGATCATCAGGCCGATGAGCGTGGCCAGGGCGATCCCTCCGACTACTACGAACGCCGTGAGCAAGATGACGGATCTGAGCCTGTGCCACCAACGAATTTTCGCCCGGTTCCCGGTTGCCACCTTGTGGGGCGGATGGAACCAGAGGCCTGAAAGGGCTGCCGGCCCCCATGGTCGGTCGACGGCGTATTCGTGGTCCTGCTGCATGTTCATGGTTGGCTGCACCATGACCGGTCTGTCGTCGTGGCAGGCTGGACCGGACCCGTCGGTTGCGTGGCTCCGGCCCGCAAGGTCGACCTGTCGACCATCTGGGCGCGCAGAACCGCTACGGCAACGAGGACTAGACCCGGGAGCAGGGTGGCTACCAACAGCGTGAACACGGCAACTGACACACTACCGCCGGTCGTTGAGCCGCCCGGTGGCGCCCGCCTGCGGCGTCATCCCATGGTTGTTCTTGGGTTGCTGGTGCTGGGCGTTGCGGTTCTGGCCGCAACGTTCGTCCGGCTTCCGTACTTCGTGTTCCGGCCGGGAACGGTGAACTCGCTGTCTGACCGGATAGTGGTGCTTCGGGGCGAGAGCTTCCAGGCGGTCGGCGAAATCTATTTCACGACGGTTCGTCAGGACTCCACGGTGAACGGGTGGGAGTACCTGTGGGCACATGTCGACGATTCGAACCTGCTCATCGACCAGGAATCCGTGCTCGGTGACCGGACCAGGGACGAAAACCGCCAGTTCAACATCGACTTGATGCGGGTCTCAAAGTCCACTGCAGAGGCTGTTGCCTTGAGACGCCTCGGCCTGGATCCGTTTGTGGCGACCGGTGTCGGAATGGCCAGCGTCCGTGAACCGGCTGCGGCACATCTCACCACCGATGACGTCATCGTTGCCATCGACGGTGTCGCCACCATGCGTGTCGGGGAACTGGTCGCTCTGGTGCAGGGGCGATCTCCCGGTGATGTCATCGAGTTGCGGGTTGAGGACGTTGATGGCGACAACCCGAGGACCGTGTCGCTGGAACTGGCTGCCCGGGACGATGACCCGACGGTGGGATTCCTCGGCATCGGACCTCAGACCCGTTGGGAGGATGTCGACGATCTGCCGGTGGATGTGGGAGTGCGGACCGACAAGGTGGGTGGCAATTCGGCGGGCTTGGCCTTGACCCTTGCAATTCTCGAGATGCTGACACCGGGTGAGTTGACGGCCGGGCTTCGGGTGGCGACCACGGGCACGATCGACATCGATGGCGTGGTCGGCCCGATCGGCGGTATCCGACAGAAGGTGGTTGCCGCTCGCCGGGCCGGAATGGACCTCTTCATCGTCCCCCAAAATGAGTTGTCCGACGCACGAGACGTGGCAGGTGGCCTCCGTGTAGAGGGGGTCGTGGATCTTGATGGCGCCCTGGCCGTGTTGGCCGACCTGGGTGGGAATGCCAACACCATGGCACTTCCGTCTGGAACCTCGTAGGCGCCTATTCACCTGTCTGACAGTCGCAGGGCTGTCGGGAACCGCCGTTAGGCTGCCGCGATGCCCCTCGAGGATGGACCACAGCGGCCCCGACCGATGCCCCGAAGAGGGCAACCGGTTCGAACAGGACGGTTCCGTGCGATCGCCCTCGGCGGGGTGGCGGTGTTCTTTATCGGCACGGTCTCGTTGCGGGGGCTGGCCAGCTTCTACACAGACTTTCTGTGGTTCGATTCTCTTGGTCACCGCGATGTGTTCACGTCGGTTCTGGGTGCCCAGGTTGTCCTGATTGTTCTCTTCACCCTGGTGTTCTTCGGGATCCTCTTCGGAAACCTGGTAATCGCGGAGCGCCTTGCCCCACCCATTCGGCCGCCTGGCCCCGAAGAGGATCTTCTGGTCCACTACCACCTGATCGTGGGAAGCCGGGGCCGTCTGCTCCGGTTGGTGGTTTCGGGCCTGTTTGCCCTGATAGCCGGTCTCGGCGTGTCGGGCAGGTGGCAGGAGTGGCTGCTGTTCACAAACAGTGTTGACTTCGGCATCCAGGACGCCTTGTTCGGTCGCGACCTCGGGTTCTTCGTATTCCAGCTGCCTCTCCTCTCCTTTGTTGTCGGTTGGCTCTTTTCAACCCTGGTTGTGACCCTCGTCGTAACGTCCATCTCCCACTACCTGAACGGCGGCATAAGGTTCCAGACTGTCGGCGAGAGGGTCAAGCCGCAGGTCAAGGCCCATCTTTCGGTGCTTCTGGGTGCCATTGCCCTGGTAAAGGCGGCCGACTACTGGCTGGCCCGATTCGAGTTGACCACCTCCACCCGGGGCGTGGTCGACGGCGCCTCCTACACCGATGTCAACGCTGAACTGCCTGCTACCAACCTGTTGATCCTCATCTCGCTGCTGGCGGTCGTGTTGCTGCTGGTCAACATCCGCCGAAGGGGTTGGGTGCTGCCGACGCTCGCCGTCGGTCTGTGGTCGTTCGTGGCGCTCGTAATGGGAGGCATCTACCCGGCAGTGATTCAGAGCCTCCGGGTGCAGCCGGCTGAGTCCGAAAAGGAGGCGCTCTACATAGAGCGCAACATCGAGGCGACCCGGCAGGCCTTTGGGCTGGACAGGATCAGGGAGGTGACGATCGACGACTTCGATACGGAGATCACCGCTGCCGACCTGCGGGCGAACGTCACAACGGTTCGAAACATCCGCATCCTGGATCCGCTCATCGTCCAGGCCACGTTTGATCGCCTTCAGGGCGAACGCGAGTTCTACCAGTTCAGCGGGGTGCTCGACGACGGCCGGTACCAGATCGATGGTGACACCACCCAGGTGATTCTGGGCGCCCGTGAACTTGACCTCAACACGACCCGTTCCTGGGAGGCCCAGCACGTGGCGTTCACCCACGGCTACGGCGTAGCGATGGCACCGGTAGCCAAGGTGAAGGGTTCCGGCGATCCCGACTTTGTGATCGGTGATCTGCCTGTCTCGATCGATGAAGGTGTCGAGGTCGTCCTGGATGTTCCCCAGATCTACGTGGGCGAGGGCCTCGATGGCTACGCGGTGGTCGGCGCCAGCCGTGACGAGGTCGACTTCACCGACGAGAATCAGGTAACTAGGCCCGTCAGGTACTCAGACATCGGTGGCGAGGGCGGCGTCCAGATGGGATCGATGCTGCGCAAGGCGGCCTTTGCCCTCAGGTTCGGTCAGTTAGAGCCTCTCATCTCCAATTTCATTACCGATGACTCCAGGGTTCTGTACGTGCGCGACGTTCGTGAGCGGGTCGAGAAGCTGGCTCCCTTCCTGCACTTCGATGCAGACCCGTATCCGGTTCTGCTCGACGGCGGCATCGTCTACGTGGTCGATGGCTACACGACCACCGATCGCTACCCGTATTCACAGCGGGCGCCGGTCGAGGGTCTTTCGGCTGGTGCCGATCTTCCTCGTCGGTTCAACTACATGCGCAATTCGGTGAAGGCGGTGGTCGATGCCTTCAGCGGCGAGGTCACCTTCTATGTCTCTGAGTCGGATGATCCGCTTGTCAGGGCCTATCAGGGTGCCTTCTCAGGTCTGTTCACCCCGATCTCGGAGATGCCCGACTCGCTGGTGGAACACCTTCGCTACGCCGAGGACTACTTCCGGATCCAGACGGAGCTCTGGGGCGCCTACCACGTGGACGACACCGAGAACTTCTATCAGCGCGCAGCCGAGTGGGCGGTCTCCCAGGACCCGGGGAGAACCGGCCAGGGTGCCGCAAACCTGACTGTCAGGGATGCCCAGGGCATTCCGCTGGGAACCCGCGATGCACGGATGCCTCCGTACCGGACGATGGTCAACCTTCCCGACGATCTCGACAACGTCGACGACGATGCCGAGTTCGTCATCATGCGGGCGTTTGTGCCGTTGGACGAAGACGATGCCCGTAAGGAACTGGCGGCCTACATGGTGGGCCGCAGCGAGGGCGCAAACTACGGAGAGCCGGTTGTGTTCCGTCCCCCGACATCCGACTTCGACGGTCCGGCCCTTGCCGAGGAACGGATCCGCAATGACGAAGAGGTAGCGAGCCTCCAGACACTGCTCAGCCAGCGTGGGTCATCGGTGCTCTTTGGTGAGCTGCTGCTTGTGCCGATCAACAACTCTATTCTCTACGTGCGGCCTCTCTATGTGCAGGCCGAGGGCGACAGGACCGTGCCTGAGTTGGAGCGGGTCATTGCGTCTGTCGGTGAGAGGGTGGTCATGGCCAACTCGCTTCAGGAGGCCCTCGAGGAGTTGACCGGGGCAGATCTAAACGACGTGTTCGGCACCGTGCTGGTGTCGTCACAGACTGAAGGCAGCGATGACTACGTATCCACGTCTGCTCAGCCGGCGGTCGAGCCGGTCGATGTTTCCTCTGTGGCCGGGGGTGGTGTGGCTGAAATCGTCGCCGAGATCGAACGTCTTCAGGTTGGCGCTGCCGGGGCGTTGTCCGAGGATCCGGCCGACTGGCTGGAGTTTGGGCGAATCCAGGCCCGAATCCAGGAACTTGTGACCGCCCTTGCCGATCAGGCGGGCTGACTAGCCCGGTCGACGGGCTTTCTACTTGGCTGGTTGCCAGCCGCTGGTTCGGTTGCTGGCTGGTGCCCGTACCGGCGAGTCGGCGCTGAGGTCCTCGAAGACCTCGTCGTCTGCGAGGGCGGGGGTGGCTGGTTCGTCATCGAATGTGAGGCCGGCCTGGTTTCCCAGTTCGGCGATTCGGCCGCGTAGTTCGACGGTAACCCTCGACAACTCGGCTGAAAGCCGGGCGGCGTGGAGGCGTAGTTCCATGACGGCGTCCTCGTCGCTGCCGATGGCGCTGTCTCCCAGCGAGTCAAAGCGGCTTTCCAGAGCAGAGACACGGTCTTCGAGATCGCGCATGCCGTTCACCAGGTCCAGCAGCGTCTGGTCGGCGCCGGGTCCCGATGTCGTCTTGTCTCTCTTCTTACGCACATTGTGATGGTACTAAGCACCCATTGCGGGTTGGTGGCGCGGCTGAGGGGAACCGGGGATCGTCGTCGGGGATCGAGCCGACCCCCTTGGAGATGGACCGGTGGGTACCCTGCGGCCGTGTGCAGCCACCGTTGTAGGTCGATTCTGACAGTGTTCGTCGTAGGGCTGGTGTTCACGGTCGCCGGCTGTGCGACCGATGGCGGCCGTGGTCTCTCTGATCCTCAGCCGGTCCTGCCGGATGGCACCGAGACCACCGTGCAACCGGATCCGGAGCCCACGGTCCCGCTCGTCCCGCCGGCAGTCTCACCGTTTGGCTCGTGGGTTGTTCTCCCGGAGGTTCCGACTGTTTCAACTGAACGCATTACCGGGGCGATCGCATCTGACGGCACTTTTGACATGGACTTTCCCCGCGTCGAGGGGGCGGGGCTGGCCCTGGAGGTCAATGCCCAGTTGCGTGCCCCCGTCGAGCATGCTCGTGCCCTGTTTGCGGCTGATCTTCTCGAGGATGAGTCGTCTGGGCTGGAGCCCAGCCACCTGTTCGGAGGCGGCGCCGTGTCCTTGCTTGATACCCGGGTGGTCAGCGTCGAATACGACCTGAGCGTCGAGTGGGGCGGTGCAGCCAGCGGCGACCAGTGGGTTGACGCGGTCGTCGTGGATCTTGCCGACGGGAGCCTGCTTGGTCCACTGGACCTGTTCTACGACGACAGCCCGTGGCTGGAGACACTCGCAGCGATGGCCACGGCCGATCTGGAGGGACGGTTTGGTGCGAACGTGGTCTGGCCCGATGGTCTGGCGGTCGAGGTCGCCAACTTCGAGAACCTGGCGCTCAGCGAGGATGGTGTCATCTTGCTGTTTGATCGGTATCAGGTTGGCCCTGGTGTCCTGGGTGCACCGAGGGTGGTGGTCCCGTGGTCGGAGATTGGCGTGTTCATCGATCCGAACGGCCCCGTGGGGCATCTCGTAGCCGGCTGATTCCGGTGTCCTCAGCTGAGGCCAAGCCTCGCGAACTGTTCTTCGGGGGCCTCGACCTCTGCGAGGGCGTGGTGGAGCAGGTCCACGTAGTGGTCCTCGCGGGCTGATCCGACAAGGTCGTCTGATTCGTCGGTGTCAGAGACGTCATACAACTCGGACCTGGCACCCACCGATCGTCCGGCCATGAACACGGCGCCTCCGGCGAGGTCGTCGGCAGTGAACGGTTGGCGGATGACCGGCACGTCGCTCCCAGGCATCCGGTCCAGCACGGCCCTGTCGTCGGGCCTGGCCAGGCCGAGGCGTGGGTAGGCGTGCACGGGCATCGTCGACCAGCGGTTGGACCAGACGCTCACGTCGGTCCGTTCTCCCTGGACGCCCCGTATGTACTTTCCGGCGGAGTCGATGACGTTGACCTCGCGTCCGAAGTAGCCCTGAAGGAGGTGGTCTCGGGCAGCATCGGCTCTTCCCTCGATCACCTCGCGTAGGGACACGCCGTGGGTGCGGTGCTCGATGTCAAGGTTGAACAGGTCGGTGAGGGTCGCGTGTACGTCAACGCTGGTTGAGAGGGCACTTCTTGTGCCTGCCTCAACCCCTGGCCACGCCACGAGCATCGGGATGGCTCCGAGCAGGTCGTATATGGGAGACATCGGTTTGCCGAACATGTCGTCGCGTTCACCCAGATAGTGGCCATGGTCCGTGACCAGGAACAGGGCCGTGTCATCCCACAGGTTGTTGTCGTCCATTGAGTCGAGGACCTTCCCGAGCCAGTGGTCGATCATGGACAACTTGGATCCGTAGTTGGCTCTCAGCTGTTCTGCCTGACGGGGTGTGATGACCCCCTTTTTGATCACGTCGCGCCCGTAGGGGGGCCATATCTCGAGCGGCTCGTCATGCTGGTCGTGGTAGCGGTACGCCCAGCGTTCAGGGGTGTCGAAGGGCTCGTGGGGGTCGAACTCGTCCACGAACAGGAAGAACCTGTCGTGGTGCCCGGCGTTGCGGTCCAGCCAGTCGGCTGTTGCTTGCATGGTCCGCGGTCCGGGAAAGTCGGCCTCGTCGCGGAACCATGTACGGGAGGTGTCGTAGCCGCGGTGGACCCAGCCCTCGGTTGCCGGCAGCGCTGGTGTGCCAACCCAGGAGGGGTCCTCTCGTAGTCGCCACGGGTCGTCTTCGTGGCCTCGCACGTAGTCCCACATCCCGAAGTCTGTGTGGTAGTTCTCACCGCCGGTCTCGAACAGGTGGGGGTGGTCGGTGATGATGCCGGTGGCCACGCCGCTCATCTTCATCTCACGGGCGATGTTGGATTCCCACACCTCGATGGAGCCCCATGGCCTCCACAGAAAGTCCCACGCACCACAGAGGATGTCGTGGCGTGCCGGCATGCACGGCAGCGAGGCCGAGTAGTGGCGGTCGAAGCGGAGTGAGCGGGCCGCCAGACGGTCAAGGTTTGGTGTTTCGAACTCGGTACCCCCGTAGCAGCCGAGCATGTGCCGGTTGAGGCTGTCCAAGAGGATGACCACGACGTTGCGTGGCCCAGAGCCGTTGATGAACGGCTTCGGTTTCGGGGTCTCGTACAGGTCGGCCACCGGGTTTAGTTGGCTGGCGGCGGCGGGTTTATCTGGACGTCGTCATCGCAGTCGATCAGGTTGCGCAGCACGCCATCCAGTTCAGCTTTGGCGATCCCCCAGACGACCACACTGGTGTGTCGCATGTCGCCATCGTCGCCTGTCTCAATGACGCTCAGTCGGCCGCCGACACCACCTACGGCTGCGACGAGGGCGTCCAGCGTGTTGTTGGCTGGCAGGTGGCTGATGTCGAGGCGCCTTCGTGAGCGTGGGGACAGCATGTAGGGCTTCATCGGCCCGAAGGCCAGGACTATGAAGAGCGCCATGGCCCCAGATGCCACGGACACGATGTACATGCCCATGGCTGCGGCCACGCCGAATGCTGCCGCCATCCAGAGGGTGGCGGCCGTTGTGATGCCTGTGATGGTGAGGCCGCTGCGGATCATGGCTCCGGCGCCGATGAAGCCGATTCCGGTCACCACCTGCGCTGCTACCCGGGAGGGGTCGGCCTGGATGCCGACGACAGCGAACGCTCCGGCGATGGTGAACAGGGCAGATCCCAGGGCAACGAGGCTGTGGGTGCGAAGGCCGGCCGTCTTGTGTCGAGTTTCGCGCTCGAGTCCGAGAACCGCCCCGAGGGCGAGGGCCAGGGCGAGGCGCGCCACCAGTTCAAGTTCGGTGGGAGATGTCATGGCTCCAAGCATGGCACCAAGTCCGGTGGGCGACTACCAGCGACTGTTGGTGGTCAACTCCTCTACGGGAAGGAGTATGTCGAATCGTTCCCGGATGGACGTGTCGATATCGGGGCCGATGTGGGACGGGAAGTGGGTGGAGAGCACCTTCTTTACGTGTTCCCGGGCCCGTTCGTCAGCTGAGGTGGCGCCTGCGTCGAACCAGTCCTCGGGGCTGAGGCGGTCACCAATTTCGGGGTACACGTACTCGGTCTGCATTATCGAGAGGGTCTGTTCCTGGCCCAGGAAGTGGCCTGCTCCGTGGACCACTTCGCGGATTACCTCCGTGGAGAGCGTCTCCGGGGTTATCTCGATGCCGCGGACGGTCCGGTTGACTGCCCCCAACATGTCGTTGTCGATCACCAGGCCCTCGAACGAGCAGGCAAGAAGGCTGGCTAGCATCCCGGCCGATTCGTAGACCAGGTTTGCGCCGGCGTTACCTGCCAGGGCAACGGTCATGCCTTTCTCATGCCCGGCCTGGTTGTCGGGCATCTTTGAGTCGGCCATGCCTGCTGGTACTCCCGATGGGAGGTCCAACCAGTTGGCCATCTGTGCCGCTGCCGCAGTCAGCACAGCTTCGGCACCCGACCCGCCGGTCATGGCTCCGGTTCGGAGGTCCGACACGAACGGCCAGAGTCCCATCACACACGGATGGCCGGGCTTCATGAGGTTGACGAACGTGAGCGCTGAGAGGCACTCGGCCAGGGCCTGGGCCAGTGACCCTGCGAGGGCAGCTGGTGAGGTGGCGCCCGCCTGTCCTGCAGACAGGAGGTTGATGGGCATGCCGGATCGAACCTGAGCGACCATCGAGTGGGCAGCGTCTTCGGCATAGCGGAGTGGCGGCACGACGAACGTGTTGTTCGCTACGCAGAACGGTCGTTCGGCAAACGATCCGGGGCGGCCTCCGAGCATCTGGTCGAACATCTCCACGGTCTCGAGCACGTGTTCCGGTTGGAAGAACGATGTGCCGATCGGCATGGTTGTTCCCATGGCCACGGCGTAGGCGGTGTTCAAGTCAAGGTCGCGGGCGTCGACCATGTCACGGGGAACGAGAGTGCGAACGTGAAAGTGGATGTGTTCAAGCGTGTCGACGAGGCGGGCCACGTCGTAGACATCGAGCAGGTTGGATGGTCGGTGTCGGCGGGTCTCGTGGTCCCAGACCGATACGGCTGCGCCGGCTGTACCGAAGTGGACCCTGTCGCCACCCACGTCGATTGATCGGTTGTCGTCGAATCCGTACCACGTGAACGACCTGGCGGCTGTGGAGATGGCGTCTTCGACGAGCGAGCGGGGGAAGTGGAGTCGGTCACCGTTGACGTGGCCGCCTGCAGCGGTGATGACGTTGATGAACTCCTGAATAGGGCTGCCCATTCCGATTTCCTCGAGGAGGACGAGGGCAGCCTCGTAGACCTGTTCGCAGTCGGATTCGCTGAGCGGTGCGTATCTCCCGCCGGGCATTCCGGGTCGTACTGGACGTGCGTCGCCGGTTGGTCGGGTTGCCCGGGCCGCTATACGTGCGGCGCGTCCACCTGGCCGGCGCTGTGGTGAACCTTCGGTGGTTGCGGTGTCGCTCATTGTCCCCCTGGAGGTCTGATCGTGGTTCAGGCTTTGAGCCGTTCGTTGGTCGGGTCGTGGGCCGGCTGGTCCAGCACCGTGGCTGTGTGTCGCTCACCGAACAGGCCGATCTCAAAGGTGGTTCCCGGTGCTGCGAATGCAGGTTCCACGTAGGCAAAGGCCAGGGATTGCTTGACGGTGTGGCCCCAGGCTCCCCCGGTGGTGATGCCGATGATGTTGCCTGTTCCGGCCTGGTACACGGGCTCGTTGCCTCGGCAGTCCGAGTCGGTGGTATCGACTTCGCAGTACGCGAGGAGCATGTCGAGCCCTGAGCGGTTGGTTCCGGCGGTGTCACGGCGGGCGATGGTTGCGCCTCGGCCCATGAAGTCGCGGCCGGGTGTGTCCAGGTCGACGAACCGGTCGAGACCGGCCTCGATGGGGGTGATCTCGGTGGTGAGCTCTCCGCCCCAGGCCTTGTAGGCCTTCTCCATGCGCATGGAGTTCATGGCGATTGCGCCAAAGTGGACCATGCCGTGGGGTTCTCCGGCGTCGATCAGAGCTTCGTACAACTGGGGCATCTGTTCGATGGGATGGTGGAGCTCCCAGCCCAGCTCGCCCACGTAGCTGACCCGGAGCGCAATGCAGCCCACACCCCCGATTTCGACCTGGCCACAGGTCAGCCACGGGAATGCCTCGTTGGAGAGGTCAGCGTCACTGCACGAGGCGAGCACGTCGCGGGCCAGCGGGCCGGTTACGGCGAGAATGCCCATCTGGTCGGTCCAGTTTTCGACCGTGACGTCCTCGTTGGGCAGCACGTGCTGTGTGAGCCAGTCGATGTCGTGGGTGGTTCCGGCAATGGCGGAGTTCAGGTAGAACCGCTCGTCGTTCATGCGGGTGACCGTCATCTCGCACTCGATGCCACCCATGTCGGTGAGCATGTGTACGAGCCGGATGCCACCTGGCCTGGCGGGGAGCCGGTTGGCTGAGAGTCGGCCGAGCAGGGCAGCCGCATCGCGGCCTACCACGCCGAACTTGGCAAAGGCGCTGAGGTCGGAGATACCGACCCGTTCCCGTACGCCGCGGCATTCATCGCCTACGGCGTCAAAGGCGTTTGAGCGGCGCCACGAGTACTCCTCGGGCGGGCCGTAGTAGCGAGCCCGCTCCCATCCCCAGACGTCCTGCCATTGTGCCCCGAGGGCATCGAGTCGCTCCGCGATCGGTGTGCGCCTGAGCGGGCGCCCGGCAGACCGGTACTCGCCGGGCATTCGCACCTGGTACATCTCGTGGTATTCGTCGACTGACTTGGCGATGGTGTAGTCGAGGTCGGACCAGGGGCCGAACCGGCGGGGATCCATCTCGCGGACGTTGATCTCGGTCTGGCCGTGGACCATCCACTGGGCCAGAAACTTTCCGGCTCCGGGGCCCTGGGTGATGCCGATTGAGGCTCCGGCGCACATCCAGTAGTTGCGCACCCCCGGTGCCGGCCCCATCAGGTAGCCGCCGTCTGGTGTGTGTGTAATGGGGCCGCTGACAACCTGTTTGATACCTGCCTCTGCAAACAGCGGGAATCGTTCAGCGGATATTTCAAGCCACGGTGCGAGTTGATCGAGGTCTGGCGGTGTGAGGTGGAAGTGGAGGTTCCAGTCGATGCCGTCCACCCCGTAGGTGATGGAGTTGCGGGTCTCGTAGGGGCCGATGAGGAGGCTGTCGATCTCGCGGCGGTAGTAGCAGGAGGATCGGGGGTCCCGGATTACGGGCATCTCGACTTCCTGGGCGGCAATTTCGGGGAGTGACTCTGTGATCAGGTACTGGTGGATCATCGAGACGATTGGTACGTCGATGCCGGACATGGCGCCGAGTTGGGGGGCGTAGTGGCCGGCGGCGTTCACTACGTGGTCGCAGGTGACCTCACCTTTGTCTGTGGTTACCTTCCAGCGTCCGTCGGGGAGTTGGTCCACGGCGGTGACGAGCGTGTGGCGGGCGATCTCGGCACCGAGTTGGCGGGCACCTACGGCCATGGCGTTGGTGGAGCCGGTGGGGTCGGACCAGCCATCGTTGGGTGTCCAAAAGCCGAGGATGATGTCGTCGGTGGATTCCATTAGCGGCACCCGCTGGCGGACGTCGTCGGGGCTGATGAGGTGCGACTCGACTCCCAGGGAGCCGAGGATGCCCTGGACGTAGCGGTACCAGTCGGCCTGTTCTTCGGTGACGGCGAGGCGGATCGCTCCGCAGCCGTGCCAACCGGTGGACATGCCGGTCTCGGCCTCGAGGGCCTTGTAGAGGTCTATGCCGTAGGCGTGGACCTTGGCCATGTTGAGGCTGCCGATGAAGTTGGGTACGAGGCCGGCTGCGTGCCAGGTCGAGCCTGAGGTGAGCTCGCCCTTCTCGACGAGGAGGGTGTCGGTCCAGCCCTCGTGGGCCAGGTGGTAGAGGAGCCCGACGCCCATGGCGCCGCCGCCGACGATTACACACTGTGCCTCGCTGCGCATGGGTCACCTCCACGTGTTTCGCTGGGCGAGAAGGTACACCTTGGCAGACCTTGGAAGTTGCTGTTCCCGGCAGTCTACGGTTGTCGTCCATGACGATCAGTGACTATGAATCGGCCCTCGTGACGGGTGCATCGGCGGGCATCGGGGCCGCCGTGGTTTCCGACCTGTGTGCCCGGGGTCTGACCGTGCACGCTGTCGCCCGGAGGCAAGACAGGCTGGTTGACCTAGCCGCGGCTACCGGTTGCACCACCCACGTGCTTGACGTTCGGGACACGGTCGCCATGGAGGAACTGTTCGGTTCGCTGGGGGTCGACATTCTGGTCAACAACGCCGGGGTTGGTAGGGCCATCCAGTCGCTCACCGACGCCGACCCCGCCGATGTTGACCAGACGATTGGGACCAACGTGACCGCCGCCCTCCACGCCGTTCGCACCGTGCTGCCGTCGATGATCGAGAGGGGACGCGGGCACATCGTCAACGTGGGTTCCGTGGCTGGGCTCTACCCCCTCACGTCGGGTGTGTACGGGGCATCCAAGGGCGCAATCCACCTGTTGTCACTGAACCTCCGCCTCGAGTTGGCCGGAACCGGTGTTCGGGTGACCGAGATCTGTCCGGGGCGCGTTGCCACAGAGTTCTATGACGCAGCCATCGACGACCCGGATCTTCGGCACAGGTTCAAAGAGACCGGTATCACCGAGATAACCAGCGAGGACGTTGCCGCCTCGATCTCGTATGCCCTGGATGCACCCTGGTATGTGAACGTGGCCAGGGTGGAGTTGCAGCCGACCGAGCAGACCTACGGGAGCGTCAACTTCCATCCCGTGGAGGGACCCGAGCAGTGAACGACGGCTTGCTTGCCGGGAAGGTCGCCGTGGTAACAGGGGGCGCATCCGGCATGGGTGCCGCAACCGTACGGGCGTTCACTGAGGCGGGTGCGGTGGTCACGCTGGTCGACCGGGACGAGGCAGGTGCACGCCGAGTGGCTCATGAGACGGGGGTGGCGGCCCTGGTTGGTGATGTCAGCGATCCGGAGTTCTGCGATGGCACGGTCGATGCCGTGGTGGCTACACACGGTTGCGTTGACGTGTTGGTAAACGCAGCGGGGGTGATCCACAGGGCGGCTGCTTCCGGCACAGATGATGACGACTGGCGACGGGTCATGTCGGTGAACGTGGACGGCGTCTTCTATATGTCACGCGCTGCGGTCCGGTCGATGGCCGAGAGGGGGTCTGGTTCGATAGTCAACTTCGGGTCCATCTGGGGTGGGGTAGGAGCAAGTGGGGTGCTCGCTTACTGCGCGTCCAAGGGCGCTGTTCACCAGCTGACACGTGCGATGGCCCTCGACCATGCCGACGATGGAATCCGAGTCAACGCCGTTGCCCCCGGCGAGGTGGACACACCGATGCTTGCTTCGGGGCGCGACACGCCACCGACCCCGGCCGCCCTGGTGCTGCTGGCCGAGGAGACCATCCCGGTGAAGCGTCTGGCACAACCTGAGGAGATTGCACGGGTTGTGCTCTTCCTTGCGTCCGACGAGGCCAGCTACATGACCGGCGCGATCGTGCCGGTTGACGGTGGGTTTACCGCCCGCTGACAGCCCCTACTGCTGCTGTTGCTGGGACTGGAACATCTGGTGTTCCATGTCTGCGTGGGTCAGCGGTGGCTGGACCACGGTTGCCTGATGTGAGGGATCCATCCGTCGGATCTCGACGCTGGTCTCGACCTCGGTTCCGGCTTCGCCTGACACCGATCCCCGTAGTGGTGGTACGTCGTCGTAGTCGCGGCCGTGGCCGATCTTGACGTGTCGCGGGCCGACGGCATGGCCGTTGGTGGGGTCCATCGCCATCCAGCCCTGCCCGGGTATGGCGGCCTCGAACCAAGCGTGCGTCTCTACGTCAACAACGTCTCCGTCCACGTCGTCGCCGGTGTCGTCGCTTGCCGTGAAGAGGTAGCCGGACACGTAGCGTGCCGGTATCTCGAGGCTCCGGCAGATGGAGACCGAGAGGTGCGCGAAGTCCTGGCATACCCCGTGTCCGTCTGACAGCACCTTGTCGACGTTGATGCCTATGTGGGTCGAGCCGGTCTCGTACTTCATGCGTTCACGGACCAGGTCGTGGACGCCGACAACCGTGGCAACCAGATCGTCTCCCACCCGTGCCTCCATGCCGGCTTCGGCCACACGATCTCCCCAGTCGGCGTGGGGTGTCCTCTCCAGGTACTCGAGGTGGAGTTCCCGAAAGCCCGGCTCGTCGAGTCCATCCCATGGGCTCGGTGCAGGCCGGGGCTCAGCTTCGCTGGTCTCCACGGCGGCTTCGGCGACGATCTCCATGGAGATGTGCGGTTCGCGGATCCCGAAGGCATCGACGCGGGTCCCCCAGTAGTCGTAGAAGGCCAGCGCCCGGCAGGACGGGGCAAGGCTTAACCGGTAGGCGATGAGGTGTTGGCGGCTGTCGCTGGTGGGACAGGTACGGACCTCGTTTTGCGACTCGCGGACCACGTCGTCGAAGCGGTAGAGGGTTCGGTTGGAGATGTCGAGCCTCACCGTCTCCCTCCCACCGACACCACGGTGACCTGTGGCCTGATGTTGACCTGGTCCACGTTGCGAAAATACTGCCGGGCCATGACATCGGCGACCTGACGGATTCCGTCGTCCAGCTCGGCGCAGAAGGCCGGGATATCGACGGCGCCCTCGTCGAGTTCGGCGAACTCGAGGCTGGATCTGACACGCCCGAGAACGGTCTCGGTCCGACCGCGACCGGGAACGCGGTCCACCAGGTTGTCGAGCAGCAGTTCGGCTCTGGACAGGCAGTAGAGGGTGCTCCTTGGGAACAGGGCGTCACGGAGCAGGAATGACGAGATGGCCACCGGATCCGTCGTGGACTGATGGCGACGTCGGAACGCCTCGACCGCTGAAACCGAGGAGAGGGTGAGCATGGCATCCTCGAAGGCTCCCGATGCCATGTGTCCCCATCGGATGCTGAGCAGCCTCGAGGTCATCAACGCCCGCTCGATGAGGACGCCGATGGTGAGGAACCGGTAGCCGTCGCTTCTGGGCATGTTCTGCTCGATGGCACCTGAAACCGTCTGGCAGTGGGTCTTGATCAGGTCGAACAGGGTGTAGGGCTCACCGTCGAGGTCGGCGGCCAGGTCATGTGACGACAACTCCAGGTGGAATCGGTTGGCTGTTTCCCACACCTCGCTCGGCAACTGTTCCCTGACGCTTCGAAGGTTTTCTCGGGCGGTCTGGACTGCCGAGGCGATGGATCCGGGGTTCTCGGGATCTGCGACCAGGAAGTTGCCGACCCCGCGCCAGTCGACCTCGTTGCCGGTGGCCTCGAACTCCTTGTTGATGCGCAGGACGGTGAGAAGGTCTTCCCACTGTGTTGCGGCGTCGGGCCTGATGATGGTGGCGTGCTGGGTGGCGTCCAAAATTCTGGCGGTGTCCTCGGCCCTTTCCAGGTAGCGGCCTGCCCAGAAGAGGCTCTCGGCGTGTCTGGCCAGCATCAGCCTGTGGCCCCGGTGGGCTCGTCGTCGAGAACCCATGTGTCCTTGGAACCGCCACCCTGGGAGGAGTTCACGATCAGCGAGCCCTTTCGCATGGCGACCCGGGTGAGACCACCTGGCAGCACCTCGATGGACTCACCGGTCAGGATGAAGGGGCGTAGATCCACGTGGCGGCCTTCGAGGCCACCGTCGACACAGCTGGGGACACGGCTCAGCTGCACTACCTCCTGGGCTATCCACCCACGGGGGTCGGCCTCAACCGTTGTCCGGATGCCGGCCAACTCCTCGTCTGTGGCCGAGGGGCCGATGACGATGCCGTAGCCACCTGATTCTGCGACCGGTTTCCAGACCAACTCGTCGGCCCGGTCAAGGGCTGCAGCCCGTTGGTCTTCATCCCAGAGCACGTAGGTGGTGGCGTTGGGCAGGATCGCCTCTTCGCCCAGGTAGTACTCGATCATGGCTGGAACGTACGGGTACACGGCCTTGTCGTCGGCGACGCCGTTGCCGACGGCGTTGGACACGGTGACCGTGCCGGCCCGTACGGCTGCCATGAGACCCGGAACGCCGAGCGTGGAACCCGTGTCGAACACGGCCGGGTCAAGGAAGTGGTCGTCGATGCGCCTGTAGATGACATCGACCTTGCGTAAACCTCCAGTAGTTCGCATAGCCACGACGTGGTCGTCAACGACCAGGTCTCGGCCCTCGACCAACTCGACCCCCATCTGGCGGGCCAGAAAGGCGTGTTCGAAGTAGGCGGAGTTGTAGATCCCTGGGGTGAGCACGCAGACAACCGGGTCGTCACCGGCTGCTGGTGGAGCCGCATGCTTGAGCGCTGCTACCAGGGATCGGCCGTAGTGGTCGACCGAGCGGATCGCCATCTCATCGAATGCACCGGTCAGCACCCGGGCCATGGTCGCCCGGTTCTCCAGTACATAGCTGACACCTGACGGGTTGCGCAGGTTGTCCTCGAGGACGATGAACTGGCCGTCGCCTCCACGCACGATGTCGATTCCCGAGACGAGGCAGCGCGCACCGTTGGGTACGGCCACGTTGAACGCCTCGCGCTCGAAGCCTGCTGATGACATGACCAGCCAGCGTGGGACGACGCCGTCCTCGAGGATTGCCTGTTCGCCCACGTAGAGGTCCTCGAGGAAGCGGTTTAGGGCGTTCACTCTCTGGGCGAGACCCTGTTCGAGTACCGCCCACTCGTCGGACGCGATTACCCGTGGGAAGAGGTCCATGGGCCAGGTTCTCTCGATGCCCTGGGACTCCCCGTAGACGGTGAAGGTGATGCCACGGCTCAAGAGGAGGTCGTCGCGGAGCGTCGAGTGGTAGCGCAGGTCGTCAGCGGTCAGGGCATCGAACCAGGAGACGAGGTTTTCCTGGCCTTCCCTTGCGGCGCCGTCTTCGCCTATGGCCTCGTCAAAGAACCCGCCCCTGTCGTAGTCCCCGAAGAGTCCGCCTGTCACAGGGTGAACGTAGCCCAGATGCAGGTGACGGGCTTCGGGCCGGATCTGTTTAGGCAGGCGTGAAGCGGACTCCGAGAGATTTGGGGCTGTTCAAAAAGGTCGAGTGGGCCCGCCGAGCGGGCACCACGACGTCAATGTCGGGTATGCGCGTGAGCATCTCGCGCAGCATCACCTCGACCTGTAGGCGCCCAACCCTTGCGCCAAGGCAGAAGTGGGTGCCAAAGCCAAAGGAGACGTGCAGGTTCGGTGACCTGGTGGGGTCGAACCGGTCGGGTTTGTCGAACACCGCTTCATCCCTGTTTGCCGATGGATACCACAGGATGACCTTGTCGCCAGCGCTGATAGGGGCGCCGTTCAACTCCACGTCGCTGGTGGCGGTGCGCCGAAAGTGCAGTACGGGGTTGGTGAATCGCAGCGATTCCTCGATGAAGCCCGGCAGCTTTGCGTCGAGGTCCTCCATCAGCACGGAGCGTTGTTCGGGGAAGGCGGCGAGCATCTCCATTGCACCGGTAAGCGATGATCTGGTCGTCTCGTTGCCGGCGATCAGCAGCAGGAACCAGAGCAGGATGATTCGCTCGTCGTCCAGGGGTACACCGTCGACCTTGCTCTGCACGAAGGTGCTGACCAGGCCGTCGTCGGGGTTCTGGCGCTTGTCGGCGATGACGCTGCGACCGTATGCGAAGAGGGCATCCTTTGCCTCGAGGAAGTCCCCGACCGTTCCGCCGTAGTCGGGGTCGTGGTTGCCGATGATGCGGTTGGACCAGTCGTAGAAAAGCCTTCGGTCCCGGGCAGGTACCCCCAACAGGTGGGAGAGGGTCAGCAGCGGCAGCTCGGATGCGATGGCCTCCACGAAGTCGACCTCTCCGAGGGGTTCGACCTCGTCCATGATTCCGCTGGCGAACTCGCCGACCACCCGGCCCAGGTCGCTGGTGACCCTTGGTCCGAACGGGGCTCTGATGGAACGTCGAAACGCCGTGTGGTCGGGTGGGTCCATGCCCATGAGGTTGAGGCGTGTCTCGTCGAGGACTGCACCGCCGATGTCGGCTCCCGTGAAGCCACCCAGCCACGACGAGAACACTTCGGGCTGGCTCGATACGGTCTGGATGTCTGCGTGGGTCGTAATGCACCAGAAGCCCGGGCCAGACCTTCCGCCCTCGCGTCGGGGGTGCTCTTCGTGCCATGCGACCGGCGCTTCGGCCCGGAGGACGGCAAAGTCGTCGTAGGGGATGCCTGCGGCGAAGGTTGCCGGGTCCCATAGGTCGACGTCCACGTGGTCGCGGACGAGGGGCCTCTTGTCCATCAAAGGAGCGTAGGCGAGCCTTGTGATGGCTGACCGGTTCGGACCCCGCTACTCAGGCCAGTGGGCCCGTCTCCATCTCGACGGTGGCCGTCAGCCCCTCGGAGACGAGGAGTTTCTCTGCTCTGGCCAACTCGGGAGCAAGGAACCGATCGGGTCCAGGACCGGCGACCTCGCTCCGGAGTGTTGCGAGTGCTGCACCTGTTCCCGCTGCCGGTAGGAGCGGCTGACGCAGGTCTATTGCCCTGGCGCTGACCGTCATCTCCACCGCCAGTATCCGGCGCAGGTTGTCGACAACGCGTCGTAGCTTCCTGACCGCACCCCAGGCCATGGAAACGTGGTCCTCCTGCATGCCTGACGTGGGCAGTGAGTCGACGCTGGCGGGGGCGGCCAGGCGGCGGTTCTCGGCACACATTGCAGCAGCCGTGTACTGGCCGATCATCATTCCGCTGTCGACGCCGGGGTCGTCTGCGAGGAACGGTGGCAGGCCGTGTGACCTGGTGTGGTCAAGCAGCCTGTCGATGCGTCGCTCGGCAACGGCACCCACCTCGGCGAGGGCGATTGTCAGGAAGTCGGCAGCGAACCCGAGGGGTGCTCCATGGAAGTTGCCACAGGATTCAACCCGTCCGTCCGGGAGGACCATCGGGTTGTCAATGGCAGACGCCAACTCCGTTGTGGCGGTGGTCGTTGCGAAGGCCAGGGTGTCGCGTGCGGCCCCGTTGACCTGGGGAGTGCAGCGGATCGAGTAGGCGTCCTGGACCCTCAGGTCGTCGTCGCGGTGGCTGGCGACTATCGGGGAGCCGGCCAGGAGGGAACGCAGGTTGGCTGCGCTTGCCGTCTGCCCGGGGTGGGGACGTAGTGCGATCAGGTCGGCGGCGAAGGCTCGGTCGGTAGCCAGCAGGCCTTCGACCGTCATGGCGGCGGTTATGTCGGCCTGGGTGAGCAGGCGGCCGGCGTCGTGGCATGCAAGACAGAGCATTCCGAGGATGCCGTCGGTTCCGTTGGTCAGGGCGAGGCCCTCCTTGTCGGCCAGCGTGACCGGCGACAGGCCGGCGGTCGCCAGTGCCTCTGAGGCGTGGACAACTGCTCCGTTGACCTCGACCTCGCCTTCGCCCATCAGCGCCAGGGCTGCATGGGCTAGGGGTGCCAGGTCGCCGCTGGCCCCGAGGGAGCCGTGTTCGGGGACGATCGGTGTGATTCCGGCGTTGATCAGGTTTAGGAGACCTTCGGCAACGATTGGTCGGGCGCCGCTGTTGCCCAGCGCCAGGGTTCGTGCCCGCAGGAAGACCATTGCCCTTACGGCCTCTTGTTCGATGGTCGGGCCCATACCTGCCGCATGTGAGCGAACTAGGGAGGCCTGCAGGTCGGCCCGTCGCTCTGGTGCGATGGTGATCGTTGCCAGGGCGCCGAAGCCGGTTGACACCCCGTAGGTGGGGTCGCCTTCTGCGAGCGTCTCGACGATGTCGCGTGCCACCGTCATGCGTGCGGTGGCGCCGTCGGTGAGGGTTGCCGGTTCGTGGTTGCGGGCCACCGCCACCACGTCGGCGATGGTGACGCCGGGGCCGTCGAGGCTGATGGTCATTTGGGGCCTCGGAGGTCGTGGCTGAGGGACTCGGCTGCGGCCAGCACAGCGGTGGTCACGGTGTCGGTTGAGGAGTCGTCGAGCCGGGAGGAGGGGCCGAGCACCGAGATTGCTGCGATGACCGTTCCGTCGGGGCCGATGACCGGTGCGACGGCTGCTGCCACGTCTGGTTCGACGCTCCCGGTGTTGCGTAGGACGGCTGGTTCTCCGTCACCTGTGAGGGTGGCGCCAACGGCTGTGCCCTTGAGTGGAACGGTTCTTCCGACCCAGCCGACGTGGCGGATGGCCCGGGTGCTCTCGGCGGTTGCGATGTACACGGCCCTGGACCGTTCACGTACCGCCAGGTAGGCGGATTCGCCGGTTGCCTCGGCCAGCCGGTCCAGATGCGGCCTTGCGGCAGTTGTGAGGTGTGCCGCTGGACCTTCCCGGAGCGAGGTAAGGGCCAGTCGCAGAAAGGTGGGCCCGACGCTGAACATGCCGTGGGTGTCGCGGTCCAGGTAACCGTCGTGTTCAAGCGCCTTGAGGTGACGTAGGGCGGTGCTGGTGGGAAGGTCGAGCGACTTCGCGGCGTCGCCGAGGCTGATGCTTCCGGCTGTGACCACGGCGTCGAGAAGGTGCAGCGCCCGTTCGGCCGATCTGGACTTGTGGAGTGTCGATGAGGTCATAGTGATTTCACTAGGTGAAAGAGAATATCGTCTGTTGACAACTTAGGTTCGATCAGGCAGCATTGCAACCGATAACCGCCCAGGCCGAGGAACACCGATGACCAGCCCCACCAGCCAGATCCGTGCGCCCCGCGGAACCGACCTGACCTGTCGCGGCTGGGGCCAGGAGGCTGCCTTTCGGATGCTCCAGAACAACCTGGACCCCGAGGTCGCCGAACGCCCCGACGACCTAGTCGTCTACGGCGGTACCGGCAGGGCGGCCCGTTCGTGGCCCGCCTACCACGCCATGTTGGCCACCCTCACGACGCTTGCCGACGACGAGACCATGCTCGTGCAGTCGGGTAAGCCGGTCGGCGTGTTCCGGACACACGAGTGGGCTCCAAGGGTGCTCCTCGCCAACTCGAACCTGGTTCCCGACTGGGCCGACTGGGACGAGTTCAGGCGCCTAGAGGATGCAGGCCTGATGATGTATGGCCAGATGACCGCAGGGTCATGGATCTACATAGGCACACAGGGGATCCTCCAGGGGACCTATGAGTGCTTTGCTGAGATTGCCCGCCTCCGTTTTGGCGGCACCCTTGCCGGCACGCTCACCGTGACCGCAGGGCTCGGCGGTATGGGCGGGGCCCAACCGCTGGCGGTGACGATGAACGACGGTGTGGCGCTCTGTATCGAGGTTGACCCCGAGCGAGCACAACGTCGGGTTGAGCACCGCTACCTAGACGAGGTTGCCGACGACTACGACGATGCTGTCAAGCGCTGCCTCGAGGCCAAGGCGGCCCGCCGGCCGCTGTCGATCGGCCTTGTCGGCAATGCCGCCGACCTCCTGCCCCGCATGCTTGCTGACGGGCTCGAGGCCGACATAGTCACCGACCAGACCTCTGCCCACGACCCCCTCAGCTACCTGCCCATCGACCTCACCGAGGCGGCAGCAGACGAACTTCGCCGCAACGACCCGGCCGAGTTCACACGCCGGGCCAGGGCATCCATGGCCACCCACGTCGAGGCCATGGTCGGCTTCATGGACGCCGGTGCCGAGGTGTTCGACTACGGGAACAGCCTGCGTGCCGAAGCCGAGCTGGGTGGATACGACCGGGCCTTCGCCTACCCGGGGTTCCTCCCCGCCTACATCAGGCCACTGTTCTGTGAGGGGAAGGGACCGTTTCGCTGGGTGGCGCTCTCAGGCGACCCGGCCGACATAGCCGCAACCGACCGGGCGGTGCTCGAGGAGTTCCCCGACGACGAGGGCCTAGCCCGGTGGATCCGACTGGCCGGTGAGCGCGTTGCGTTCCAGGGACTGCCGGCCCGCATCTGCTGGTTGGGTTACGGCGAGCGTCACCGCCTGGGCCTACGCTTCAACGAGATGGTTCGTAGTGGCGAGTTGAAGGCACCGATTGTCATCGGTCGGGACCATCTGGACTCGGGGTCGGTTGCCTCCCCCTACCGCGAAACCGAGGACATGCTCGACGGCTCGGACGCCGTAGCCGACTGGCCGCTTCTGAACGCCATGCTCAACACCTCGTCGGGTGCCACCTGGGTGAGCATCCACCACGGTGGTGGTGTGGGCATCGGACGGTCTATCCACGCCGGCCAGGTCAGCGTTGCCGATGGAACGGATCTGGCCGCCGCCAAGTTGGAGAGTGTTCTCACGAACGACCCTGGTACGGGCGTGATCCGCCACGTTGACGCCGGCTACGAGGAGGCGATCAACGTGGCCGACGAGCGAGGTGTCAGGGTTCCGATGCGGGAAGGAACCTGACCGGTGGCGGTGCGTCCGATCCTTCAGATCGGCCACCCGGTACTTCGCAGTGTGGCACGTCCGTTGACCGATGATGAGATCGCATCCCCCGAGGTGCAGCGACTGATCGACGACATGGTCGAGACGATGCGCTACGCCAACGGGGCCGGCATCGCCGCCAACCAGGTAGGTGAGGCCGTCAGGGTCATCGTCATGGAGGTGACCGACAACCCCCGCTACCCCTACAAGCCTCAGATCCCTCTGACCGTCGCGGTCAACCCCGTGGTCGAGTCGCTTGACGACGAGGTGTTCGTGAACAACGAGGGCTGCCTGTCGGTACCGCTACGTGGCGAGGTGGAGCGGCACGTCAACGTCCGGGTTCACTATCGGGATCCCAACGGCGACCACCACGACGAGGTGGCCCGGGGCTTGACGGCTGCGACATGGCAGCACGAGTGCGACCACCTCGACGGGGTGCTCTTTGTGGACCGGGTGGCCGACCCGACGACCCTCTCCACCTGGGAAGAGTTCGAGGCCAACCAGAGCGACGCCTTTGTGGAACGCATCACAGCTCTTGTGGACCGGGTCGGTTCGTGAACAGCTACTGGTGCGAGGCGGCATGGCTGGGCCGGGGGCAGGTGGAACCCGGCATCCTCATAGATACAACGGATGGCTTCGTGTCCGCCGTTGTTGCCGGGGTGGCAGCGCCACCACCGGGCGCAAAACGGCTCACGGGCCTCACCCTTCCAGGCTTTGCCAATGCCCACAGCCACGCCTTCCACCGGGCTCTGCGGGGGCGGACCCAGGCAGGGGCCGGCACCTTTTGGACCTGGCGGGAGCAGATGTATGAGGTGGCCCGCCGTTTGGATCCCGACACCTGTTACGCCCTTGCGAGGGCCACCTACGGCGAGATGGCACTGTCCGGGGTGTCGGCCGTTGGGGAGTTCCACTACCTCCACCACCAGCCCGACGGCACGCCGTATGCGAATCCGAACGCCATGGGCGAGGCGATCCTGGCGGCGGCAGCCGATGTGGGCATCAGGATCACCCTGCTGGATTGTTGCTACCTGCACGGTGGCCTGTCGGCACACGGATACCTTCCGCTCGGAGATGACCAGAGGCGTTTTGGGGACGAGTCGGCTGATGGCTGGGCCCAGCGGGTCGATGCGCTGCAGTCGGGGACACGGTCGCGGATAGGAGCGGCCGTGCACTCGGTCCGCGCCGTTGATCCGGCGGCGATTGCCGAGGTGGCGGCATGGGCGCAAGGCCGCGAGGCACCCCTGCACGTGCACCTCTCGGAGCAGCCAGAGGAGAACGAGCAGTGTGCTGCCGGCCACGGCTGCAGCCCCACCGGTCTGCTGGCCGGGCTGGGTGTGTTGACAGAGGGGCTCACGGCCGTGCATGGCACCCACCTGACACCGGCCGACGTGGGCCTGCTGGGCACCGCCGGGGCCGGTGTGTGCATGTGTCCGACCACGGAGCGCGACCTGGCTGACGGCATCGGCCCTTCGGGGGCGTTGGTTGCCGCCGGATCTCCACTCAGCCTGGGGTCCGACAGCCATGCCATCGTCGACATGTTCGAGGAGGCGAGGGCGGTCGAGTTGGACGAGCGGTTGGCGAGCCTGGAGCGTGGCAACCATGGGGTCGACGACCTCTTGGCCATGGCTACCGTCAACGGTTACCGGTCGCTGGGCTGGAGCGGTGGCGGGGTGCTGGAGCCGGGTGCACTGGCCGACATGGTGACCGTGGCACTGGATTCGGTGCGGTTGGCGGGTGCCGAGGCAGAGACCGCAATGGCGTCGATCGTGTTTGCCGCCTCAGCGGCCGATGTCACGCATCTGGTTGTTGCTGGTGAGGTGGTGGTGCACGACAGGGCCCACGTGTCGGTGGATGTCGCCAACGAGTTGGCGGAGGCGGTCAGGCTGGTCACCTCGTGACCCTGGTGGTCGACCGGATCGGTCTGCTTGTCACCAACGATCCGGCTCTGGGTGAGGGTCCACTTGGGATCGTGCGTGACGCCTCGGTGGTTGTCGCCGGTGGCCAGGTGGTGTCCGTCGGGCCGGCGGGGCAGGTGGCCGACCAGCGAGTAGATGCAGATGGTGCCTGTGTGCTGCCTGGTTTCGTTGATTCCCACACCCACCTTGTCTTTGCCGGCGACAGGGCCGAGGAGTTCACGGCACGCATGGCCGGTCGGCCCTATGACGGTGGCGGGATCAGGGTGACCACAGGGGCAACGAGGACAGCATCCGACGAGGCACTGCGGTCGCTGACGGCGGACCGAATTGCCGAGGTCCGGTCGGCTGGTACGACCACCGTCGAGGTCAAGTCCGGCTACGGCCTGAACGTCGACGACGAGGCCCGCTGCCTGCGTCTGGCCTCTGAGGTCACCGATGAGACCACGTTTCTCGGGGCACACCTGCTGCCCAAAGAGTACGAGGGTAGGGCCGATGACTACATCGACCTGGTGTGTGGCCCGATGCTCGAGGCGTGCGCCCCGCACTCCCGCTGGATCGACGCCTTCTGCGAGGAGGGAGCCTTCGACGAGGACCAGTGCCGGACCGTGCTTGACGCCGGACGGGCTGCAGGCCTGGGTCTGCGCCTGCACGGAAACCAGTTGGGGCACGGTCCGGGCGTGCAGTTGGCGGTCGAGTCCGGGTGCGCCTCGGTGGACCACTGCACGTACCTGACCGACGCCGACGTCGAGGCACTCGCCGGCAGCGAAACCGTTGCCACCTTTCTCCCGGCCACGGATTTTTCAACCCGCCAGCCGTATCCGGACGCCCGCCGGGTCGTTGACGCCGGTGCAACCGTGGCCCTGGCCACGAACTGCAACCCGGGGTCCAGCTACACCACCTCCATGTCGTTCTGTATCGCCCTGGCGGTACGCGACATGGGGATGACCATCGACGAGGCCGTACAGGCAGCAACCCTCGGCGGTGCAGCTGCATTGCGGCGAACCGATGTGGGGCGCATCACCCCGGGCTCGGCGGGCCACCTTGTCATTCTGGACGCCCCCAGCCACCACCACCTGGCGTACCGTCCGGGGGTGCCGCTCATCCGACAGACGATCTGTTGATCCGTTCCGCTGCCCCGGTTGGCGGCTGGGTTGCCGGGCTGCCCATGTACGACTGGCCCGAGGTGCGCGAGGAGGTCGATGCCCTGTGGTCGGCGATCGCCGGAGGACTCCGGGAGGCCGGGGTGGATGCACCCACCGGGCTCTGGCGGCCGGAGCGAGTGGAGAACCTCTGGGACACCCCGGACCTTCTGGTCGGGCAGACGTGTGGCATGAACGTCGTCGGGGACCTGCGCGGTCGGGTGGAGGTTCTCGGAGCGCTTGACTACGCCGTCGAGGGATGTACCCCGGGTGACTACCGATCTGTGCTCGTGTGCAGGCCAGATGAGGGTGGTCGGGATCTGAGTGGATTTCGCGACCGGCGTGTAGCGGTCAACGAGCGGACATCGCAGTCCGGACATGCGGCTCTCGTGGACCTGGTTACACCGCTTGCCACCGGTGGAAGGTTCTTCGGGGACGTGGTCGAGACAGGATCCCATCGTGAGTCGATTCGTGCTGTGGCCGAGGGCCTTGCCGACCTGGCATCGATTGATGCCGTCGTCTGGAGCCTTGCCGTCAGCCACGAACCGGCAGTCGATGACCTGAGGGTCATGGCCTGGACGGACCCCAGGCCGGCGCCGCCCCTTGTCGTGGGCTGGGCCCACGCCGGGCTGAGGGACACCATCAACTCGGCGGTGTCTGATGCGGTGGCGGCACTGGGCCCGGAGGTGCGCCGACCTCTTGACCTGTACGGCTACCGGGTGGGGTCGACAGCCGACTACGAGGTGCTGGCTGACCGTATGGCCGAGGCCGCGGTAGCCGGATACCCGGTAGTGGCCTGAGAAGTCGGGAGCGTGGACAACCTGAAACTATGTAGTCACTAGATGTTGCTATTGTGACTACATGAACGTCGGAATCCGTGAGTTGAAGGCCAAGTTGTCCGAGTACCTAGGGCTCGTTGCCGATGGTGAGGCTGTCGTGGTAACCGACCGAGGTCGGCCGGTGGCGCGCCTCGTGCCGTATGACCATGGTTCGGCTGTTGAGCGGGGAATCGCCGAGGGCTGGATCCGGCCCCCCCTGCGGGTCGGGCTGCTCCCATCCGTGCGGGTGCATTCCTCAATGACCACTGAAGAGGCGCTTGACGAGGACCGTGGTCGGTGACCCTCTACGTTGATTCGAGCGCTCTCATCAAGCGCTACATCAAGGAGGATGGTGCCGAGGAGGCGGTCGCCCACATGGCCTCCGATCCGGTGTTGGTGACATCGGCCCTGACGGCGATTGAGGTGCGTCGTAACCTGAAGAGAATCCTGACCGACGATCTTGAGGTGATGAGGGGCCGCTTCAGCGTTGACCTCGATGCCTTTGCCGTGATCTCTCTGGACGCACAGGTTTGCGATGACGCCGCCAAGGTTGCAGAGCAGACCTTGTGCCGGTCGCTCGACGCCATCCACCTGGCTGCCGCACGCCGTGCCGGGTCGGCCACGACGGTTTTGACGTTCGACAGGCGGCAGGCTCAGGCGGCACGCTCAATCGGCCTCTCGGTCATCGGCTGCTGAAGGGGGCGTCGTCCTGATGTTCACCGAGCGAATGAACGTGTTTCGCAGCCGACTGGCTGACGAAGAGGTCGACGTGGCGCTCATTACCGACGATGACACCGTCTACTACCTGACCGGTTTCTACGACTACCTGCACATGGAGTTCGGTCGACCGACCGTCCTGGTCGTGCTGCAGCAGGGTGAGAGCCTGCTCATCACGCCCAGCATGGAGGCCGACATGGCAGAGGCGGCGGCCCGAGTCGACAGGATTGCTGTGTGGAACGACGGCCTCGGCAACGAGTGGCGTCAGGAACTTCGGGGGGCGATCGGCGGTGCCTGTCGGGTGGCGATCGAGCCGGACCTCATGCCTCCTCTGGTACGGAACTATGTGGAGACGCTGGTCGATGGAGACCGGTTGGCCGATGTGACTCCGGTGGTTTGCGCCATGCGGATGGTCAAGTCGCCCGAAGAACTGCAGTTGGCACGCCATGCCGGCCAGGTGGCCGACGCAATGATGAATACGGGCCGCGCCGCTATCGGAGCAGGTGTGCCCGAGTTCGAGGTGGCGCTCGCTACATCCGAGGCCGGCACCCGTAGGGCGGCCGAACTCCTCGACGCCCACTACGACGACACCTGCATGTCGCCCAACGTGCACTTCCTCCAGATCATGGCTTCGGGCAGCGAGATCACCAAGCCGCACCACCGGGCCTCAACCCGGGTGATGCAGTGGGGCGAGCCGGTGTTTCTCTGCTTCTGCGGAATGACCAACTTCCACCGCTTCAAGCTGGGCTTCGACCGGACGTTCTGGATCGGAGAGATCACAGATCCAGAGCAGGCCAATGTCTACGAGGTGGCCCTCGCCAGCCAGGCTGCCGCCCTCGCCGCCCTCCGTCCCGGGGTGACTGCAGAGTCTGTCCATGCGGCCTACGCAGAGGTGATCAGCGAGGCGGGATTCGACTATCCGTTCCGCTGCGGCCGGGCCACCGGGCACAGCTACCTGGAGAGGCCAGAGTTGGTGTTCGGCGACACCACCGTTCTGGAGCCGGGAATGGTGCTGGCAGTCGACGGCTCGGTCAGCGTCTCAGGGACCTTCCGTGCACAGGTGGGTGACAGCTTCATCGTCACCGAGGACGGCTACGAGCAGATCACCAACCACCCGAGGGGCCTGAGCGACGTCGTTATCGGGTAGGAGCCGACCGCACCGACCGTTAGCCTCCTCGCTGCGGGGTGGAGCAGTCTGGTAGCTCGTCGGGCTCATAACCCGAAGGTCGCAGGTTCAAATCCTGCCCCCGCCACCATCAGAAAACCCCGGAAACTCAACGGTTTCCGGGGTTTTTCCGTTTTCGTCCACAGGCCAAAAAGGCCGTTCTTCTAACGGATCTTCTAACGGATGATCTGGCATGGTGTGGCGATTGCCGCTGCTGGGCGGTCGATTCCAGCTCAGCGTTGGAGCTTGCCGATCTCCTGAACCAGGCCAGCCATCTGGCTGATGGTGGTCGGCGCATCGCCAGCGTCTTGGTCTCTCCCACCATTGCGACGGGGTTGACCGAAGATCTTTTTGGCGATGTCCGTGAGGAGTTCGTCGCGGCCGTCAGGGCCCACGAGGTCATTGAGGTACGGCCCGAGCGCCGCAAGCTGAAGCGCCATGTGTTCGCCCTCTCGCTGAACATGGCGATGCTCACCTGACTGCTTCCCGGCGTAAGTCGCTGCCGCAGCGATCGGCAGTGCCAACAGGGTCTTCGCTGCGAGCTGATCCCAGTCGGTCCCGTCGTTGGCCGCTGACCCTACAATCCAAACGCCGATGGCCACCGAGCCAAGCACCAGGGCGATGGCGATCCATCGCCATCGATCTGCTTGCTCTTTTTCTTCGGCTGCGTTCTTCGAGTACGCGCCGACGAGAGCTTCCTCGCTGACGATTCCGAGTATGTCCTCTACGCGTTCTTTGGCGGCCTCCGCTGCCTCGACATGATCCTGCTGGATTTTCGCAATCTGGGACGCAGCGTCTGAGGTGTCAGCTTCGATGGTCTCAATGGCTGTCACGGCATCGGTTCTCTTGTCCTCCAGCAGTTTGCTGAAGGCCTCGTTCCGCTGGTCCTGAGCTGCCGAGAAGGTGGTCTGCTGCTGGTTGGCTTGATCACGCGCAGCGTTCAGCACCTGGTTGAGTTCTTCACGGAGCCGGTTCACCTCAGCTTCGAGTTCGGCGACACGAGTGGTTGCAAGGCTGGACTGTTCGGCGAAGGTTTCTTGGGCGGATGTCGAGGTCTTGCGCAGATCCTCGATTTCACGATCGACTTGACCACGATGTTGCCCTACGGATCGCCGCAG
>JACNLA010000030.1 GCA_014381745.1 Actinomycetota bacterium | reverse complement strand
CACGACGACCACGACGACCACGACGACCACGACGACCACGACGACCACGACGACAACGATGACGACGAGGAGTACGAAGGCCATGACGACGACGACTGAGCGCCGGCCCCGCCGCAGGCATCCGGCCATCGGTACCCGGATAGCCGCAGCCGGAGTGGCAACCACAGCCATGTTGACCATGGTGGCCGCACTCGGCTACCAGTCGGCCCAGACCCAGGTAATCGGCTCTGAGGCACCGGTGCCGACAGCGCAGATGACGCCGATCACGGTCGTTGTCTACCGTCGACCGACACCTCAGTCAGCAGTCATGCCGGCCTCAACTGGTACCGCTGTCGCCACCACAGGCGCTACAGCCCCGACGATCACACCGTCCCAGAGCCCCACCCCCACCGAGGCGGCACCGGAGCAGCCGGTCATGATCCAACTCCAACCCAGCGTACGCACGGTGGTTCAGGCACCGGCATCCACCCGGACCAACGGCAGCCGCTGAGATGAAGGCCCGGGTAATGGCCAGCGAAGTCCACCTGGTGGTCAACGGGCCGATAGAACTCACAGCCGCCGCAATGGACCGTCTGGATGAGCTCGAGCGGTCATGGAGCCGGTTCATCCCAGAGAGCGAGATCAGCAGGCTGAACGCCAGCCCGGGCCGACCGGTCGAGGTCGGCGCCGACACGATCCTCCTCCTGGAGAAAATGGTCGAGGGTTGGCAGATGAGCAACGGCCACTTCAACCCGACGATCCTCCCAGCGCTGATCGACGAGGGTTACTCCACCAGCATCGACGACCCGGATCGCCGGACGATCCTGCCGGGCTCCACGACCCGGACCGGCCGTGCCGACCAGATCCTGATCGACCGACCCGGCGGCATTGCGTGGCTGCCAGCCGGCACCGGAATAGACCCGGGCGGGATTGGCAAGGGGCTGGCGGCAGACATCGTCGCAAACGAACTGGTAGTTGCCGGCGCTGAGGGCGTCATGGTCAACATCGGGGGCGACCTGCGTGTGGTCGGGAGGCCGGGGCACGGGGAATGGACCGTCGCCGTCGAAGACCCGCTACAGGCCAACACGGCCATGTTGACCTTCGCCATCAACCAGGGAGGGGTGGCCACGTCGAGCACACTCTCCAGAACCTGGGGATCGGGGAACCAAGAACGCCACCACCTCATTGACCCGGCACTGGGGCGCAGCGCCGATACCGACCTGACAGCCGTAACCGTCATTGCGCCAACCGCCTGGCAGGCAGAGGTGGAGGCCACTACGACCCTTCTTCTGGGTCGTGTTGACGGGCTGGCCCGGCTGGTTGACAGGGGGCTGGACGGGATGCTGATCGGAGCAGGTGGCCAAGTTGCGGTTACCCCGGGCCTCGAGGCCCACGAGCCGACACCTGCCTGATCATGGACGAGCAGTTCTGGTGGTACATAGTTCGCAGTTCCGGAATCGTGGCCCTCGTCCTGCTGGGTGCTTGCCTGCTCTGGGGCATCCTCCTCACCACCAGGATCCTGCGCAGCATCGACCGGCCGGCCTGGCTCCTGGATCTCCACCGGTGGCTGGGAGTCCTGACCGTCGCGTTCACCGCCATCCACCTGCTGGCGCTGGTGGCCGACGACTACCTCACATTCGGCCTGGTCGAGTTGTTCATTCCGTTCGCGTCCGAGTGGAAGCCGGGGGCCGTGGCGTGGGGGATTCTGGCGTTCTGGTTCCTGGTCGCCGTCCAGTTCAGCTCCATGTTCATGAAGCGCATGTCCAGACCCGTATGGCGGAGGATCCATCTGTTTGGCTACCTGTCCTTTTGGACGGCGAGCATCCACGGGGCGACATCTGGAACCGACAGCGCCAACGCCCTCTACCGCTACGGGGCTCTGGTGGGCCTGTCCGTTCTGATGCTGGTCACGGCGTTTCGGCTTCTGCCGGTTCCGCCGCGCCCACCTACACCCGGTGACGGTGCTCCGTCTGAGGCATCACCGACCGATACCGTCACGGGTACCTGACCTATGGCTGACACAGACCCGGCTCCCGCGCCAGAACCGCTACCTGGCGGTTTGGTTCTGGCGCGCACCACCCCTGAGTTCACCGCGCAGACGGTCCCCCCGAAGTTGCTGGCTGCCCACCGGACTGCTGCAGGCGTGTGGGGGCACCTCGTGGTGCGCTCGGGCAGCGTCGACTTCGTCTTCGAAGACGACCCTGATCACGTGCACCACGTAGAGCCGGGTTCTCCGATGCCCATTCCCCCTGGACGCTCCCACAGCCTGACCCCGTCAGACGATGCGGTGTTCGCCGTGGAGTTCCACCGCCCGGGCGGGGACTGACCAACCCGAGGTCCAATCAGGTCTCATCGAGGCAGTCCCGGCGGTTAGCGTGCGCTGATGTCGCAGCCGAACCTGGGCCGGATTCCACTCCGTATCCAGGGCCTCCTGATTGCCTTCTTCCTGTCGGCGTTCGCCAAGATCGGGCAGATAACGATCATCGGCAAGCAGGTCTACGACATGACCGGCCGGGAACTGGACCTGGGCTTGATCGGGTTGGCCGAGTTCCTTCCGGCGATGCTTGTAGCCCCCCTGGCCGGTGCCCTCGCGGACAGGGTGGACAGGCGGAGAATGTTCGCTCTGGCCCTCTCGGGTGAGGCGATCGTGTCGGCGCTTCTGTTCTGGTACGCATCGACCGAACCGACGTCGGTGCTTCCCATCTTCTGGCTGGTGTTTCTCTTCGGTATCTGCCAGGGCTTCACCGCACCGTCGGGTCGGGCTCTGCCGATCGACATGTCGCCCACCGCGCTGATCCCTCGGGTGGTGGCACTTGAGCACGTGGCGTTCCAGGCCGGTCTCATCGTCGGACCGGTGGCCTTCGGGTTCCTGTTCGTCGTTGGTGAACCCATCCCCTACCTTGTCGCTGCTCTCGGGCTGGCCGCAGCCGTTCTCATCCTGCTGGTCATTCCGAGCGCTCCGGTGAAGCGGTTGGAGACCGTGGGAGTCCGCCAGGCCGTGGTCGACGCCTTCCTGGGAATGCGCTTCATCCGCCGCACACCTGTCCTGTTCGGTGCTATCAGCCTGGACCTGTTCGCCGTGCTGTTCGGCGGCGCTGTGGCGTTGCTGCCGGCCATCGCCGAGGACCGCCTTGGCGTCGGGGCGGTCGGCCTCGGCTGGCTGCGCGCGGCGGTCGGCATCGGGGCCGGCATCGTGGCGGTGACGCTCTCTTTCAGGCCGCTCCAGCGCAACATCGGCCGGACCCTGCTTGCGGTCGTGGCGATCTTCGGCGTCGGCACGATCGTCCTCGGTCTCAGCCGTAACTACGTGGTGGCGTTCATCGCAATCATGGTGCTGGCAGGCGCCGATGCAGTGTCCATGTTCATCCGGTTCACGATCGTGCCGTTGGCGACACCGGAGAACATGCGGGGCCGGGTGCTGGCTCTGGAGAACGTGTTCATCGGGGCCTCCAACGAACTGGGTGCGTTCGAGTCCGGTGTGACCGCTGCTCTGTTGGGCCTGACGGGCGCGATCGTGTTCGGCGGCGTCGGCACCCTGGCGGTCGTGGCGCTCTGGGCGGTCTTCTTCCCTGCGCTGCGTGACGTGGACAGCTTCGACGAGGTCACAGCCGCCACACAGGTCGAATGACTGCGGAGCTAGGTGCCGGCCCGCTCCAGGGGGTGGACGGGGTGGTCGAAGGGGCGTAGCAGGTGGCGTCGGAAGATCTCGCCGTACCCCGTGTAGAAACCTGCGCCGGCTGCTGCCAACTCATCTGATCCGATCCGGTCGGCCAGCTCGGGTAGTCCGTACCAGGGGACACCCGCCTCGGCGTGGTGGGTGTGGTGAAGGTTGTTGTTGAGAAACAGCAACCGGAAGAACCAGCCGGCCCGGACGACGATCGAGCGGGTTGCGTCACCCTGCGCCCACTGGTGCTCGCAGTAGGAACGGACCAGGCCAAGGCCGTTGCCGAGGTAGACGCCCAGAAGGCAGGTCCACCACGGCATGCCAACAACGGAGACGACCAGCCAGAACAAAATGGCGGCCGTTGCCAGGTGGGCGGACCACCAGCGGAGCAGCGGCCGGTCACCGGCCCTGATGGCTGACGTGTCGCGCCGTACCATCGAGACGTTCTCCACGAGCGGACCGAGCAGTATCCGCCCTAAGAGCGTGTGGTGGGCGATCAGGAACCAGCGACCCGGGGCTGGCAACCTCTCCCACGTTGCTGCCGTGACGTAGAAGCTCTCGGTGTCGGTGGCCGGATCGGTCAGGTCATCGCACTCGTGGTGGCTGATGTGTGAGCGTCTGTAGACCCGGAACGGCAGGCGCAGGCTGATCGGAATCGAGCCGACAACCTCGTTGGCCCACGGGTTCGCAAAGGGGTGGCCGTGGAGCACCTCGTGCTGGAGCGAGCCGTGCCAGGCGATCACGACCGCCAACAGCGCTGTTGTCACTGGCCACGGAACGACCGCGTGCGAGAGCACGATCGCCAGCCACCCGCCGTAGACAGCCACAGCAACGGTGACCGTCGGCCACTCGACTCCGTGTCTCTGAACAGCGATGTCAGTCAACAGACGGAGACTACTGTGATCCCGGGCCGGTCCTCGATCAACTCGTAGGCAACAACCGAACTTCAGCGGAGGTCGAATGATGAGATGGCATGGGCTCCTGACGGACCTGCTCCCACCCGCCGGTACGGCGCCAGCAAGGCGCCTTGCAGGTGCCCACCTAGTAGTTGTGGCCGCTGCCACCTTCCTCTTGTGGCGTCCGGTCATCCACGGTGAGCTTGGCCTCGGGGGGATGTGCATCCTGTTTGCGTGGCTTGGACTTGTGACCCTCCACGTCGAGTCGGCATTCCATAGCGCTCCTGGGAGGTGCGCCGGTGGCGCCGCCACACTCACAACTTCCCTGGCCGTTGGTTGTGCTGTCGGCTGGGTCGGTCTTCCTGCCCTGGTGGCCATTCTTGTCGGATCATCTGTGGCGATCGGCCTCGGACTTGGTTGGCGGCGTAGCGCCTACCCGCCGGCCATTGGTGCTGGCCTTGCGGCACTTGTGGCCGTAGTGCAGGTGATGTCGGAACCGACTGCCGCCGCGGTTGCACTGGTGGTTGGAATGGCTGCGTTCATCGTCATACGACGGAACCAGCATGTCGCTCGGAGGGGAGGTCTCCGTTCGCTGCTCTTGATACCCCTTGGCGCGACAATGACAGTCCTTGCCACAGGGGTCGTGACAATGGTCGTGGCCTCAAATGCGCTTACAGACGCCGACGTGGATGTGGATGTGGCCGGTCTTGTCACCCACAGCTTCACCGACCCCGACACCATCGAAGCCGTGAGCCTGTTTCGGTCCCAGTTCGGACATACGTTCGCCGACTCAACCAGGTCGACCTCCTCGATGAAGCACTACCTGCACCCGGTCGGTGAGGAATCCTCCATGCCATCGTTCGCCCCATTCGACGGGGAGGTTGTCCACCTCACGGGCAGCGGGGGCGGCGGACACGACCTGTGGGTGCGACCCACCAGTACCCCGAATGTGCGCGTCCGCTTCTTCCATGTCGACCCAACTCCAGAGATCCTGTCCCACTTCTCGACACGGGGTGACTCCTGGAACGCGGCCGACAACGTGAGGTCCATGCTTGGCCTCCCCGTCGGAGGAGAGCCGCTCCCGGTTTCGGCCGGCGACCTTCTTGGCACAGGTGCTGGGGACATCTCGATGGAGGTGACCGACTGGTCCGACGGACTGCCGTTCTTCTGCTCGGAGCCGGTGGCCTGGTCCCCACCGGCGGGTTGGTTCAGCCCAATGTGCACACGAACCACCAGGCTCGTCTCGATCTTCGGAGCCATGACACCGGCCGTCTCCGATGAATGGGCACACTGGGGGCTCACGATCGACGACATCGTCGTCTCACAACAGGAGAGGGAGGCCCACTCCACGTTCGACGCCGGGTTCAACCCGTACTTCCAGGCGAGGAACGAGTCGGCACAGATAGAGATCCTCGGGTCCCTTGGCCTGCCGGTCATCGAGGTTGCTGCCGACGGGACGGACGTCGAGTTCCCGGTGGGAGGTGTCCTTCTCTCGTACGCCGCAGACGGGGTGAGGGCGACTACGTCGGACGGTCGCGATGTCGGTGGAACCTTCGGCGGTGTCGACGGCGTGCTCAGCCCCCTCTATCCAAAACCGGGCGGAGAAGCCACCGGTTCGACATTCTCGTTCCGCTTGACCGGTGCAGGCCCGGCCTGGGCCGTTGCGGTCCCACCCGAACTGGTCGACGGGGTGGTCCGGCCCCTGGCCAGCCTGTTGAACCGGGACGGCGAGTACTTCGTCAGGACCTCGGGTGGCTGAGGACCGGGGCCCTACCTGACCCCCCGGTATGTGGGTGAGACCCTTCCGGTGCGGCTGAACACCACCTGGAACAACTGCAGGTTGCGGACCCGGAAGGAGGCGGCCGAGGACAGCAGGTAGTAGCGCCAGGTACGGCGGAACCGATCGTCGTATTCGGGAATCTCGTCCCAGCGGGCCTCGATCCGCTCGAACCAGGTCATGAGGGTGCGGTCGTAGTCGGGGCCCAGGTTGTGGACGTCCTCGATGCTCCAGCGGGGCTGGGCCGCACCGGCTATCTGGTGCAGCGACGGGATGACTCCTCCCGGAAAGATGTACCGGTCGAACCAGGCGTCGGTGGATTCCTTGGACTCGTTGGAGCCAATCGTGTGGTGCAGCATCAGGCCGTCGGGCGTGAGGAGGTCACCGCACCGGTCAAAGAACCCCGGGTAGTTGCGGGGGCCGACATGTTCGAACATGCCGATGCTGACGATCCGGTCGTAGGTACCGGTGACGTCCCGGTAGTCCTGCTGGTGGAACTCGACGGACAGGTCGCCGGCACGCTGCCGGGCTTCCCGGACCTGCTCGCCTGCGGGGCTGATGCCCACTACATGTACGCCGTAGCCAGCTGCCGCGTGTCGGGCGAAGCCACCCCAACCGCAGCCGATGTCAAGCACCCTCATGCCGGGCTCTAGGTGCAGCTTGCGACAGATCAGGTCCAGCTTGGCCTCCTGGGCGGCAGCCAGGTCCAGGGCTTCATCCCAGACGGCGCAGCTGTAGATCATCTCCTCGCCGAGCATCCGCACATAGAGGTCGTTGCCGATGTCGTAGTGGGCGCTGGCGTTCTGCGCTGCACGGCTGTTTGTCTGTCTGTTGGTCAGCCTGGCGCGGGCCGCGTTCCACAGGAGCGCCGGGCTGGGTCGCACCGCTGCCCGCAGGTCTGCCGTGAACACCCTCACGAGAAACTCGTCCACCCGTTCGACATCCCACCAGCCGTCCTGGTAGGCCTCGCCCAGTCCCAACTCACGGTCCTTGAGCACCCTTGCCCAGAACCGCCCGTCATGTACCTGAATGTCGTGAGCTTCGCTGCCGCCCACGGTGACCCCCGCGCTTGCCAGCAACTCTCTGCCTTGTTTCTCTGCGGTTGCCACGTTCTCCTCCAGCGTGCTCCTGCACCCGCCTAACCGAATGGTACCGGCAGGTACCCATCGTGGTCCCTAGGGGACAACTGGGTCAGACCCCCAGGTATTACCGCGGGCATCGTTCTCGTCACGTCTCTGCTGGCGACCTGTAGTGGAAACTCGTCAGTCGGTAGCGGTCAGCATCCGGCTGGGCCATGGACAAGAACCGGCCAGCGGGTCCTCAGGTCGGGTCCAGGGCCGTCACGTATGTGCCCTTGATCAGGGCATCCTGTTCGGCGCGGCGGGCCAACGCCTTAGGTTCCAGGTTCCCCGTCGCCGGGATGTCGGTTCCGAAGTTCCCGTAGGCGTCCGTTCCACGGACAACCATCGCCGTGTCCATGTCGTGAAGGGTCTGCCTCACGCTCGGATGCAGGTACTGGATGTTGAGACCTATCCGCCTGTCATCGCTCTCGTTGGGACGTGAGGCGTGCAGGGTCCAGCCGTGGTGGAAGGAGGCCTCGCCGGGCGCCAACGGACACAACACCGCGGCTGCTTCGTCGACACCGTCCACATATTGGTCGTTGTCGAGCACGTTCGAGCCGCCGGTTCCGACGCTGTGTGTGAGTCGGCCACCGGTGTGGGTGCCCGGGAGCATCATCATGGCGCCGCTGTCGGCGGTCGCAGGTGAGAGGGCCAGCCATGCCGAGACCTGGAGGTCCGAGTCCAGCCCCCAGTAGGTGAGGTCCTGGTGCCATGCCACGTGGGCCGCTGACCCGGGTTCCTTCACTATGTAGACGACGTTGTAGAGGAGGATGTCGGGCCCGAGCAGCTCCTCGACGGCGTCCAGCATCGTCGGATGGGTTGCCAGTTCAAGGGGCGAGGTGAGCACCGTGTGCATCTTGTACTGGTAGTGAAGCGGACCGACCTCAGCCTCGGCCCACTCGAGCGCCCGTCGGTGCGGGCCCACCTCGGCCTCGGAAATGATCCGCACGGGCGAAACGAAGCCGTCCCGCTCGTAGCGGTCCACGAGCGAACCAGTGCTCAACATGGAAGGCTCCCCATTGGTGTCGGAGGCTAGTGGACACCGGCCTCGTCAGGACCAACCCACCAGCACTACAGTTGTATGTCTTGTAAGCGTTTTCATGGCAAGGAGCGTTGATGGCTGAGGTTTCCCTCCAGAACCTGGAAAAGGTCTACCCGAACGGCTTCCAGGCCATCCACGACCTCAGCCTCGACATCGCCGACGGCGAGTTCCTTGTTCTTGTCGGGCCTTCAGGTTGCGGCAAGTCCACGGCACTTCGGATGGTCGCTGGCCTCGAGACGATCACATCGGGAACGCTCACGATCGCCGGCGAGCGAATGAACGACGTTGAGCCCAAGGACCGAAACGTGGCCATGGTGTTCCAGAACTACGCCCTCTACCCGCACCTGGACGTGGCCCGCAACATCGGCTTCGCACTGCGCCTTGCCGGCCTACCCAAGGCCGAGATCGAAGCCAAGGTAGGCGAAGCAGCCAGAATCTTGGAGTTGGAGTCACTGCTCCACAACAAGCCCGCACAACTCTCGGGCGGCCAGCGCCAGCGAGTGGCCATGGGTCGTGCGATCGTGCGTGACCCTGCGGTGTTCCTGATGGATGAACCGCTCTCGAACCTCGATGCCAAGCTCCGCGTTCAGATGCGGGCCGAGATTGCCCGCCTCCACCGCCGCCTCACAGCCACCACCCTCTACGTGACCCACGATCAGGTCGAGGCGATGACCATGGGCGACAGGGTCGCTGTCATCAAGGGCGGGCTACTCCAACAGATCGACGAGCCGTCCGTGCTCTACGGCTCCCCGGACAACCTCTTCGTCGCCGGGTTCATCGGTGCACCGGCGATGAACCTCCGAGAGGCACGCCTCGAGTTGGCCAACGGAACATGGACGGTCCATCTGGGCCACAGCCAGCTCCCCTTGACAGACGGGGTCCTGGAAACAAAGCCGGCACTTGCCGGCTACGACGGCGCCGAGATAGTCGTGGGCGTTCGCCCTGAGTCGATGGAGGACGCCTCTCTGGCCAACGCTGACCTTCCACGCCTCACCGTCGAAGCCGAGCTGACCGAGGCACTCGGATCAGACCTTCTGGTGCACTTCCATCTGGATGCTCCGTCGGTGGATACAGGCGACCCGGACGTGCTCGATGACCTTGACGACAAGGCGCTGATGATTGCCCGGGTGGACCCGAGGAGTTCTGTCAGGTCGGGTGATCGGGTTGATCTGGCCGTGGACACCGAGCGGCTCCACTTCTTCGACCCCGCCACGAACCTGGCCATCCGCTCCTGAGGGCGACTCAAATGTCCAGAGGTGCGTGGCCAATCCGTTTGAGCACATGCTCTCCCACCAACTCGCACTCGGCGATGTGTGGGTAGCCCGAGAGGATGAAAGCGTCAATACCGACCTCACGGTAGGCGTTCAGCTTCGCCACCACCTGATCCGGGTCGCCGACGATTGCCGCTCCTGCACCACTGCGGGCCCGCCCGACCCCGGTCCACAGCCCCTCCTCGACGAAGCCGTCAGAATCAGACATCTGGCGCAGTTGTGTCTGACGGTCGACACCTACCGAGACGGAATCGAGCGACCTTCCCCGGATTACATCTCCCGTATCGTCATCCAGTCTGCTGACCAGATGCTGTGCGGCAGTCAGAGCGTTGGCCTCTGTCTCCCTGACGATCACATGGCTACGTAGCCCGTAGGTGAGGGAACGGCCCAACTTGGCGGCCCGGGCACGCATGTCCTCGACAGTTTCGGCAACAGCATCGACTGTGTCGGGCCATGTCAGAAAGACGTCGCACTCGGCTGCCGCTGTCTCCTTCGCCGCCTCGGAGAACCCTCCGAAGAAGAGCGGCGGACAGCGCCCTGAAACCGTGACCGCGCCCGGTGGGTCAAGCTCCAGGTCCAGGAACTCACCGTGATGGTCGACCGACTGGCCGTCCAGAAGTTGACGCAGGACCTGCATGTACTCACGGGTCCTCTGGTAGCGGGCCTCTGATTCCAACTTCTGGCCCGGCATGTCGCTGGAGATGATGTTCACACGGAGACGACCGCCGGCCATCTGGTCGATCGTGGCGATCTGACGGGCTAACTGGGGTGGCCAGACCTCACCGGTCCGGACCGCCAGGAGCAGACGAATCCGGTCCGTATGTGTGGCGATTCCGGCAGCGAAGCCGGTGGCGTCTATGCCCAGGGTGTAGCCGGAGGGAAGCAGGATGTTGTCAAATCCCTGATCCTCGGCACAGAGCACGATGTCGCGGCAGTGCTCCCAGGAACTTCTCAACTTCGGTTCCGGCACCCCCAAAAACTCGTAGTCGTCGTCACAGAGGGCGCTGAACCAACCCACCTCCGGGGTTGGTCGGCCTTCAGACATTTCGGGTCTCCGCTCTACCGCTCATCATCACCTCGTCAACATCCACGAAACGACTCTCCTGAATAGACAACTGTGCCGCTTCTCCTACCGCCACGGACCAAAGTCCCTCGTTCAGGCCACTCTCGGGACCCGTGCCAGCAAGCACGGCATCTCTGAAGCGTGTGTGCTCTATGTAGGAGGAGCCATGGTGGTGGCCCTGGTAACCGATGTCGGGGTTCTGGACATGAACCTCATGGACGTCGCCGATCTGATCCTGCCCTCTGATGCCGGTGCGCAGCACCGACTCAGGTACGAGTGCCTCAACCTTGCCCAGGTCACCCACCACCGAGATCTCCTCCTGGTTCCGGGTTGCTTCAGCGAACATGCACAGGTCCAACATGCCGCGTGCCCCGGTGTCAAAATCCACGATTACGTAGGCGTTGTCGATGATGTCAGGTACCTGCCCGTCGTATTTCTCATCCAGGTGGTTCACATCCTGAGCTCCCGACGCCATCACCCTGACGGGTACGGCTCCGGTGATGAGGCTCATCAGGTCAAAAAAGTGGCAGCACTTCTCGACGAGCGTCCCGCCGGTGTTGCTGTTGAAGCGGTTCCAGTCACCCACCTTCTCCAGGAACGGGAACCGGTGCTCGCGAATGGCGACCATTCGAATCGGCCCGACGGTTCCCGCAGCCACCGACTCGACGAGCCCGGCGATGGCCGGCATGTACCGATACTCCAGACCGACCCAGACCATGGCATCTGGCCCGGCCGCTTCGATCACGCGGTGGCAGTCGGCGACCGTGGCGCACAGAGGCTTTTCAACAAGGACCGGTAGCCCCGTGTCGACAACATCCAGGAGTAGATCCGCATGGGTCATGTTCGGTGTGGCGACAACCAGGGCGTCAAGACCACCAGCGTCGAGCAGCGAGTGGTGGTCATCGAAACAAGCTGCGGAGGGAACGAGGGTCCCGGCGGTGTCGAGTGAGCCGGTGTCGGGATCACAGATCGCAACAACCTCGACGCCGTCAAGAACGAGGAGGTTGTTGATGTGCTCGACACCCATCATCCCCGTTCCGATGATGCCGTAGCGGAGGGTTTCGCTCAAGGCAGTGGAACCCCGTCGGATGCCTGGACAATGGAGTACACGTCGTTGCGATCCAGCCTGATAGCTGACGCCCTGGCCTGGGCCTCGAGGCGAGCTGGTTGCTGGGTGCCGAGGATCGCCACCGGGGCCGTCGGGTGGGCCAGCACGAACGCAACTGCGACCGTCGCCCGGTCCACCGACTCACGCTCCGCAAGGCCATCCAGGACAGACAACAGGTCGGGTGCCAGATCTACTCCGGTTGCGAGGCGACCGCCGGCCAGGGGGCTCCAGGCCAGCGGGACCATCCCGGTTTCAGCGCACTGGTCGAGGGTGCCGTCACGCATCGGGTCCAGATGGGCGGCAGAGAACTCAGGCTGCATCGTCGCCAGCGGCGC
Organism: Actinomycetota bacterium; assembly: GCA_014381745.1. GTDB lineage: Bacteria > Actinomycetota > Acidimicrobiia > Acidimicrobiales > MedAcidi-G1 > UBA3125. Next base: position 34,942 of record JACNLA010000030.1, on the reverse strand, counting down.
CTTCAGATGGGCTCTCAGTGCTGCCACCTGGCTGGGTGTGTGGTTGGACACCCCGACAGCCGCAACCTTGCCCTCATCCACGAGAGCATCGAGGGTTGCCGCAACCTCGCCCGGGTGGGCGTAACTGTCAGGCCGGTGAATCTGGTAGAGGTCTATCCGGTCGACTCCCATCCGCTGAAGCGAGGCTTCGCAGGCCTCTCTCAGGTACCGGGTGCTGGAGTCGTAGGGAACTGCAGGTCGGATGCCCCCCTTTGTGGCCAGGACCATCCTGTCGCGAAGGTCAGGGCGGGCAGCCAGCACCCTTCCGAGCAGGTCCTCGCATGCGCCGAAACCCGACCCACCCCAGTCGAAGCCGTAGACATCGGCGTTGTCGACCAGGTTCATCCCCAGATCGAGCGCCGTGTCGACGATTGCGATGGCGTCGTCGAGGTCGGTGGTCGTGAACCGCCACAGGCCTAGTGCAAGTGGTCCTACAGATGCCAGGCCACCAGGCAGATCACGCCTTCCTGCATTGACAAGGTTGTCGCTCACCGGTTACCTCCATGTTGTATGGGCATGACCGGACAAACTGGTGAGTCGGAACGCCTCACGACTTGACCGACCCAGCCAGGAGACCCCTTACAAAGAACCGTTGCAGGGCGAAGAACACCAGCAGCGGCACACCCGCCTGCACGAACGCCCCAGCCGACAGGAGGTGCTCGAGCCGGCCGAACTCGCCTGCCATCGAAGCGATCTTGATGGTTGCCGGATAGGCGGATCCGTTGGCTCCCAGCATCGTCAGGGCAACCAGGTAGTCGTTCCAGGTCCAGAGAAACTGGAAGATCGTGAACGCCGCCAGGGCAGGCACTGAGAGGGGCACCACCAGGCGCCAGAAGATCGTGAAGTGGTCTGCACCGTCGATACGTGCGGCCTCAAACAGCTCGGCCGGAAGCGACGCTATGTAGTTGTGGAGCAGGAAGATGGCGAACGGCAGTGCGAACGACGTATGTGTGAGCCACACGGCGGTCGCCGTGCCGGCCAGGCTGAGGTCCGGGAACAGGGTCACAACGGTCTCCGAACCCGGAACCGTCCAGTGGACGCCACCGGCGAACAGTTGCAGGAGCGGAAGCAGGGCGACCTGATTCGGCAGGGCCAGCAGCGAGACGGTGAGGATGAACAACCACTCGCGGCCCCGGAACGGAATCCAGGCAAATGCGTAGGCAGCCATGGCGGCAATGGCAATCGGAATCACCGTGGCCGGAATAGCGATAGCGAACGAGTTGACGACGGCGGTTGCCAGGCCACCGGTCTGTCGCGACGAGGAGAGGACATCTATGTAGTTGTCAAACGTCCAGCCACCCTCGCCGACTGACGCCCACCAGCCGCTTCCCCTCTGAGCATCGCGGGTCCGAAACGAGTTTAGGAACAGGCTGCCGGTCGGCACCGTCCAGACGATGACCAGTAGCCACAGAACCCATGTCGGAACAGACCTCAAGAAGCCGTACACAACACGGCCGACCCTGTCCACCGAGCCGACGGTAGTGCTCACGGTCTCTTTGGTGGTCAACACGGTCAGACCTCGCTCCGCTGCATACGACGGATGTTCATACCCATCACGGGTACGACCGAGAGGAACAGAACAACAGCTAGGGCCGAGCCCAGACCCAGGTTGAACTCGGTGAAGGCCCGCTGCCACATCTCGTTGGCGATGACCTGTGTCCCGAAGTTCCCGTTGGTCATGACCCTGACGATGTCAAACACCTTCATGACGAGGACGATCAGAGCCGTGACGATCACGCTGATGGTCGGCACGATCGTCGGAAGCGTCACGTGGAAGAACACCTGCCCGTCTGTGGCGCCGTCAACCCGTGCAGCCTCGATCAGATCGACAGGAACAGCCTTGATGGCCGCAGACAGGATGACCATTGCGAACCCGGTCTGGATCCAGATCAGGACGACCATCAGCCAGACGTTGTTGAACGGACCCTCCTGAACGAAGAGGATCGGCTTGCCGATTGGATCCCCCAGCGGTCCGGTCTCAACCCCGCCAAGCCCCGGTCCCAGGATCCGGTAGAGCAACCACAGCACGGGCAGGGCGACGAATGCCGAGCCGATGGTGATCCCCGATTGCCGGCGGCGGATCCCGAATACCGCCAGCCCAGCCAGGACCACCGTGGCCGCTCCGAGCACGGCAATCACCGTGAACTGTCCGGTTCCCGACGGAGCCATGGTTCCCAGCCCCACCCAGATGGCGTTGAACAGGCCGGTCTGGGGCTTCTGCGGTGGACGCGCGATGTACATGAAGCGCCAGATGATCCCCGCGCCAACAAACGAGATCGCCATGGGCATGAAGATGAGGCTCTTGGCCACCGATTCAAACTTGGCACGGTCGGCAAGGACGGCGGCAGCCAGCCCCAGCACCGTGGAAAGCAGCGTGACCACGATTACCCACCAGAGGTTGTTCATCACCGTGCCACGCAGGCTGGCAAACACCGCGAACATGAGAAGCAACACACCTGCTGAGACCGGACCTATTGAGCTGGCAGTTGGTTCCAGCAGACGACCGCGGCGACGTCCGATCAAGAGCCCCGCAAGCAATCCGAAGACAAGCAGTGCGATGCCGAGATGGGTAAGGCGGCTGCCGAAGATGTTGGCCCAGTCCTCAAGGTCGAGGCTCTTCTTGTTGGCGAGGACATCTCCGTAGTTCTTGAGCCCTACCCAAACCCTGCCCTTGGAGCCGTGGAGGGATAGGTAGATGGTCCGAAGAAGGGGTATGACGAGGCCGAGTATGACGAAGAACATGGCTGGCCCCAGAAAGGCACCAACCCTCGTCTTTCGCTGCAGGTCGTAGCGCCGTACTCGCGACCTCTGTTCACCGGATCCAAGTGCAGCACCGACCAGGGTGAACGGAACAAGTACCGCCACGGCCATCGCCGTCGCCGAACCCCCGCCCACGTCACCGAGCAGCCAGGTGCCAACCACCCAGGCGAGCGCGACCACCACGAGGACTCCACCCGGACGGATCCGGCCGCGCCTCAGTGCCACCGCCAGATAAAGAGCGACGGCAATTCCGACCGGGACCAACACGTCCCTCGTTGACACGATCGGCCTCACTGAGGAATCTACGGCTCGGGCCACGACTGACCCGACACCCAGACCAGCAAGCACACCGGTCGCCACCCGGAGACGACGATCGGCAAGCAGTTCCGGCAGAACCGCCATTGTGGCGAAGAGCAGCGCTCCTACACCTACCCACCTCAGGCTGGAGCCGTCCAGAACACGGTTGCCGGCCAGAATGCCAAAGAAGGCCGCTCCGGACAGGGCACCGAGCAGGCCCAGAAACAGCCGCCACCTGTCGACGATCAGGTCGAACAACCTGTTAGCCCCGACGAACAGCAGGACGCTCAGGCCAATGGCAGAGAGAATCCCCCAAAGGGCACCGGTCAGGGCTTCCATGTCAAACAGTCTTGCCGATAGACACGAGCGTCTCCCCACCGAGTGTCACAAGTGAAAACGACACCGGGGTGCCGACCGATTTCTCGGTCGACACCCCGGTCACTAGACCTGGTCGAGGGAATCTGAGGCCAGGTCTTCGTGCCTACCTCAGCCCGCGGGCCATGAGGCGTCGATGTCTGCGAGGGCCTCGGCGATGGTCTTGTCGCCGTTAACTGCTGCTGTGCCCTCTGTCCAGAAGGTTCCTGCACCAACAGCTGCGGGCATCAGGTCAGAGGCATCGAAGCGAACCACGTCAGCGGTCTGGAGGATCTCCAGGAATGACTGCTCGAGCGGCTGGTAGACGCCCGGGTCCTGATTCATTGCACCCGACAAGAAGCCCGACAGGCCGCCACCCTTGCGGGCGGTCTGAGCCGTCTGGCGAACCTCGGCGTACTCAGATGAACCCAGGTACGTCATGACCTCCCAGACCTCGGGGGCATCACGGAACGCACCAACCAAGGTTCCAGCACCCAGAACCGGACGGTCACCACGTGCAGACGGGAAGTAGAACGTGTCGACAGCGTCAGGTGAACCATCAGCAAAGGCCGTGCCCTCAGGCAGGAACGCCGCGTAGAACGAGGCCTGCCTGTGCATCATGCAGTCGCCGTCAACGAGGGGCTGACCGTTGTCGCCGAACGGCGTCGCAGCGATCGAACCACCAGAGGCGTACACCATGCCCGGCGTGTTCCAGATGTTGAGAATCTGGGTCCACGCCTCGGTGACCTGAGGCGAGGAGAACGGCAGCTCACCAGACACCCACTGGTCATAGACCTCGACGTCGAAGAGACGCAACATGATGTCCTCGACCCAGTCGGTGAAGGTCCAACCAGTGGCAGGACCCGACTCGATGCCGATACAGAACGGCGTGTCACCGTTGGCGATCATCGTTCCAGCCAGGATCACGAACTCGGTAAGGGTTTCAGGAACCGCGTAGCCCTTCTCGGCGAACTTGGCTGGCTGATACCAGACAAGAGACTTCAGATCCGACTTGGTCGGAATGCCGTACTGGGTGCCATCAACATCACCAAAGGCAGTCCACGCATCAGACCAGTGCTCACTCACCGCAGCGTCTACACCGGAAGGCAAAGCCACCAGGTGTCCGTCACGAGCAAAGTCAGCCAACTTGCCCGGCTGGGGGAACACGAAGATGTCAGGCGGGTTACCGCCAGCAGCCTGCGCGTTGATCTGATCAGAAGCATCACGAGCACCCGTATAGGTGATCTCGATACCAGTCCGCTCAGCCAGAACATCCAACGCATCCTGGAACGCACCAGCCTCCTCATCAGAACTCTCAGGACCAAACACAGTCACCGACGTGCCCTCGAGGGGCAGCGCTATCGGATCACGATCGGGCCATGAGGCGTCGATGTCTGCGAGGGCCTCGGCGATGGTCTTGTCGCCGTTAACTGCTGCTGTGCCCTCTGTCCAGAAGGTTCCTGCACCAACAGCTGCGGGCATCAGGTCAGAGGCATCGAAGCGAACCACGTCAGCGGTCTGGAGGATCTCCAGGAATGACTGCTCGAGCGGCTGGTAGACGCCCGGGTCCTGATTCATTGCACCCGACAAGAAGCCCGACAGGCCGCCACCCTTGCGGGCGGTCTGAGCCGTCTGGCGAACCTCGGCGTACTCAGATGAACCCAGGTACGTCATGACCTCCCAGACCTCGGGGGCATCACGGAACGCACCAACCAAGGTTCCAGCACCCAGAACCGGACGGTCACCACGTGCAGACGGGAAGTAGAACGTGTCGACAGCGTCAGGTGAACCATCAGCAAAGGCCGTGCCCTCAGGCAGGAACGCCGCGTAGAACGAGGCCTGCCTGTGCATCATGCAGTCGCCGTCAACGAGGGGCTGACCGTTGTCGCCGAACGGCGTCGCAGCGATCGAACCACCAGAGGCGTACACCATGCCCGGCGTGTTCCAGATGTTGAGAATCTGGGTCCACGCCTCGGTGACCTGAGGCGAGGAGAACGGCAGCTCACCAGACACCCACTGGTCATAGACCTCGACGTCGAAGAGACGCAACATGATGTCCTCGACCCAGTCGGTGAAGGTCCAACCAGTGGCAGGACCCGACTCGATGCCGATACAGAACGGCGTGTCACCGTTGGCGATCATCGTTCCAGCCAGGATCACGAACTCGGTAAGGGTTTCAGGAACCGCGTAGCCCTTCTCGGCGAACTTGGCTGGCTGATACCAGACAAGAGACTTCAGATCCGACTTGGTCGGAATGCCGTACTGGGTGCCATCAACATCACCAAAGGCAGTCCACGCATCAGACCAGTGCTCACTCACCGCAGCGTCTACACCGGAAGGCAAAGCCACCAGGTGTCCGTCACGAGCAAAGTCAGCCAACTTGCCCGGCTGGGGGAACACGAAGATGTCAGGCGGGTTACCGCCAGCAGCCTGCGCGTTGATCTGATCAGAAGCATCACGAGCACCCGTATAGGTGATCTCGATACCAGTCCGCTCAGCCAGAACATCCAACGCATCCTGGAACGCACCAGCCTCCTCATCAGAACTCTCAGGACCAAACACAGTCACCGACGTGCCCTCGAGGGGCAGCGCGTCGTCTTCGGGTGCCGGTGCGGCTGTCGTGGCCGCAGGTGCGGCGGTAGTCGCCGCTGCAGCGGGTGCGGCGGTAGTCGCCGCAACAGCTGCAGTGGTTGCAGCCGGTGCTGCATCACCGTCATCGTCGCTACCGCATGCGGAAGCAACGAGGGTCAGCGCAAGGACTGCGCTGAGGATTGGTACGAGTCTGCTCTTCACGGTTCTCCCTCCGAGGGTTGCCTCCGACAGTCGGACAACTGCCATGCCGACGCAGGCCGACCTCTGAGGGCCTGCGGCTGCGCCGGTCGGAAACACGAATGTAAACGCTTTCAGGAAAAGGTTTACATGAGAGCGGCGGCCGTGTCAACAAGAACCCGGTGAATCAACTCCGCCGGGGCGCCGTTGAAGACCGCAGGATCAACTCGGTGGGAACCTCAACATGTCTGACAGTGCCACCTTCTATGGCTTCGAGCAGCAACTCAGCGGCCATGGCACCGAGCTCATCCACCCCCTGGCGAACCGTGGTGAGGCCGATGAGCTCACTCTGATCATGGTCGTCAACACCGACCACAGACAGATCTTCGGGAACGTTCAACCCGAGGTCCTGGGCTGCCAGCATCACCCCGAAGGCCTGTTCATCTGACATGGCAAAGACCGCTGAAGGGCGATCGGGGCTATCCAACATTGTCCTTCCGATAACACGGGATGCGTCAGATGTGCTGTTAGCCACCGACTCGATACCAGGATCCACCTGGAGACCAGCGGCTTCGTGGGCCCTAAGGTAGCCCTGACGGCGCATCGGGGGAACGACAAAGTTCATTGCGTTGTCCATCACCATCCCCATCAGGCCTATGCGCCGGTGCCCGAGGGAGATGAGGTGCTCCACGGCACGGCTGGCGGCCGTGACATTGTCGATCGTTACCGACGAAAAGCCCTCATACCGGAAGCCGACGGTCACGAGGCGGTGGCCATCGGCAACTGCCTCGCCGGCCTCTTCGGGGACAAGGGCCACATTGACGAGGATGGAGGCATCACAGCGCCGTCCACCCGGGGCGTTCATGTAGAGAAACCGGCTCCGGTGTGCCGCGTCGGGAATACCGGAGAGCAGGAGGTCATAACCAGCCGCCAGGAGCTTGCGCTCGATTCCTCCCACGACCTTTGCAAAGAACCAGGTGGCGGGATCGGGGACGCCGACGGCGACGGTCCTGGTCGACCCAGCAGCCAGCCTCGCCGCTGCGGGGTCGGCCTGATACCGGAGCTCGGCGGCCACGGCCAAGACACGCTCCCGTGTCGCCACCGCCACGTTCGGTAGTCCACGAATGGCCCGGCTGACCGTGGCGACTGAGACACCGGCCGCCAGAGCGACGTCTTCTATCCCGGCTCGGGCCCGGACAGCTGGCTCTGACCTTGATTCGTCAACAGGCATGCTTGTCACTTCGTTGAGTCTGACACCCTGCGACCGGTGGTGCCCACGGAGGCAATGACAACAGACAGACGCAGAATCGGCCATTCGCTGTGCACATCGCTACATCCAGATCGCGGCACCGTGAGCCGGCAGCTCGACCCGCCCGTCGACGTGGACAACGCCAACTGTCTTGAACACGAGGCCAGCCGAATCACCCACATAGACGGTCACAGGTCCGTCGGAAACGTTGGCAGCGACGCTCACTGGGCCTCGGCGATAGCGGATAACAGGCCCAACGCCGTCGTCATCCCACTGGACGGCTTCGCCGGTCAGAGGGCCTATTTCTCTCTTTGCGGCCAGAAGAGACCTGTACTGGTCGTACCACGACCCTGCATCCACCGCCTGGACCTCAGCGGTCTCGTGCCCATCCCGCTGACTACTGGACAACCACGGGGTTCCGTCGGTGAACCCGTTCGTTTCGCCGGGCCTCCACGGCATCGGGGTTCGACAACCATCGCGGCCTGCGGCCACATCGCCGTCGGGCCCAACGGGATCCAGCTTGGCTGAGGGCGAAACAGTGCCGTCGACCAGACCGAGTTCTTCTCCCTGATAGAGCACGGGCACGCCCGGCAGGCAGAGGAACAACACGTTGAGGGCGAGGGTCCGGGCACGACCCTGGTCGCCACCGCCAAAGTGTGTCGGCGACCTCGGCATGTCGTGGCTGCTAGCTGCCCAGAGCAGCCTGTCGCCCAGCAGTTCGGCAGGTGGAACAAGCGCCTTCCTGATCTGGTCTACATCCCAGTCGATGTGCATGGGCTCAAACCAGAACCCACTGTGGAGACCGTCACCGGGAACCAGCCTTGCCAGTCCCTCGGGTTCAAGGGTGTAGGTCTCGCCCATCAGCCAGGCGCCGTACTCGTCGACTATCGCACGCCACCTCCGGAAGATCTCAAGACTCTCCGGCTGGAACACGTCGAAGAGGTGTTCGAAGGCCTCCCATTGTTCCCACCGGGTTCCGGCTGGGTCCCAGACGCCGATCTCGGGGTTGGAGCGGAGGTCGGCATCCTTTACGAGGCCTCCCGCCACGTCGATCCTGAAACCGTCGACGCCGCGGTCCAGCCAGAACCGGATGATCCCGTCGAACTCCTCGTGGACGGCCGGGTTGCGCCAGTTCAGGTCGGGTTGCTCCGGTAGGAACAGGTGCAGGTAGTACTGGCCCGAGGCTTCGTCGAGGGTCCACGCCGGACCACCGAAGTAACCGACCCAGTTGTTGGGGGGCCCACCGTCAGGTGCCGGGTCGCGCCAGATGTAGTAGTCGCGAAACGGTCCGTTCGGGTCGGCAAGGGCCTCCCGAAACCACGCATGCCGGTGGCTGGTGTGGTTCGGGACGATGTCGATCACCACGCGCATGGAACGACCATGGGCCTCTTCAACCAGACGATCCAGATCCCCCAGGGATCCGAATGCAGGATCCACACCGCAGAAGTCGGCTACGTCGTATCCCCAGTCGGCCATCGGAGACGGATAGAAGGGCGTGACCCAGATGAAGTCGATGCCAAGGTCTGACAGGTAGTCCAGTTTGTCGGTAACCCCGGCCAGGTCGCCGATGCCGTCACCGTCGGAGTCGGCAAATGACCTGATGTAGATCTCGTACCCGACTCTGTCGTGCCACCAGGGCCTGGCGTCGATGCTGCTGCTGACAGCGGTGCGACTACCTACTGCTTGTTGCGGCATCGGTTCCTGCCCGTCGTGTCGATCCAAAGGTGAAGTAGGCGAACCATATATGAAAACGCTTACAACGGCCAGTCCCTGATTCGACTACGGGCGCACGATGTTGGAAACTTGGCCTAATCCAAGATCGGAGCAGATGTGAGCCTTGACGACTTCCCCCGTACGCCGCTGTTGTTCGGACCATCACCGGTCCACCCGCTGCCACGGCTCAGCGAAGCGCTCGGTGGTGATGTCGAGGTCTGGGCCAAGCGCGAGGACTGCAACTCGGGAATCGCCTTCGGCGGCAACAAGGTCCGCAAGTTGGAGTACCTGGTTGCCGATGCCCTCGAACTGGGATGCGACACGCTCGTGTCAATCGGTGGGGTCCAGTCCAACCACACGAGGCAGGTCACCGGCGTGGCACGCCACCTGGGCCTCGGTGCCGTGACCGTTCAGGAGGGCTGGGTCGACTGGCCCGAGTTGGCATACGACAAGGTCGGCAACATCCAACTCACCCGGATACTCGGCGGCGACATCCGGATGGACCCGGCGGGGTTCGACATCGGAATCCGGGACAGCTGGAAGGCGGCCCTGGAATCGGTGGAAGCGACAGGGGGGAAGCCGTATGCGATTCCGGCCGGTGCATCGGACCACCCACTTGGTGGCCTGGGCTTCGCCAACTGGGCCCGCGAGGTCGCAGCCCAGGAGGCTGAACACGACGTGTTCTTCGACCATGTGATCGTGTGCACGGTGACAGGGTCAACACACGCCGGCATGGTCGCGGGCTTCGCTCTTGAGGGGCGGGGAGATAGGCGGATCTTCGGCATCGACGCTTCAGGCACGCTGGAACAGACCGTCGACCAGGTGACACGGATAGCCAACGACACGGCCGGGCGCATTGGGGTCGGACGTTCTCTCAGAGAAGACGAGATCACGGTCCTGGCCGGCTACGAGGGCCCCGCCTATGGGGTTCCCGACCAGCAAACCATCGACGCCATCCACCTGGCGGCCCGAACCGAGGGCATGCTCACCGACCCTGTCTACGAGGGGAAGTCCATGGCCGGGCTTATCGACCTGGTGAAGACCGGCCAGATTCCACCGGGTTCAAAGGTGCTGTACGCCCACCTCGGCGGCCAGCCGGCTCTACCCGCCTACGCCGGAGCCGCCGGCCTTGGCTAATACGATCAGTCCGGCAGGGGTCTCCAGTTCAACCGAGCCGCCCCCCTCGTCTCTCGCCACCGGGTGCCAGCCTTCTTGATAGGCGCTGCCCAGCAGGTAGGCGACCTCAAACCAGTCCTCCGCGTCGGCACAACCCATCTCTGTCCAGGCAATCCCAATCTCGTCGGGATGCTCGCCATTACCGAACCAGGCGGTGTCAAACCGGTTGCAGCCGAGGTTCCCCCACAGCCGACCGGTCGACTCGAAGGTGACGTGGACATCGGCTCCATCAGGAGGAAGGAGGGTCTCACCATCAACCTTGAGGCTCACCACCGACCACTGCACACCGACCAGCCAATCCGGGTAGGTGGCCCATGTCACGGTCGGAGCGGCCACGGGGCTCTCGGACCGGTCCGATCCGGACCCACATGACGTGGTTAGGAGAAGGGCGACGACAAGAAGGGCGACAGACCGTCGAGTTCTCAATACCACTGCAGTCTCAATACCACTGCAGGAGGACCAGTCACTCGAGGTTGCGCGACACGATTCCGGTTAGGCAACCGATGGCTCCCGATGCCTTGGCCAGCTCGTCAACCTCGACGGTGACGCAGGTGACGCCGAGAGACTCGTAGAAGGCCTGCGTGACCGGGTTCCCCTCTGCCATCAGGAACCTTCGGGGCCCCAGCGTGACGCCGTTCAGGGCAAAGCCGAGCGTCGCCTCGTCAATGTCTGGCAGAAAGTGGACCTCATAGCCCTCGTCCTCGAGGGCCTCGACGGCGGCTACGGCCAGCCGCGTCGGCCATGCGACCGCCAGGTCGCCATCCAGGATGCGGAGCATTCCCATGAGGTGCATGGTCCCGATCGGCAGGTCCACCCGGGTGACATTCACCCCCATGGCCGTCATTACGTCAACGATCTGGTCGATCGCCTCACCGTTGGTACGTAGGCCCCGCCCGACCAGCACGTGCGTGGGAGACAACCACATCAGATCGGCGCCCTCAAAGGTTCCCGTCCCCGAGACGCTGCGCAGGATTGGAACTCCGGCACTTGCCAGACCCCGGGCGGCCACGCGTTCCTCGCCGGCGCGCACCTCAGATGCCGGCCGGGCCAGGATCGCCCCCTCAGGTGTCATTGCGAACAGGTCAGCCATGAACATCTGGTTCGGCTGAGGTGTCGGTGCTGGATCAACCAGTTGGACTGCGACGTCGTTTGCCCTGTAGGCCTCGACGATGACGTCGTGCTGCCGACCGGCCCTCGCTTCGTCGACCCGCTCCAGCATCTGTGCGCCGTTGGGGTCGTCGGCGGCTATCTCCGGCCCGGGCCGGTGGAGCAACACCCGTTCCAGAACCCCATACTCGGAGTCGATTCCAAAGGTTCCCCAGGTACCGCCGGCCTCGTCGCGGAGAGAACGAACGCGGGGCTGCCAACCGGGCCCTCCGTATGCGGCGTGTTCCAGCGGATTGGACCTGTCTGCCATGTAGTGGCTCCTTCAGGCCGGCGGCGTCAGCCGTGAACCGACATCGACGAGTCTGGGTTGATCTCACGGTTGCGGCTGTAGAAGCCGACGTCGATCTCCCACCCGGTGTAGCGACCGGTCACCACCACCGGTGACGCGTCGTGGTCGTGCCCGGCCTCGACCGCCTCGATCAGCTCGGCCATGAGGTGCCCGACGGCTCCGGCGTTCTTGTACTGGTTGCCGCTTGAGCCGATCGCCAGGTAGAAGCCGTCCAGGTCGGTGCGGTCATAGATGGGCAGCCAGTCGTCAGAGACGTCATAGAGATCAACCACACCCTTCTTCTCGTGGGGAACACCCAGGGTGGGCATTCGACGGTTGGCCCGCAGCACCTGGGCCTCCCACTGGTCCTGGGAGAGCGTGGTGTCGTAGTTGTCTGGGTCCACGAACTCGCGGGGGTCGCAGTCGGGATCGACGCTGCCGATGAGAATGTTGTTGCCGGTTTCAGGCCGGAAGTAGAAGCCGGTGTCGTCGTCGGCACCGACGGTTCCGTTGGCCATGAAGTCGTAATCCTGGGGTGCGGGCACGTGGTGTACCTCGTGACGCAGTGCCCTCGTCTTGATGTTCATGGAGTCGTAGACCCCGGCCATCTTGTTGATGACCGCGCTGTGGGGGCCGGCAACGTTGACCACAATCGGGGCTGATACCTGGCGACCGTCGGCAAGGGTCACACCGCTGACCCGGCCGTCCACCTGATCAACGGAGGTGACCTCGGCGTTGAACCAGAACTCGGCGCCGCTGGCCTCGGCGGCCCGCTGGAGGTTGTGGCAGGAAAGCTGCGGGTCGCTGATGTAGCCGGCGTCGGGCGCAAAGATCGCGCCGTCGATCGTGTCTGTGGGGTCATCCCAGAAGTGTGGATCGTCGGGTCGCTTTGGCGGACCGTAGAGGCCGTGGTCCAGAAGCGGTGACCGTTCGGCAAGGTCGTCGAGGGTCCAGTCCTCGAACGGGATTCCAAGTTCCTGCCACAACGATCGCACCTTTGAGGAGTGGCCGCCCCCGCCGACCAGGAGGCTGAACATCCCGCACTGGTGAAACTCGATCAGGCCCAGCTCGTCGTCGGCACCGATGTAGGCGGGCCAGTCGGTCCAGTAGTGCATCGCCTCCCACGCAAGGGTTACCCCGGGGAGCGTCGAGTAGCTGAAGCGCACGATCGCACACGAGTTGATGGTTGAGCCGGCTCCGGCTGCTGAGGCCCTGTCGACGGTGAGGGTGCGCATGCCCCTGCGTGCCAGCTCGACGGCGATGGCGCCCCCGAGCACACCGGCGCCGATGATGACGGCGTCGTAGTTGGCATCTCGATCGACCATTGCAGCCTCCCCTGATCAGCCTGTCCGAGTTGGCGGGAGCCTACGCATGTTGTGTCTGGTAGAGGCGCTGGTCAGCCCTTGTGTGTCCACTTCGGACTGCGCTTCTCAACGAAGGCCGTGGGCCACTCCCGGCCATCTCCGTGGGCAGCAGCGCGTGACATCACGCCGGCGGCCAGTTCGTAGGCGTCTTCAAAGGTCATGTCCATCTGGGCGTACATGGTGGCCTTGCCGAGGCCCTTGGCGTAACGGCTGCCACGGGTGGCGTAACCCATGAAGTCACGTGTCGCCTGTTCCAGGTCCGCTGCCGGCACAACCCGGTTTACGAGACCCCACTGGAGGGCCGTGGCCGCGTCGATGGCACCTCCCGTGAGCGCCATCTCGGCCGCCCGCTTGCGGCCAACCTGGCGTGCCACCGCCACCATCGGGGTGTGGCAGAACAGGCCCCCCTTGCCACCGGGTGTGGCGAACCTGGCCTCTTCGCTGGCGACGATGAGGTCGGCGCTGGCTGCCAACTGGGCACCCGCCGCAGTGGCGAGGCCCTGCACGCGGGCTATGACCACCTGGGGCACCTCGGCCAGCGACGTCATGGCGGTGGTGCACACGGCAAACAGGTTGCGCAACTCGTCCTCGGTCATCGCCGCCATCTCGGCCAGGTCATGGCCCGAGGAGAAGACTGGGCCAGTTGACGCCAGAACGATTCCAGCCACATCGTCCTGTTGACCGGTCACGCGCACGGCGTGTCCGAGTTCACGCAGGACCTCGGTCGACAGGCAGTTGCGTCGATCTGGCCGGTCCAGCGTGATGGTGACGAGCTCACCCTCCCGCTCACATTTCAGGTTCTCGTAGTCCACGTTGAACCTCTCCCGAGCCGACCGACCACACCACAAGTGTGGCCCACCAAGGGTCAGCCGCGTCAAGCCCAGTGCAGCAGCACCCCCCTGTACCCTGACCGACGGTGGTCGACCGGGTTTCACCCCGGGTTTCGATCCGCCGTCGGGTCGCTAGCTCATCGGGTAGAGCAGGGGACTTTTAATCCTCAGGCGCCGGGTTCGAGCCCCGGGCGACCCACGATCACCCGGGCGGTTCCCCCACCGGAACCTGCGTAGTCCGAATACACCGGAAGTGAACCGCCCTGGCATGCAGCAGGCTCGCTGCTGCCTGCTCGTCCGCGGGCAGGCCCTCGATCCGCTCCCTCTCAAGTTCATCGGCCCGGGTGGTCCCGTCCAGCCAACCCAGTGGGCCCGTCATCGGAAGCCGTGGCACAAGGCGGTTGTGGAAGCGCACCATTGCCGTCGGCCAGCGGCCCAGGCCGGAGGGTGCCCAGTCCGGGTTCTGGACAAGATGCTCCAGGGCCTGCGCCTTCAATCGCTGGTTCAACTCCCGCTCGTCAGCAGACGGCAGGAACGGTCCGGTCAGGTCAGCCATGTCAGAGTCTGGCCCACCCGGGCCTCACTCCCAGACGAAACCGCACGGATCCACCCCCCGGTGGTACAGCACCCTTCCGACAGCCTCATCCAGGCGAGCGGGCAACAGTCGGCCGTCGTCCAGAGCCGTCACCATCTCCCACGCTATTGCTGCCACCCCATCAGCCGATCCAACGATCAAGAGGTCGACCCCGGCCCGGAGCGAAAGAACCGCAGCCTGTGGAATACCCATGCTGTCGGCAACCGCACCCATGGCCAGGTCGTCGGAGATCACCAACCCGTCAAAACCAAGGTCCCCTCGGAGCAGCCCGGTTACTGCCTCGTAGGAAAGAGACGTCGACACACCGTCGGTCAGACCCGGCACTGACAGGTGGCCGACCATCACTGCTGTACCCGGTGGCAGGTACCTCCACGGCACCAGGTCAACTTCAGTCAGATCCCCGATGGGCGGGGTCACCGGCAGTTCCTTGTGGCTGTCAGCCGATGCCCGACCATGCCCGGGAAAGTGCTTTGCGGCAGGCGTCAAACCGGCATCCAACACACCATGGGCCACCGCGGAACCAAACGCTGCCACCAGCAGGGGGTCATCTGAGAACGAGCGTGACCCGATGCCCGGCCCGCCACCCACGTCGACCACGGGAGCCAGGTTCATGGTGAAACCCAGCCCGGCCATGGCCTCGGCGCGCTCCCGGGCAATCGCCCGTACCTCATCCAGCGGGAGCCCGGCCATGTGCCGGGCCGACGGCATGTCGCCCAGCAGGCCGTCCAGGCGCTGGACGGTGCCACCCTCCTCATCCACCGCCATCACCAGCGGCCCGGTTGCCGATACCGCCTGCACCGAGGCGATCGCGTCACCCAGGCCATCATCGACCGGTTCGATCACCACTGCCCCGGCAACCAGACCCCGACCAGCCAGGTCGGCAACAGCCATCAGCCCACCCTGGTCGACCACGGGCATAAGCACCTGACCCACACGGATGGCCACAGGCATGGCGGCAATGCAGTCAGCCGTGGTTGGGGCTGGCAGGGTCGTCGTCGTTGTCGTAGTGGTGCTCGTCGTCGTAGCCACGGGGAGGGTGGTGGACGACGTTGTCGTCGAGGTCGTAGAAACCGGTGCCGTAGTCGTTACAACAGAGCGTGTGCTGGTCGAGACCGGTGCCGTCGTCGTAGTCGACGGCGCCACCACTACTCCACCGCCACACGAAACGGCTGCCAACACGACCGCTATCCAAACCCTTCTCACCGCGCCAGTGCACCACACCGTGACCGCAGTCGTGGACCGCCCGGACCTGGCCCTCCCGCTGTCGTAACCTGAACACCATGCGCGCCTGGCTGGTCGCCCTTATCGGGATCCTCTTCGTTGCCGCCGTGCTGCTCCTGGGTACCTGCAACCCCACCAGCCAGGTCGTCGACACGACCCCCGTCACCACTGCGACAGTGGCAACCACGACGACACCGGTCGCCACAACAACTCCGGCGACCACGGTCGTGACGGCCGCAGCAACGACCACCTTCGATCCGACCCTGATCGGAACCCTGGCTCCAGTCAGCGACCTGGGCTCCCCCACGCTCGGCTACCTCTCCACGGTCAGCACGGTCGGCCTGGATGCGGTCATCTTCGGGATGACAGCCAACTCCGCCCAGCGTGCAGCCGGAACCCGGTTCACGCCGATCACCCCCGTCGGCGAGTGCTATCTGGCAACCCCCGACGACGCACCAGCCGGCATCACCTTCTGGGTCGTAGCCGGGACCGTCGAGCGCGTCGACATCGACACCACCGAGATCACCACCCGTTCAGGCGCAGGGATCGGAAACACCGAGGGGCGCATCGTCGACATGTTCGGCGAACGCATACAGACCTCACCCCTACCCGACGGATCCGGGAACCTGTTGGCCTACGTCCCCCGCGATGAGAGCGACAAGATATTTCGGGTCATGTTCCAAAGCGACGGCGAGAAGATCACCAGGTTCTGGTCAGGTCGGCTGCCCTGGGCCGAGGAACTCGGCGGCTGCCCGGGTCAGTAGCCCTCGGGTAGGCGACTTTCGTAGCTGGCACACTCCACAAACACGGCGCCGTAGCCGACGACCACACCCCCGCCGGATTCAAGATCCATATTCCGCTCCCAGCGGACAGCTCCGGCACTGATCGTGTCGTCGTGGACGTACACCTCCAGTGGTTCTTCCAACGATGCCTCGTACCTGATCGAACTCCCGACGGTCACGCCCAGATACGGCTGACCCAGGAAACCCTGAATCAGGGCCTCGACCCGCTCCCCCGTGCTGGAATCTTCACCCACACCGATAGCCGCTACGTCTCCGTCGCCGGCGGCATAACAGGTGAAGACCAGGTCAAAGGTCTCGGTCCCGACCTGAACCCAGCCGTTGGTCGGAACCGTTAGCACCATCGGAACGGATGTGCCGGCCGTATCAACGATCTCGACAGCATCGTCGGCACTCCCACCACACGACACCACCATCAGCGCCGCGACGACAACGCCCAGCACACGCATCAGCGACATCAGCCCTGAACCGGAACGAACAACTCGACCACCCGACCATGATTGCACCGGACCTCCACACCAGCCGGCAACTGGCCCTCAAGTCCCAACCCGCCCGCACTCTCCACCACCACAGCGATCTCCGACGACCGCCTGAAGCTTGCCGTGGTCGTTGAACCCCAGTCGGCTACAACACAACCCTCGAGAGCCTCGACCAACAGATCCGGAACTAGCCCCCTCAGGTCGGGTGCAACCCCCACCGGCGGCCAGAGGCCGACCTTGTGCCAGTGCCCCGGCCTCTCGGCTGCAGCCAGACGGAGGCCAGCGCCCCTCAGCCGTCTGACCAGATCCCTTCCCCTGACCGGCTCCGCACCCATTGCTATCGCCTCATCGCGCACCTCCGCCGTCACGTCGTAGTGGTCTCCCTGAAAAGACATGCGGCGCAGCCCCAGCCGGACAGCAAAGTCGTGAAGCTCCACGACGCTCTCGTCGCTCACCAGGTGCGCCCACCGGCCACCCCTCCAGGGCCAGATGGCCTCATCCACCAGAACTGTCACGATGACATGCTGACCGGTTCCACCCGGCTGATTCCAGCCCGGTGGAGCATTTCCGCATCAGCAATGGTCACAACTGTTGTCACACCGGGTGGCACACTGAGACGGTGAGCCACGAACCGGGAAACGACACGATCACCCTGAGGCTTCCACCCGATCCCGAGTTCGCAGATATTCCGCGGGTAACGCTCGCCTCGCTTCTCCGCATCAACCGGATCGACCCGGGCGATGTCGGTGAACTCGGTGCATCCATCCAGCAGGCTGCGGGAGACATCACCGGAGGCGGCCACAGCGTCGAGATCAGCTTTCGTGTCACCGCCGACGAGGTTCTCGTGAAGCTCGAGGGCGGTGGACAGACGGTGAACCTGACCGCTCCCAGAAGCTGACACCACCCGACCGGTCACCGGCCCGTTGAGCCGAACCCGCCCTCTCCACGATCAGAGTCGGGAAGCCCATCAACCTGAGTGAACTCACAGGCCTCCACCCGCTGTATCACCAACTGGGCGATGCGCTCGCCGACAACCACCTCGAACGACTCGACTGGGTCGGTGTTCACGAGCAGCACCTTCAACTCACCCCTGTAACCGGAATCAATGAGACCGGGGGTGTTCAGGCAGGTCACGCCGTGTCGTAACGCCAGGCCACTGCGCGGCTGGACAAACCCCGCATAGCCCTCGGGAATGGCGATCGCCACACCCGTCGGAATGAGGGCCCTGCCGCCGCCGGGGGCGAGAATGGCTGCCTCGGAGGCAACCAAATCAGCCCCGGCGTCACCCACCTTGGCGTAGGCAGGGATGGCTGCACCATCGGCGAGACGGACGATTGGTATCTCCAGCACGGCGGCGACCCTAGCCCGAGTCGCAAGACACGCACCCCGACCCCGAAGGCATGAAACAGGTCATCGGCACGCCTGTCGGGAGAGAGCGTCCTAGGCTCGTCGCCGTGCTCGCATGGATGGACCTGGAAATGACCGGGCTGGACGCCGCTACCGACGTCATCGTCGAGATAGCCACGCTCATCACCGACGACAACCTTGAACTGGTGGCCGAGGGCCCCGACATCGTCATCCACCAGCCTGCCGACGCCATGGCCAAGATGGGCGACTACGTCCGTGAGATGCACACCAGAAGCGGGTTGCTCAAGGCAATAGAGGCATCCACAACCAGCCACGAAGAAGCGGCAGCGGCAACGCTGGCATTCCTTCAGGAACACATCGCAGAACCGGCGACAGTTCCTCTCTGTGGCAACTCCATCGGCACCGACCGGCGCTTTCTGGCTACATGGATGCCAGATATCGAGTCCTTCCTCCACTACAGGTCAATCGACGTGTCAACCGTGAAGGAACTGGCCAGGCGCTGGAAGCCCGAGTTGCTCGCCTCGGCGCCCGCAAAGGCTGGTGGGCACCGCGCCATGGACGACATCAGGGAATCTCTGACTGAGTTGCAGCACTACCGAACTGGCCTTTTCCAACCCTCCTGACCTGCGGTTTTCCCTGTTTCAGGGCGAAACCGTTTATTCACTTGACGGCCACCACACAATGGTGTTGGGTGGTCACTCGTCGTGGCTACCCATAACCTTGGGTGCCTGACCGGAAGGCCCCGTGCCATCCGACCAGACAGAGAACACAAAACGGACCCCAAAAGGGCAAACAGACAAGACCATGGAAACGATGAACCAGAACCGTCACGGCCAGCCGGCCGGCGCGCCAGTGTTCACGTCACGCGCCGTAAAGCCGGCCTATCCGGCCACGTCTACGGCCACATGGACCACGTCCACCCATCTGGGCAAGCACGTGTTCTGGACCATCCACCAGCGGCCCCGGGGAGCAACCAGCTGATCAGCTGAACCGCACACCAAACCCCCGAGGCCGCCGGAGAAATCCGGCGGTCTTTCTGGTTTTTCACCGCCAACGACGACAAGAAATCCACGAAACAGAAGTTTCAGAAGGGAAAGCAGGACAATGCAGGCACTCCAGTACGAACCGGAGGTATGGCGCGACGACGCAGCATGTGCGCGCCTCGGCGTTCCGCTGGACGTCTTCTTCTCAGAGGACCTCGGCGACATTGCCGCCGCCAAGCGAATTTGCGCCGAGTGCCCAACCCTGGCTTCCTGCCTCGAGGGCGCCCTCGTGCGCCGCGAGCCGTGGGGCGTGTGGGGCGGCCAGTTGTTCAGGAACGGGCGAATGCTCGCCACCAAACGACGCCGAGGACGGCCCCCCAGGGTGCCACGTCCCGAAGACCAGCTCCCCGTGGTGCCGATCCCGGTCCACCTCCAGCGGTCGGCCTGAACCGTCGGAAACCCCTCCCGACGCCCGGGGCCAACCATCCGGTCGGCCCACGGGGAGCACAAGCTGCCCACCACGGGCCGGGGTGACGCCACCGGCGATCCCCGGCCCGTGGGCGCACCAATCCACCCGGACCCCGACTACCGTCAGGCCCGTGTCCAGGCTCCCAATCGCCTTTCTTCTTCTGGCTCTCGTCTCCATGTCCTGTGGAACCGAAGCCAGCGGTTCCCTCACAAGAGACGGCGCCCTGGACAGGCCCTTTGAGCTGGTCGAAGGCGGAACCACCACCCTGGCTGAACTCAACCGGGAGGACGGTCGACCGATCGTGGTCAACCTCTGGGCCACATGGTGTGCACCGTGTCTGGAGGAGATGCCCGACCTTGAGGCGGTTCACCGTGAGCGCGGTGACGAGATCCGGTTCGTGGGGCTCAACATCAGCGACTCGCCCGTCCGTGCGGCCCAGCGGATCGAGGAGATCGGCATCACCTACCTGCTCGGCCAGGACCCCGACGGCGGCTTCGTTGCGGCACTAGGTGCAGTCGGCCTACCTACAACTGCCTTCATCAACAGGTCAGGTGAACTTGTGCGAGTCCACCAGGGGCAGCTCGACTACGACGGCCTCCGGGCGGCCATCGACGAATACCTGTCATGAAGGCCATCGACCCGGGGCGCCACCGATGATCGACATCGGCATAGCCCTGCCGTTCACCCTCGGAATCGTGACAGCGGTCAACCCGTGCGGCTTCGCCATGCTGCCAACATGGCTCGGATACTTCATCGGGCGAGACACCGACGACACCCGTGCCCGGCCCGAACAGGTGATGCGGGGCCTGGTAGTGAGCCTCACCCTGGCAGGCGCCTTCGTCATGGTGTTCGGTGCGCTCGGCCTGGCCGTCACCTACCTTGTCAGCGAGGATGCCGTAGCCCGACGCACCCCGTGGGTGACCGTCGCTGTCGGCATCGCTCTGATCCCCTACGGCATAGCGATCCTGGCCGGTCGCAAGCCGAACCTCTCGTTCCTGCAACCCCGAAGTGGCCCTCGCTCACGGGAACTCTGGTCTGTGTTCGGATTCGGTGTGTCCTACGCCGTGGTGTCAATCGGTTGCGCCGCACCGCTGTTCCTGCTGCACGTAGCGGGCAGCTTTCAACGCGACGGAATCATCGAGGGCCTAATCGTCTACCTGGCCTTCGCCGCCGGCATGGCCGCCGTGCTGACCGCCCTGACCCTCTCGCTGGCGGTCGCCCGAGGCGGAGCCGTGCGACACCTCCGCAGGCTGCTCCCCCACATAGACCGCATCGGGGCATTCGCCCTGCTCCTGGGCGGCGCCTACCTGATCGTCTACGGAATCTACGAAATCCGTATCCTGGCCGACGTCAACACCGGCTCGAACCCGATCGTCGACGCCGTGACCACCCTGCAGGTGCACCTCACCAACTGGACCGCCGACGTGGGCGGAACGCGGGTGGGCCTGGCCCTGTGGCTCCTCATCTGGACCATCGCCATCTGGGGAATCGCACCTGCAATGGCCGCACGGAAACGGCGAGACCTGCTGATAGCAACAGCCGTTGCCTGGGCTGTGCTCGAGGGCATCATGTACCGCGGCGAACTGGCCCTCTTCCCGGTGGTCCGCGTTGCCATCGCCTGGCCTGCACGGATATCACACTGGTTGTCCGACCCGGCTCGGTGGGCAGTTCCACTTGAGGTGCTCGTAACAGCCACAGTTCTGGTCATTCTCCTTACCTGGACCCGGGCATCTCTGCAGGGCTCAACCCGGCGGCGCCGCCCCTAGGAATCACGCATGTCCCGACACAATCCACGGGTGACACCGACGGTCACCGGCCTCGTAGCGGTCGCCGGTGCGCTCGGAGCCGGCACACGTTGGGCGCTACTCACCCTCGGTCCGGCAACAACGTTTCCCTGGTCGGTGCTGATCGTGAACCTGGTCGGTTGCGCTCTCCTTGGACTGCTCGTGGGGAGAGGCGTGCACCACAATGCCAGGCTCCTCATCGGTACAGGCTTCTGCGGAGGCCTGACCACGTTCTCGACATTCACCGTCGAAGCCGCACAGTTGATGCGCTCAGACCATCTGGGAATCGCCATCACCTACCTGATCGCTTCCGTGATCGGCGGCCTCATCTTCTTTGACCGGGCTCGAGCCGTCACAACCGGAACAACCTCGTGACCACCGTCCTCCTGTTCGCCCTGGCCGCAGGTGCGGCGACGGCACTCCGGCTGGCGGCAGTGCACATCTGGCCGGGTGTCGAACGCGGCACCCTCGTCGTGAACGTGGCCGGTTCGTTCGCCCTGGGCCTGATGGCAGGCTGGACCGGACCGGGCCTGACGATCATCGGTGCCGGTGGTCTGGGAGCCCTGACCACGTTCTCAGCATTCGTGGCCGACACATCGGCGCTGGCCGACGAGCGTGGAATACCGGCGGGCGGCGTCTACGTGGCGCTGACCCTCGTTGGTGGCATGGTTGCAGCGCTCGGCGGAATCGCCCTGGCCGGCTGAACGGTCAGGCAATCACCGTGTCACCACGGAAGTAGGGCAACAGGGGCTCGGGTATTGCAATGGTTCCGTCGGCCTGCCGGTGGGTCTCAACAACGGCCGCCCACACCCTGGGCACAGCCAGGCCCGAACCGTTGAGGGTGTGCACGACGGCCGTGCCCTTCTGCCCCTCGGGCCTGTACCTGACGTTGGCCCGGCGCGCCTGATAGTCGCTGAACCATGACACCGACGAGACCTCGAGCCACTGGTCGGCACCCGGTGCATAGACCTCAATGTCGAAGGTCCGGGCGGACGAGGCGCCCAGGTCTCCGGTACACAGATCCAGGATGCGATAGACGAGGCCAAGATCGGCCATCGCGGACTCGGCCCTGGCCAGAATGTCGGCGTGTACCTCGGCAGCCTGCTCCGGGGTGGCGTAGGCCAGCAACTCGACCTTGTCGAACTCGTGAATCCGCAGGAGGCCACGGGTATCACGCCCAGCCGACCCGGCCTCACGCCGGAAACACGACGTGTGGGCCATCAACTTCATGGGCAGGTCGGCCTCAGCGAGAACCTCATCACGCGCCAGAGAGGTGAGCGGCACCTCAGCGGTTGGGATGGCCCACAGATCGTCACGTTCGAGGTGGTAGGCGTCGTCCTCAAACTTGGGGAGGTGACCCGTGGAGGTCATCGTGGACGTGGACACAAGCGTCGGCGGCCTCATCTCGCGGTAGGCATCGACGTTGCGGTCCAGGCCGTACTGCACGAGCGCACGGCACAACGTCGCCCCGAGACCGCTGTACATGACGAACATTGAGCCAGACAGCTTGGTCCCGCGTTCCACGTCCAAGATGCCGAGTTGCTCACCGATATCCCAGTGGGGGACCCTCTGGTGGTCCGCCCATGTGGCCTCATCGAAGCCCTCCACCCGGGTAACGACGTTGTCGTGTTCGTTTGCACCGTCGGGACACTCATCAGCGGGAACGTTCGGTATACGCAACAGAAGGTTGCGAATCTCAGCAGCCAACCCGTCAGCTTCATCGGCAAGAGCCTCAGCCTTCTCTCCCAACTCACGACTGCGATCCTGGAGCGCCGACGCCTCGTCGCCTCGGCCCTCCTTGTGCAGGCCACCCACCTCCTGGGAGATGGTGCGGACCTCGTTCCGCAGGGAATCACGTTCCTCGGCCAACTGACGCTGGCGGGCATCCAGCTCCAGTACCCGGTCAAGGGGCGCCGTGTCCTCGCCACGCCTGGCGATACCGGCCTTGACAGAATCAGGTGAGCTCCTGAGGAGCCGGAGGTCGATCACAGATCAGAACCTAGCGGGGGCTGGTTACGCCTACTCGGCTGATTCCGGTACCGAGGTCTGCGATGTCGGAGCCGAACGGCCGTCAGGAAGACGACCCGCGGCCGGCCGGAGGCGCTGATCTTGACGGTTCTGCTCCCGGGTAAAGGAGAAGAACTTCACGACGATGATCCCCCAGATGTAGAAGCCGCCCAGAAGCTTCATGATCAGGCCGGCTGACTGCTGGTCAGAGCGCACGGTTATGCCCCAGAGCTCGTAGCCGTCGTCGTAGCTGGGATACACGACGCCATCGGCAAAGGTCAGCCATGCCGCAGGGATCGTCGGGATTATCGACATCAGGAACAGGTAGAGCATCTGGCCGGGTGGCGACAATCGAAGCTCCGGCAACGGAGCCACCACGGGCATCCACATGGCCAGCGCTGCTGCGAACAAGGTGACGTGGACCCCGTAGTGGAAAGCCCCGAGCTCCGCGGACCAGGTCACAACGCTGCCCCAGTGGGTCAACGCCACCAGCCCGTTGAAGATCAGGCCGGCCACAACAGGATGTGTCAGCCTCCTTAGCACCCGCGCACCGAACCCGCCCTCCAGTATCAACAGCCTTGCCAGCCAGGCAGGCATCGCCAGCAGAAACAGCGGAGGAACTATGAACGTGATCAACAGGTGCTGGAGCATGTGCACCGAGTAGAGATGGTCCTCGGCGATGTCGTGCATCGGCCAGTCAGCCGAAACCAACAGCAATACGGTGGCCGCCACGAAGGCCCGCCTCTGGAACGGCGTCGTTACGGGGGTGCCCGCCGGGACAACCTTCGGTCCGATCACCCGGGCCGCCCACCAGCCCAGCACCACGATTGCCCCGACGAGGAACCAGACCTCAGGGTGGGCCTGCCAATCCCACGGGCCCACCACGGAGGCCATCACAGCAATGTCCTGCGGGCCTGGAGAGACAGGATGTAGACCCGTGCCCCGTTTCGGGCCGGGTGGTGGCTCATGTCAGCCCTTGGACCAGAACTCGAAGGTGCTGAGGGCGATGACATACACGGCTACAGCCAGCACCAGACCGGACACAAAGAACTTGGTGAACAGGCTGTTGTCGAAACGGAGGTGCATGAACCAGGCCGCCACCATGAAGAACTTCACAACCATCATGACCATGAGGGTCGGAATCAGCGCCGGGCCGATGTCCACGTAGTAGGTGGCAACCTCGAGGGCCGTCAACACGCCGAGGATGATGGCGATCTGGAAGTACTTTGCGTCAGACGGATGGTCGTGGTCGTCGTGGACGACCTCTTCCTGCTCTTCGGTGGTCTCGGTGGTGCTCATCGATGTTGCTCCCCGGTCAGCTGGTGGGTGAGGGCACCAGGTAGATGACAGTGAAGATGAAGATCCAGATGATGTCGACGAAGTGCCAGTAGAGGCCAATGATCTCGACGGTCTCAGAGTGCTCCTTGCGGAGGGTTCCCCGCAACGACGAGATGAACATGGACATGAGCATCAAGATGCCGATGCTGACGTGCACCCCGTGGAAGCCGGTGAGCGTGAAGAAGGCCGACGAGAACGGGCTGGTCGTGTAGCCGAGGCCCTCCCTGAAGAAGGTCGTGAACTCGTAGACCTGACCACCGATGAACAGCGACCCCAGCAGAGCGGTGGTCAACAACCAGAGGCGGTTGTTGCGGATATCGCCACGCTGGAGCGCAGACAGGGCCAGGACCATCGTCAGCGAGCTCATAAGCAACACAAAGGAACTGACCGAGGTGAACGGGATGTCGAAGATGTCGCCAGGTGCCGGACCGTCGGCGAACCGTCCGCGGTACACGAGGTAGGTCGAGATCAACGCGCCAAAGAGCAGGCACTCAGACCCCAGGAACACCCACATCGCCAACTTGTTGTGAGACATGCCGGTGGTGGTTGCGTGGTCGGTGGTGGCGGAATCAGACAACGGGGGCCTCCTCGGTGGTGTCGGCCGCTGCTTCATCGCCACCGTGGTCGTCGTGGTCCCCATGGGCAGCATCCGGGTCGTCTACCGGCTCGAAGATCCAGGCGTAGATGGCCATCACGACGAGCAGCCCACCGGGCACGGTCAGCCACAGGTTGAAGATGAGGCCCAGTGCAATGAAGGGCAAACCACTGGCGAACACGATCGGCCAGAAGGAAGGCGACGGAAGGTGCACACCCACGGCTGAACCGTCCTCACAGACCTCCTCAGCTGAGGCCACCCTCACGATGCGGCCGTCCTCATCGGTCCCGTACTTGCGGTGCCAGAACTCGTCAAGGCTCTCGACAACAGGGATCTCGTCGAAGTTGTGGACCGGGGTCGGGTTTGGCGTCAACCACTCGAGGCTGCGTGCATCCCACGGATCGGGCCCACAGGGCGCCTGACCCCTGGCCTTCATCGCAGACACGATCACGTTGATGACAAAGATGGCGACGCTCAGTGCGATCAGGAACGAACCAACCGTGGACACCATGTTCCAGAGCTCGAAACCGAAACCGGGGCTGTAGCTATCGATGCGCCGCGACATGCCCTGCAGGCCCAGAACGTGCATCGGTCCAAAGGTCAGGTTGAACCCGACCAGCATCACCCAGAAGTTCCACTTGCCGACGAGGTCGCTGAGCATGTGACCAAACACCTTCGGCCACCAGAAGTAGAGGCCGGCGAAGAGGCCGAAGATGATTCCGCCGAAGATCACGTAGTGGAAGTGGGCGACGATGTAGTAGGTGTCGGTCTGCTGGGTGTCAGCCGGTGAGATTGCGTGGGTCACGCCAGACAGGCCGCCAATGGTGAACATGGAGACGACGCCCACGGCGAACAGCATCGGAGCCGAGAACTTGATCCGGCCACCCCACATGGTGGCCATCCAGTTCAGGATCTTCACGCCGGTCGGCACGGCGATGAACATCGTCGACAGGGAGAAGGCAGCCACCGAGATCGGACCGATGCCGGACACGAACATGTGGTGCGCCCACACGCCCCAGCCCATGAAACCGATGGCGATTCCGGAGAACACCATGAACGAGTACCCGAATATGGGCTTGCGGGAAAAGGTCGGGATCACCTCGGAGATGATTCCGAACGAGGGCAGTATCAGGATGTAGACCTCGGGATGCCCGAAGATCCAGAAGAGGTGCTGCCACAGCAGGGCATCGCCTCCCACTGCCGGGTCAAAGAACTTGGCACCGAACAGGCGGCTGAAGGCCAACAGGAAGAGTGCCACGGCAATGACCGGCATGGCGAACACCAGGAGCAGCTGGGTTACCAGCATCATCCATGTGAACACCGGCATGCGGAAGAGCGTCATGCCGGGTGCGCGCATGTTGAGGATCGTGACCGTGAGGTTGATCGACGACATCAACGAGGCGACACCGGTGATCTGGAGGCCCAGGGCGTAGAAGTCCATCCCGGCACTCGGTGAGAAGACGATTCCGGTGTTGGGCGCATACCCGAACCAGCCGCCGTCAGGTGCCCCACCCAGAACCCACGAGAGGTTCAAGACGATCCCGCCAGCCAGGAATATCCAGAAGCTGAGGGCATTCAGACGGGGGAAGGCGACATCCCTGGCACCGATCTGAAGTGGTATCAGGTAGTTGGCGAACGCCGCTGACAGCGGCATCGCAGCCAGGAAGATCATGGTGACGCCGTGCATCGTGAAGACCTGGTTGTACATGTCGGCGCCCAGGACGGTTCCGTTGGGGGTAGCCAACTGCAGCCGGATGAGCAGGGCCTCGATGCCACCCACAACAAAGAAGAACAGGGCCGCAACGCCGTAGAGGATGCCGATCTTCTTGTGATCGACCGTCGTGATCCAGTCCCGCCAGCCGGTGCCGCCCCTGGGACGCGTATATACGCCGAGCGGTTGGGTCACCACGTCGTCGACGGTGGTCGTTTCGGTCATCACTCGACCTCCGTTGCGGCGATTATGTCAAGCGACGGCTTCTGGCCAAGGGTGACCAGGTAGGCGACAACGTCATCGATCTGACCCTCGTCGAGGCCCATGGCCGGCATGCCTCTGCGACCCTCGGCGTAGGCGGGCTTCTCGGCCGGAGAGTTGCGCAACCACGCCTCAAGTTGTGTCCGGTCGAGGCTTCCGTTCGGCTCGTACATGTTGAAGATGCCACCGGCGTACGTGGTGCGGCTCATCAGATGGGTCAGGTTCGGTGCAGCGTTGGACACCAGGTCGGCTCCACCGTTGTCGTTGAAGCCATCAATCACATGGCAGCGCGCGCACTGTGTCTCATAGATCTCCTGGCCCCGCTGTGCCGCAGCCTCAACGGGTTCGGCCGCCGGCTGTAGCTGCTCCTCGATCCAGGCCCTGAAGTCATCAGGGGTCATCGCAACCACCTGCATGCGCATTCGTGAATGCGAAAGGCCACAGAACTCCGTGCACTGGCCGAAGTAGACACCTGGCTCGTCGGCCTCCAACTTCCAGGGATGCACACGACCGGGAGCGGCATCCTTCTTTCCGTTGAGAGCCGGAATCCAGAAACTGTGGATCACGTCACGGCTGGTCACCGCCAACTCGATTTCCTCACCGGCAGGGATGACCATCTGGCCCGCGGTCACGATGTCGGCGGGGGGAAGGTGACGGGCGTCGGTGAGATCGACGCCGTCGAGGCCGTTCAGGTAGTAACGGAACTCCCACCACCACTGCTGGCCCACAACGACAACCTCGGGTTCCCACTGGGTCACCCCACCGTCGACCTCAAGGGCGAAAGCGTTGGCCTCTGTGCTGTTGAGGCTCCTCAGCGTCGTGAGGGTGAACACCGAGATGACAACGAGAATCAGCGTCGGAACGATCGTCCAGAGCAACTCCAGGCGGGTATCGCCGTGGATCTGGTTCGGGAAGGTCTCGTCGTCGTGGTTGTCGCGAAACCTCCACCAGATGATGAACGTTCCGGCGAACACGAAGATGAACACCACGATGGCCACGTAGAACACCGGGTCGAACAAGGCGTCGATCTGGCGGGCACTGGGACCCTGCGGGTTGAGGGTGTCCAGTTCGGCATCTGAGGCACAACCGGTCAGAAACGCCAGCAAGACGGCAACGAGTGCCAACGGGCCCCTCCGCCGAAGTCGTTCAGAAATCACTCGCCGACCTCCACATGGTCACCACCGGAACCGCCACCCTTTTGGTGGAACTCCCGCTCTCCGGTTGCTGCAGCCACGATTCCGGCCACCAGGACGGCCACACAACTCAAGATGAGAACCGTGCTCACCACACGCCGCGGGATATTCGGCCTGCGGCTGAACAAGAACGCGGCTCCGAACACACAGACACCAACGACCCCGGCCACCAGGACCGCGCCGTTCACAGATGATGCCAACAGGACCCGGGACATTGCCAAAACAAGGACACCGATGCCGACGAGTGCCAGCACCGGGATCTCGATCGGTCGCAGCAGCCGCTCACGCAGCTCCCTGTTTGCAACGGGATCGCCTGTGGCCTTCTCGGACCAGTTGGCCATGGTCCATTCCAACCCGACCGCAACCAGCAGCAGCAGCCCGACCACGAACAGGGCAGAGCTAACGACAAGGCCGACGACGACGGTCGCTATACCCATTGCACCCAGCGCCGGCCAGACGGAACTGCCTACCTTTGGCTGGACGGGCGGCGCCGTGTCCACGCCGAGCACCTCGGCAACCGACTCGGAGTCGGCATCGCGGAAGGCGACGGCCATTATCCCCAACAGGCCGAACACGGCCGCTGCAACAACAAACACGACATAGGTGACGTGGTGCCCCACGCCGCCCTTCCAGCCCAGGCTTATCGGCCCCGTCTCGGTCGCGCCCGACGTGTAGCCGGCGAACACCGCGGCGGAAACCGCTGCGGCGCAGAAGCCGAACCAGAGTTTGAATCCCGTGGTGAGCATGTCGTTCCTGTCAGCCCGTCCTACTTGGCGATGTAGATGCCGAGCCAGATGACCATGTAGACCGCAACGGCCGCATACCAGTACAGGGCTGCAGCAGATACAAGGTCACGGTTCCGGCTTGTGTCCTGCCCTCCCAGTGCCCGCAACAGCAACAGACCTAGCCAAAGAACACCGACCAGGACCATTGCCATGTGGGCGCCGACAATGACGAACAGGAAGGTCGTGGCCTCACTGTGGTCGATCGGGAGCGCGATGTCGTTGAAGTAGAAGGCCGTCTGGTTGAGCATCGCCACACCCATGACGGCGGTGAGGAGCATGGCAAGGTAGGAGTGGATGCGATCGTCGTTGATCACCGAGTAGACGGCCCACATCATCGTTATCGCCGAAAGGGCCATGGTGGCCATGTTCATTCCACCCGGTGGAAGGCGGATCGCACCCTCGGGGAACCACTCCATGCCCCACGCCATGGCGTCGGCCCGGCGTGAGAAGTAGAGGGCGAAGAGCCCACCGAAGAACATCAGCACTGCCGACGAAGCCAGCGCCGACCCGATCACGAGGGTTCGCGGCCTGTTGGGCACCGCCGGTGCGAAGGTCGAAGACGACATCAGGACCCCACCTCGGCGATGACATCCAGAAGGGGACTGTCAGAGGTGACCTCAACCGGGCCGGTAGCCCACTCGAGCGTGTGCCCACCCCACGGATCTGCCGGTGCCTCAGCGCCCCTCAGGCGCCGCAGGCCGGTTAGCCCCCAACCCATGACCCCCACTAGCAGGAGGGCGGCGCCGACCACGGCCACGACATTGAAAATGTCGACAACCGAGCCGGGGCTTCCGGCACCGATCGCATCTCCGGCGGTGAAGTCGTTCATACCGAGGAGGCCGCTGATGGTGTCGGCGACTCCGATCAGGGTGACACCGGCAGCCGCTGAGAGGCCGCTCACAAAGCCAAGGCCCTGGGGCGCAACACGACCCAGAATACGGTCGCCCCACCAGAGGGTGCCGGCCATGACAGCGACCAGGACCCCACCGATCGTGAAGGTCATCTGGGCACCAGTTGCCGACGTCTCGAGCAGGTCCAACGGTGAGACGGCGCGGATGGCCCCGACAATCGCCCCGTCAAGAAGAAGCAGAACAGCCAGCATCGACAGGACCAGAGGCGCCGGAGGTCGACCCCCTGAGCCACGCCGCCACGTGTCCACAAGGCCGGCCAGAACCGCAAGCACCACCGGCACGATCAGGAATGCCTCGACAACGAAGATGGCCTGTTCCCTGATGGGGGTACCGATGTCGAATGCAGACTGGGCATAGGCGCCGAACGAAAGCAGGCCGATCAGTGCCGTCAGGACTAGAAGGGTTGAATGGCTGCCGTGGCGCCTTCTGGCCGCAACAGGGACGATGTCACCGGCAATGCCGACCAGCGGCAATGCGAAGGCGTAGACCTGAGGGTGGCTGAACGCCCAGGAGAGCTGCTCCCAGATGGTGTCCTCAACGCCGAAGGCGACCGCTGACCTGCCAGACAGGTCCACATAGATGAGCACCGCGTTGGCTGCAAGCACCGGAAGCGTCACCAGCCAGATGGACCCCGCAACGAGCACGGTCCATGCAAACAGGGGAATCCTCGAGAGGGTCATGCCGCCCGTGCGACCCGCCACGATCGTCGTGAGGATGCACACGGTCGAACAACAAATGCCTCCGATAACCATGAGCAGGCCCAGCAGGGTCAGGGCAACGGCGTCGGTGCGGCTGGTGCCACCCGGCGTTCCGAGACCACCGTCGATCAGGAATCCTGTGACGGTGATCGCTGCACCCATGGCCCATACCCAAAAACCGAGTGAAGCGGCGCGTGGGAAGACGACCGATGATGCTCCGACCTGCAGTGGGACAACGGCTGTCGCCAGGCCCACGATGATCGGAACGACGGCCAGCAAGACGATGCCGACGCGGTAGGCGCTCCAGAGGCGGAACAGCGTGTCGACGCTGCCGAAGAGCGCCATCCCGCTGAGATCCATCCGCTCAAGGCTCACGAGGAGTCCGGCGACCAGGGATGCCACCAGGAACAGGACCCCGGAGGCGATCCAGGCTCGACCGATGCGGAGGTGGTCGGTGGTCGTGACGGCAGCCTCGAGAGCGGTCGGGACGACGTCTCCGGTCCGGGTCGTGTCCGCTGCGGTTTCAGTCTCTGTCATCGAAGTTCGTTCGCCCTGTAGCCCCTGTAACCGCCCTAATGGTGTGATCCGAGCGGTGTCGGACCACACGATGCTAGGTGCCCCGCCGCCGAATCCGACACCTGCAAGACCGTTGCACCGTAGCCGCCACTGATGGTCAACTTCGAACCAAACGAATAGTTCCGGCCGACGGGGTGGGGCCGGTTGTACCGGGGGCGACACACCAGGCCGGACGAGGAGGATTTCACAGCACCACGTCGACCGCTATCGCCCCGAAAAGCAGCGTCACGTAGGTGATCGAGAACGAAAAGAGACGCATTGCCGTCCGCTCGGTCGGGTTGCGCCGGACCATGACGGCGAACGCTGCAAAGCCCGCCCCGAGCACGAGAGCCGACACAAGGTAGAGCGTGCCCATCCCCGCAACCTGCCAGAAAAGGACCGTAAGGGCCACCATCACCGCCGTGTAGTAGAGGATCCGGTCTGATGTCTCCCGGAGGCTCACCACCGACGGCAGCATGGGCACTCCAACTGTTGAGTAGTCCTCTCGGTACCTGATCGCCAGGGCCCAGAAATGCGGCGGCGTCCAGTAGAAGATGACCAGGAACAACACGATCGGCGCCCACGTCAGGGAGTTGGTCACCGCCGACCAACCGATCAGAACCGGCGCGGCACCGGCCGCACCGCCGATGACGATGTTCCGGGTCGTCGACCTCTTCAGCCAGAGGGTGTAAACGAACACGTAGAAAAGGGTCGCCGACACGGCCAGCACGGCACTCAGCAGGTTCACGGTCGCCACCAGCCAGGCAAAGGCGGCAACCTCGATAGCCACGGCGAAGACCAGTGCGGCACGCGGTGTCATCACCCCGCGCACCAGAGGGCGCTGGTTTGTTCGTTCCATGAGGCTGTCGATATCGCGGTCGACAACCATGTTCACGGCGTTGGCCCCACCCGCAGCGAGGGTTCCTCCGAGCACCGTTGCGACCATCAACCAGATCGACGGCACCCCGCCCTGTGCCACGAACATCGTCGGCACCGTTGTGACGAGCAGCAACTCGACGATTCGCGGCTTTGTGAGGGCCACATAACCGGCGACGCGTTCGCGAAGCGTGAAGGTAGTGGTCGCCGACATCGGCAACAGGCTACGACCCGCTTGGTCCAGCGCGGTCACAACCCGATCTTCAGCCAACCAGCCAGTCCGCGGGATTCTGCCCATCAGGGAACAACCGTTGCTGGAATCGGCGCATGCCGCCCAGCCAACGGTCCACGTCGTCTGTTTTGCGACGCAGGTATTCGGCCACATCCGGATGCGGCAGAATGTGGAACCGCTCATCGGCCAGCCCGGCGATGACCATCTCGGCCAACTCCTCAGAGGTCAGCACCCCATCGACCGAAGCGGCATTCCCGGCGCCATCACCTGGCATCTGGTCACGCGTCGGGCTGTTTTCCAGGATGTTGGTCGCTACCGCCTGGGGGCACAGGACCGAGACCCCGATCCCCAGATGCCCGTAGGTGACCGAGATGAACTCGGCCAGGGCGACAGCCGCATGCTTGGTTACCGAATAGTGCATCGATCCGATCTGGGTAAGCAGGCCGGCTGCCGATGCAGTGTTGACCAGGTACCCACCGCCGGCATCGACCATGTGCGGAATTGCGTGGCGGGCGGCATAGACGTGTGCCATCACGTGCACGTCAAACATCCGACGCAGATCCTCGTCGGCAGCCTCAAGGCCACCGATGGTCACATAGCCGGCGTTGGATACAACCAGATCGATGCTGCCGTGGGCGGCCACGGTGTCATCGATCAGCGACCTGACCTCGGGCTCGTTGCCAACATCGCAACGCACGCCCGTTCCACCCACGCCGGCTGCAACCGCCGTCGCTCCGTCGCCGTCCAGGTCGGCCACAACCAGCGCCCTGGCCCCCGCAGCGTGGAACCTCTCAACCAGCGCACGCCCGATCCCGCTGGCACCACCCGTGACTATCGCAACCTTGTCTGTCAGATCCATCCTGGGATCCTAGGAAGCCACGGGCGTGGCTGCCTGACCGGGCTCGTAGCCTCGTGTTCGTGCAGGTCTCCAGCCCACCCCTGTCGTCATGAGCCCGGGGCCTACGCCCATAGAGGTCGACAAGCCCGATCTGGGCCACGACGACCAGACAGATTCGGAACGACCGTGGATCGTCCTCGTGTGGAACGACCCGATCAACCTCATGTCGTACGTCTCCTTCGTGTTCCAGAAACTGTTCGGCTACAGCGCAGAAAAGGCCGACCAACTGATGCTCGACGTACACCACAAGGGCCGGGCCGTGGTCTCCAACGGAACACGTGAGAAGGCCGAGTTGGATGTGTACCGCCTCCACGAGCACGGCCTCTGGGCAACCATGCAGAAGGACTCCTGACGATGGCGCGGCGCGAACAACCCATGGCCTTTGAGAGAAACGGCGACCGCATCCAGATCCATCTGGGTAACGAGGAACGGGAGTTGATCGCCGACCTTGCCGACCAGTTCCGATCGGTCGTGACCGAGGACTCCAGCCCGGACCTGCGGCGCCTCTACCCGACCGCCTACCCCGATGACTCTGACAAGGACTCCGAGTACGCGTCGCTCGTACACGACGACCTGCTCCGATCACGGCTTGAAGCGGTTGAGACCGTCGAGGCAACAGCACACTCCGACTCGATCGACCCCGACGAGCTGGCTGCCTGGATGAGCCTCCTAAGCGGTCTCCGACTGTTGCTGGGGACCCGCCTGGACATCTCTGAGGAGGACGGGTTCGACCCAGACGCCCCCGACGCACCAACCAGGGCTTTGCTGGCCTGGCTGGGGCTGCTGCTGGAGGAATCGGTTGAGGCCGCCACCGGCTACCTCCCACCCCACGTTCACCAATGACCCCGTAACCGCGTCACTACGCGGATGGTCCCTGATAGCGTGTCCCCGCCCTCACGAGGTCTGAGCCCCCATCGTCCAGCGGCCTAGGACGCCGGCCTTTCACGCCGGTAACACGGGTTCGAATCCCGTTGGGGGTACGAAGGAATAGACCAGCTTCGGCTGGTTTCTCCTGGTCCTGTGGTGCAGTTTGGAGTGCACGCCGGCCTGTCAAGCCGGAGGTCGCGGGTTCAAATCCCGTCAGGACCGCCACCGTCCCCCGCCCACCGGGCGGGAGGCGCACGGTCGGGTAGCTCAGTTGGCAGAGCGTCCGCCTGAAAAGCGGAAGGTCCCCGGATCGACGCCGGGCCCGACCAC
>JACNLA010000020.1:16832-49362 GCA_014381745.1 Actinomycetota bacterium | reverse complement strand
CACCTGCCGATGGTCTTCTCACCCCAGTAGATGCTGAGCTGGGAGAAGGCCAGACCGTGGATGCCGAACTCGTCCAGCCATGTCCCGTCACCGATGAACCGGTCCCGGCTGATCGGTCGCATCGGGTAGGTCAACTGACCGCGGGCCCCGAAGATCAACTGGTCGGTAATGAGGTCGGGGTGGTGCACGGCCTGATCCCGGAGGAACCCCACGAGCAGGTCCTCCTGCCCGGCGTTGACGATTTCGCCTGTCTCGGAATGCACCTGTGGCTTGCGGTAGCGGGGGCGAACTGCACGCTCGTCGTCATCGTCGGTCAGGTCGGCGCCCTCTGAACGCAGGCTCAGGAAACCGCGCTTGGACGAGAACCAGTAGATGACCCTGCCGACCTCGCGCAGCGTCAACTCTTCGCCCTCGCCGGAACGCCTGAGCAGGTCACTTGGATCAGTATCCATGAGGGTGTCAAAGGTGGAGTCGTCCTCGGGGAGCAGGCCGATCCGGGTGAGTTCCTCTCGAATGCGCCGGCGTCGCTTGGCCCTACGTGCGATTTGGCGGCGCATAGACCTTTTCAGGCGGCGTTCCTTGGCCGGTGTGACCAGAGCCGAACCGGCCTCCTCAGCACCCATGGTGAAGATCCGCGAACCCATGGCCACAACCGAACCGCCGTCGTCGTCCTCGTCAGGCACGTCGATTACCGCCCAGCCAATCGAGTTCGTCCCCAGGTCAAGACCCAGCACCCTCTTCACGGTTGCCCCTTTCCGGACATGCCACATTGTGGAATGAAGACGAGAGTAGTGATCGGCTGTGACAGGCGAAAGGGGACACCCACTTGCAGCCACCGGAGGCCTGTGTAGAATGAGGCCAACTTGAACCTGAATTGGGCGTCTTGTCTTGACAAGATTTCAATTCGCGGGCTCTGCTCCAAGGGGCATCTCGGACCGTGCCACCCTCCGGGGTGGCACGACTATTTTTCTGCAATGGATACCTTCCTCAGATGATGCGCCTCTTCCTCGCCGTGGTGCCGCCGACAGAGTTGATCAATCGCCTGACCGGCCTGCCCCGTCCCGAGGCACCGGGCCTGCGTTGGACCGCACCACACCAGTGGCACGTGACGCTGCGGTTCCTGGGCCGGACCGACCCGGCTGTGGTGATCGGTGCGCTGGCCAGGCTCTCCACACCGTCAGCTGTTGCCGAGGTTGGTCCGGCCACGGCCGTGTTGGGTAACCGCGTAGTGATGGTGCCAGTCGCCGGATTGGATGAGGTTGCCGCCGCCGTGACAGCGCTCACGGCCGAGGTCGGTAGCCGCCGAGTAGTCGGCCGTTCCTGGGACACCTCACCCTGGCCCGGGCCCGAGGCCCGGTACCGGCCGGATCGGCCGGCACTCCCATCTCGGCATCGTTCCAAGCTGACGAGATCTGCCTGGTACGCAGCGAGACCCAGCCCGAAGGAGCCCGCTACGAGGTCCTGGAGCGGTTCGCCCTGAGTTGATCGTCAGGCGGCCGGGCCGCCGTCGGGTTCGAGGGTGATGCAGGCTGAGTTGATGCAGTAGCGGTCGCCGGTGGGCTGGGGTCCGTCGGGGAAGACATGGCCCAGGTGGGCTCCACACGAACCACACGTGGTCTCGGTGCGTACTCTGCCGAGACTGTGGTCGGGGCGTTCATCTATGAGGTCGTCGCTGATTGGTTCCCAGAAACTGGGCCATCCACAGCCTGCGTCGAACTTGGTGGTGCTCTCGAAGAGGGGCTCACCGCAGACGACACAGCTGTAGGTGCCGGCGCGCTCGTCGTCCCAGTACTCGCCTGTGAACGGCGCCTCGGTACCGGCTTCCTGGGTGCAGTGGTACTGCAGGGGTGTCAGACGAGAGCGGAGTTCATCGTCGGTCTCATCGGTGGTCATGGGGCTGGACGGTAATGGCAACCGGTAGTGGATTTCCATGAATTGTCAAAGATGCTTGCATCGAACGCCTGTTCGCAATTACGATGATGTCATTCGCTGAGGGGCACTCCTGCGGGGCCACTGTCACACCCCGTTCGTAGGTTCATCCGCAACCGATCCAACAAGACCACATCCCGGAACGATTCGCGAAAGATCACCGGAAACGGAGAGACAAGATGGCAAAGAACAACAGGAACAAGAACGGCAGCACAGACCAGCCAGTGGTCCAGGCCACTCCCGAGGGGCGCGACAAGGCCCTCGACATGGCTCTGGGCCAGATCGAGAAGCAGTTCGGTCAGGGCGCCGTGATGAAGATGGGCGACAAGGGCTCCATGGCCATCGAGTCGGTCCCCACCGGGGCACTGGCGCTCGATCTGGCGTTGGGCATAGGTGGTCTGCCCCGCGGCAGGGTTGCCGAGATCTACGGCCCCGAGGGGTCCGGAAAGACCACCCTGGCCATCCATGTGGTCGCCGAGGCCCAACGCAACGGCGGCATCTGCGCCTACGTGGACGCAGAGCACGCCATGGACCCCGTCTATGCACGTGCAATTGGCGTAGATGTCGACGAGCTGTTGATCTCCCAGCCCGACACCGGTGAGCAGGCCCTTGAGATCACCGACATGCTGATCCGCTCCGGCGCAATCGACGTGATCGTCATCGACTCGGTGGCGGCCCTCACCCCACGGGCCGAGATCGAGGGCGAGATGGGCGACACACACGTCGGTCTCCAGGCCCGGCTCATGTCACAGGCACTACGCAAGCTGACATCCAACCTCAACAAGTCCAACACCATCTGCATCTTCATCAACCAGCTGCGCGAGAAGATCGGTGTCATGTTCGGGTCACCTGAGACAACACCCGGTGGCAGGGCGCTCAAGTTCTACTCCTCGGTACGTCTTGACATCCGTCGGATAGAGGCCATCAAGGACGGTGTCGAGGTTGTCGGAAACCGTACCCGGGTCAAGGTTGTCAAGAACAAGTGCGCTCCGCCGTTCCGGCAGGCCGAGTTCGACATCATGTACGGCAAGGGAATCAGCCGTGAGGGTTCGGTCATAGACCTGGCCGTCGACCTCGACATCGTCAAGAAGTCGGGCGCCTGGTACACCTACGAAGGCGAGCAACTCGGTCAGGGCCGTGAGAACGCCAAGACCTTCCTCGTCGAGAACCCCGAGACCATGATCGAGATCACCGATCGGGTCTGGCGCGAGGTGGCACCCGCCGAGCCGGAGCCCGCGGTCACGGCTGAGCCCGAGGCCACTGATGAGGTCGAGCCCGGGGCAGCCGACGAGTTCACTGCGGCCGACGACGAGCCGATCTCGATAGGGGACTGAACCGAATACATCCGGGAACATCTGGCCAACGGTCGCCGCCCCGTTCCCCCTCCAGGGGCGGCGGCCCGGTCGGAGCATCGGTCCTCCGTAGGCGGCGGGGCTGTGGCGGCATGGAGCACCTAACCTTGTGCGCATGAGCCGGTCCTATTCCCTGCGCACCTACGGGTGCCAGATGAACGAGCACGACAGCGAGCGAATCGCCGGCCTGCTCGAAGCCGACGGAATGGTCCCGGCGGCGTCAGAGGACGATGCCGACGTGATCGTATTGAACACCTGTTGCATCCGCGAGAACGCAGACAACAAGCTCTACGGGGCACTGGGCAACCTGAAAGCCGAGAAGGCTGCCCGCCCTGGCCTTCAGGTGGCTGTGGCGGGATGCCTCGCACAAAAAGACCGTCAGCTCATTCAAGAACGCGCCGGTCACGTGGACGTGGTGTTTGGAACCCACAACGTTCATCGAGTTGCCGAGTTGCTTGATCGTGCACGCCAACAGGGACCCGTCATTGAAATTCTCGAAGAGACCGTGCGCGACGATGCCGAAGCATTTCCAACTGTGCTGCCTATGCGGCGTGAGCAGGACCACAGGGCCTGGGTGACCATCCAGATCGGCTGTGACAACAGTTGCGCATTCTGCATCGTGCCCTCGGTTCGTGGCCCTGAGCTGAGCCGCTATTTCGGTGACCTCGTCTCAGAGGTCGAGGTACTGGCCGCCGATGGCGTTACCGAGGTGACCCTCCTCGGCCAGAACGTGAACTCCTATGGCCGCGACCTGACCACCCGGCTGAGATCCACGGAGCCGGATGCAGCCGACACTCTCGAAGCCGGTCCAAATTGGGTAGCCGACGACAGGCGTCGCTCCCGGCCGCTGTTTGCCGACCTGCTGGAAGCCGTCGGTTCAGTGGAGGGAATCCGGCGGGTGCGCTACACCAGCCCCCACCCCAAGGACCTTCGCCCCGAGACGATCGCTGCGATGGCTGGCGTGCCCGCCGTGTGTGAGCACCTCCACCTTCCTATCCAGTCCGGCAGCGACAGGGTTCTGGCAGCGATGCACCGTGGCTACACGGCAGGCCGCTACCTGGAGCGTCTGGCTGACGCACGCTCAGGGGTGGTGGACCTGGCTGTGAGCACCGATCTGATCGTCGGGTTTCCAGGCGAGACCGAGGGCGACTTCGAGGCCACCATGGAGGTTGCTGCCGAGGCGGCATTTGACTCCGCCTACACGTTCGTGTTCTCTCCCAGGGAAGGCACTGAGGCCGCAGAGATGAAAGCCGACTTCGTGGAACATTCCGTCTCGGTGGACCGCTTCGAACGACTTCAGGTCGTGTTGCAGAGATCCGCCCGGATGTGTCACGAGGCGCGCATCGGCCGAGTCGAGGAGGTCCTTATCGAAGGGCCCTCCAAGCGGGAACCCGGCCAGGTGACAGGCCGAACCCGACAGAACAAGCTTGTGCACCTGGCGGCCGGTAGGGGCCTGACAGCCGGGGCCTATGCCGAGGTAGAGATCACCGGGGCAGCCGCCCACTACCTGCACGCTGAGCTGCTGGAGGTGACCGCCGCCCCACTCCACCGGCGTCGGATTCCTGTGGCCTCGGCCTGAGACACGGCGGTCCAGAGATTATGACGACACCCAACGGG
The DNA here is from genome assembly GCA_014381745.1 of Actinomycetota bacterium. Taxonomy (GTDB): domain Bacteria; phylum Actinomycetota; class Acidimicrobiia; order Acidimicrobiales; family MedAcidi-G1; genus UBA3125. Next base: position 44,464 of record JACNLA010000020.1, on the reverse strand, counting down.
CACCTTGTGCTCGTTGGAACAACCGCCTCTGGTAAGTCGGCTCTGGCGATGCAGCTGGCCCGGCTCCGATCCGGAATCGAGTTGGTCTCGATGGACTCAATGCAGTTGTACAGGGGAATGGACATCGGTACGGCCACACCGGGTGAGGCTGATCGCTCCGAGGTGCCCCACCACCTTGTGGATGTCGTCGACCCGGCCGAGGAGTTCAGCGTCTCGGCCTTCCAGGAAACGTGCACCGAGGTCCTGTCCGGGATCTCAGGCCGTGGCGCACGTGCCGTGCTCGTTGGTGGCACCGGGCTTCACGTCCGCGCCGTCGTCGACGACCTGGAGATTCCGGGACGCTTCGACGATGTCAGGGAAACTCTCGAGGCCGAACCCGACGTATCGGTCCTGTACGCGAAGCTCAAGGAACTCGATCCGCCGGCTGCCGACAGGATGGAACCCACCAACCGGCGTCGAGTAGTCAGGGCACTCGAAGTGTGTCTGGGGGCTGGTCGCCCGTTCTCGTCATTTGGACCAGGTCTCGACAGCTATCCACCTACTCCGTTCACACAGGTTGGCATTCGGCTCCCCAGATCCGTGGTTGACCAACGGATAGCGGATCGTTATGAAGCACAGCTATCAGCCGGGTTCGTTGATGAGGTGGCGACCCTTTCAGGTCGACCGGGTGGGCTTTCACGTACCGCACGCCAGGCACTTGGCTACCGGCAGGTCATCGAGCACCTGGAGGGGCGCTGCAGCCTGGAGCAGGCCATCGAAGATGCCGTTGTGGCTACGCGGCGCTTCGCTCGGCGTCAGGAACGCTGGTTCAGGCGTGATCAGCGCATCACATGGCTTGACGCTGACGAGGACCCGCTTGATGTGCTGGATCAGTTGGTTGAGCGGTTTGATGGATGTACCGGTGGCCGGTGACGCAAACCGTGCGTTGTGAGGAGCCCTCGGTGGGCGAGACTGTTCCCGTGCATCTGATCCGCTGTCACGGTTTCGGGAACCAGTTCCTCATCGCGTTCACCGACGAGGTGCCCGCGAGCGGGCCCGAGTTGGCCCGCTGGTCCTGTGAACCCATCGCCGGCATAGGGGCCGACGGCCTCGTGTTCGGCACCCCCACGCACCTCGACCAGCCGGACCGGCTCACCTTCACCCTGTTCAACAGCGATGGAAGTCGGGCAGAGGTGAGCGGAAACGGCCTCGCCTGTTTCGGCCATGCAATCCTGCAAACCCTGCCTGGACGCCGGGATCTCGACGTGGTCGTCGACACCGCCGCGGGCCCCCGGCGAATACGGGTGAAGGGAACCTCTACAGATGTGGAGGTTTCGGCCACGGTCGAGATGGGTGCCGCAGACAGCGGTCCCGACATCTCACGACTTGTCGTCGACCTTGGCGGTCCTCGGGTTGGTCGAGTCGCCAGCGTCGACATGGGCAACCCACACCTTGTCGTCGAGGTCGACGACCCCGACGATGTCGACCTGGCCGTCGTGGGTCCGGCGCTTGAGGCCATCTTCGAGCCCGTGGGTTGCAACATTCACATGGTCTCGGTTTCTGACACCTCCCACTTGCGGCTTCGTACGTGGGAGCGCGGAGCTGGCCTTACCGAGGCATGTGGAAGCGGGGCCTGCGCTGCGGCGGCGGCGGCAAGCGGATGGGGCGAAATCGACGAGACGGTCCAGGTCCTGATGCCAGGGGGAACCACCACGGTTGTGATCGGGGATCCCATGGTGTTGAGCGTTACGTCCGTCTTTGTTGATGACCACGAGGTCAACAATGGGTGGTGACCGGGACCGCAGCGATGTTGGGTCCCACCGGGGAGGTTTCGGTGAGTTTGGCGGCGAGAGCTCCGGGCTCATCGACCGGGCCTTTCGTGAACGAATAGTTCTGGCGGGGGTCACCCTCAACCGGGGAGATCAAGAGGTGACCGAGGCCTCCCTCGATGAGCTGGCCCAGTTGGTGGACACGGCGGGGGCAGATGCTGTGGCACGGGTACACCAGTCGCGCGAGAGTCCCGACGTGGCCACGTTCGTGGGAAGCGGCAAGGCAGCCGAGATTCGAGACATCTCCGAGGCACACGATGCCGACACGGTCGTGTTCGACGACGAGTTGAGCCCCGCCCAGCAGGGCAACCTGACTGCGATCCTGAAGCGCTCCGCTCTGGACCGCACGGCCGTGATCCTTGACATATTCGCCCAGAACGCCAGCAGCCTCGAGGGTAAGGCCCAGGTCGAGTTGGCCCAGTTGCGCTACCGGCTTCCGAGGCTGCGAGGCATGGGCAAGGTGCTCAGTCAGCAGGGTGGCGGCATAGGTACCCGTGGGCCGGGTGAGACGCAGCTCGAGGTCGACCGGAGGCGACTAATGCGCAGGGTCAGCCGCCTCGAAGCGGACCTGAAGCAGGTGCGCAGGCACCGGGCCACCCAGTCAAAGGCCAGGCGCCGCACCAGCAACAGGTCCGTGGCAATTGTGGGCTACACCAACTCAGGCAAGTCGACGCTCCTGAACCGGCTGACCGACGCGGGGGTGCTCGTCGAGGACCGCCTCTTCGCGACCCTCGATGCAACCACCCGTCGTCTGGACCTGCCGGGCGGAGAGTCGGTCTACATGACCGACACGGTGGGTTTCGTACGCAAGCTGCCCCACCAACTGGTTGATGCGTTCAAGTCGACCCTGGACGTGGTCGTCGACGCGGACCTGCTGCTCCATGTCGTGGATTCCTCAGACCCCGACCCGATGGGGAGCATCGACGCCGTCCGCCATGTGCTGACCGAGATCGGTGCCGACGAGGTTCCGGAACTGTTCGTGTTCAACAAGGCCGATCTGGCTCCAACCGAGGCCGCCCGCCTGGCGGCCCGTGAGCCCGACTCGGTCATCGTGTCAGCTGTCACCGGCGATGGAACCGACGAGCTCCTCGCAGAGGTCGGACGGAGGCTGCGTGCGGTCACGAGCCTGGTTCTGTTGTCGGTGCCTTTCGACCGGGGCGACGTCTTGGCCATGGTCCACCGCGAGGGCGAGGTCCTGTCAGAGGCTGCTGACGACGATGGCTGGATTGTCGAGGCTCGACTGGACGAAGGTTCGGCGGGTCGGCTGGCGGAGTTCGCAACTGGGCCCGATCGGGCCGGCACGTCGGGCTGAGGTCCAGGGAGACGAGATGGCAACCGGATTTGAACCACCCCCGTACCCGTTCGACCGGATCGGAGACATCAAACAGGTGGCTGCATCGCTTCCCGGTGGATCGGTGGATCTTTCTGTCGGGAACCCCAGCGACCCGGTGCCCGACCTGGTAGCTGCCGCCCTGGCTGAACCGGACCCGGCCCGCACGTACCCACCTTCGATCGGAAGCCCTGATCTGAGGGCAGCTGTGGCCGGCTGGGCCGACAGGTGCCTCGGCGTGGACCTTGACCCGAGTGAGATAGGGGCATGTATAGGAACCAAGGAACTCGTTACGGGCCTTCCCCATCTGCTCCGGCTGAGGTTTCCCGATCGCGACACGGTCCTCTATCCGGCTGTGTCGTATCCGTCGTATGCCATGGGAGCCGAGTTGGCCGGCTGCAGGGCGGTTGCGGTTCCAGTTGACGAGGCATGGTGCCTCGACCTGTCGGCGATAGCCGAGGAGGACGCAGCGAGAGCCTTGGCACTATGGGTGAACACGCCAGGCAACCCGGCAGGGGGTCTCGACGACCTGGGGGCAGCGGCATCCTGGGGCCGTGCGCATGGTGTGACCGTCCTGTCAGACGAGTGCTATGCGGAGTTCACCTGGAACGGTCAACCCAGGTCGGTGCTGCAGCATGGCTCAGACGGCGTGTTGGCTGTGCACTCGTTGTCCAAGCGCTCGAACCTGGCCGGGCTACGAGTCGGCTACTACGCCGGTGATCCCGATCTGGTTCTATACCTTCAGGAGGTGCGCAAGCATCAGGGTTTCATGGTTCCCGGCCCGGCCCAGGCGGCTGCAGTTGCGGCCCTGTCAGACCAGGAACATGTAGATGTCCAGCGTGGTCGCTACAGGCGGCGGCTCGAGTCTCTGATCGAGGTGATGGCGGCGCTGGGCGTGGTTGCGCCGATGCCCGACGGCGCCTTCTACCTCTGGGTGCCTGCTCCGGAGGGCGACGCATGGGGGTTCGCCCGGATGCTCGCCGCCGAGGTCGGAATGGTGGTCAGCCCGGGGGAGTTCTTCGGCGCTGCAGGTGCGGGACATGTGCGCCTGGCGGCGGTGGCCGGCGACGACCGCATCGGCCTGCTCCGTGAGCGAGCCGGTATCTGAGGTAACCAGTTCCCGGCAGCCACATCCCGGGCTGTAGCCTCGGCGCCATGTCAGAGCTCCGTAGACAGATCGAGGACATCTGGGCTGCACGCGAGTCGTTGGATGCCGAAGACGATGCCGCCAACTCCGCGATCCACGCCGCAATCGACCTGCTGGATGCTGGCGAGGCCCGTGTCGCAGAACCTGACGGTGAAGGTGGTGTGGTCGTCAACGAGTGGCTGAAGTTGGCCATCCTGCTCCTGTTCCGACAGGCCCAGATGTCGACCATCGAGGTCGGACCATTCGAGTTCGCTGACAAGATCCCACTCAAGACCGACTACGCGGCCCGTGGCGTGAGGGTCGTTCCCGGAGCGTCGGCCCGGTGGGGCAGCTATCAGGGGCCCGGCGTGATCATGATGCCGAGCTACATCAACATCGGTGCCTATGTGGGGGCCAACACCATGGTGGACACCTGGGCGACCGTCGGGTCCTGCGCACAAATTGGCAGCAACGTGCACCTCTCGGGTGGCGTGGGTATCGGCGGTGTGCTCGAACCGCCCAACGCGGTCCCCGTTGTCGTGGGCGACGACTGCCTGATAGGAAGTCGCTGCATCGTGGCAGAGGGCGCCCGTGTAGGCGACGGCGTGGTCCTGGGTGCGGGCGCGGTCCTTACGGGTTCTATCCCCGTGATCGACGCCGAAACCGGCGACGAGTTGAGCAGGGGCGAGGTGCCATCGTGGTGTGTCGCCGTTCAGGCCAGCCGGGCCCGCGACTTCGACGGAGGCCGGTTCGGCCTGCCGTGTGTGCTCGTCATCAGGCGCCTGGATCCCGGTGAGCGCCACGACAAGTCGGCCCTCAACGACATCTTGCGCACACACGGTGTCACCACCTGACGCCGCGGTTGCCCACGGAACACCCCTGCCTGCCATGACCGACCTGTTGACCCTCACCGCCGAGCTGGTGGATGTTCCATCGGTGAGCCACGATGAGGCGGCGATCGTTGCCCTGCTGGAGGCTGAGTTGCGTGGGCTTCCGGGCCTCAGCGTCGACAGGGTCGGTGACAACCTGGTGGCGCGAACCAACCTGGGTCGGGCCCATCGGCTGATTCTGGCCGGTCACACCGACACGGTGCCGGGCGATACCGCCGCCGGCGCCCGTATCGAGGGCGACACGTGCTTCGGTCTGGGCAGCGCCGACATGAAGGGCGGACTTGCCGTCATGTTGGAACTGGCCCGTGCGGTTCCTGAGCCGGCGGTGGACGTGACCTGGGTCTTCTATGCCCGAGAGGAGGTGGCCAGCGAACTCAATGGCCTTGGTGAGATTCTGTCAGGGGCACCGCACCTGCTCGAGGGCGATGCGGCGATCCTGGGTGAGCCCACCAACGCTTCGATCGAAGCCGGTTGTCAGGGCACGATGCGGTTCGAGGTTGTCCTCTCGGGTGTTCGTGCCCACACGGCAAGGCCCTGGATGGGAGTAAACGCCATCCATCGTGCCGGAGCCGTGTTGAGCGCCATCGATTCCTACGAGCACCGTGAGCCCGAGGTCGACGGCTGCCAGTTCCGTGAGGCCCTTCAGGTGGTGCGAATAGACGGAGGGATCGCAGGGAACGTCGTGCCCGACAGCGTGACCCTTTTGGTTAATCACAGGTACGCCCCCGATCGCAGCGGCGACGAGGCCGAAGCCCACGTAAGGGATGAGCTGGCTCCGTTTCTGGGTGATGGCGATGTGGTTGTCCTGGTTGACCATGCGGCGGGGGCCCGGCCTGGACTTCGGCACCCGTTGCTGTTGGGGTTGGTGGCCAATGGTGGGCTTGAGGTGCGTGCCAAGTTGGGATGGACCGACGTGGCCTTCTTTGCTGCCAGGGGGATGCCGGCTATCAACTTCGGGCCGGGAGAGGCCACGCTCGCCCACACGGCCGACGAGCGGGTTGAACGGAGTGCATTGGAGGCCTGCTACGCCACCCTCAACCGCCTGCTACAGGCCGGAGCCTGACCCGGCCGAATCAGAGTCTGCGGAGCACGGTGACGACACGGCCGTAGATGGTGACCTCGTCTGCCGTGTAGCGGAGTTCCTCGTAGTTGGCGTTTGAGGGAACCAGCACGACGGTGTCGCCGTCGATTCGCAGGTGCTTGACGGTTGCCTCGTCGCCGGGGATTCCGGCCACGACGAGGTCTCCGGGGTCGGCTGTGGGTTGTACCCGGGCCACAACGTGGTCGCCGTCGAAGATGCCGGCTTCGATCATGGAGTCGCCTCGGACGCGGAGCATGAACAGGTCGCCGTTGCCGGTGAACTCTGAGGGCATGGGAACCGACTCTTCAATGTTTTCGACTGCCAGAACCCCGGTGCCGGCCGCGATGTCACCCACGAGGGGAACATGGCGGACCGCACCCCGGTCGACGGCGGCGCCGGTGCTTGGGTCAAGGCGGACCTCGATGGCGCGTGGTTTGCTGGGGTCGCGGCGCAGGTAGTTGCGTTCCTGGAGGGTTGCCAGGTGTGAGTGGACGGTGGAGGGGGAGGTGAGCCCCACGGCCTTGCCGATCTCGCGTACCGACGGTGGGTATCCGTGCTCACGGGTGTGCGAGTCGACGAAGTTCAGGATCTGGCGCTGCCTGTCGGTGAGGTCCTTGTGGCTCATGGCTGCTGCTCGCTCTCGGGCTTGGTTTCGGGGACTTGGGGGAATCAGTTGCAATCGAACAGGTGTTCGGTACACTTACGACATGATCGAACACCTGTACGTCGCACATATGTTCCCCGAACAGACGTTCCGTGTCAAGGACCCTGTGTTCGGTATCTGTGCGGCGGCGGACTGCGGCTGTCACACCCCCGCTGCAGGATGTAGGCCATGACCTCTCCAGCTCACCTACTTCAGGCCTATTCGACAGAACCGATCCGGGTGCTCCATCGCCGGATGCCAGCTCAGACCCTCTCAGTATCGGTATATAGGCGTCGTCGCACTCTGGCTGCAGCAGTGCTTGCCACCGTCGTGTTTCTGGCATCGCTCGCCGGTGGTGAGCTGATTGGTCGTGTCAACGGTTCGCCGGGGTCAACCCCGGTTGGAGCCGCCGGTGAGCCCGTCGTGTACGTAGTTCAGCCCGGAGACACGCTCTGGGAGATCGCTGAGCGCATCAACCCCCCCGGGGTCGATCTGCGGCTCACAGTAGACCGACTTGCCGTGGCCTCTGGTGGGCCGCTCATCCTGCCGGGCCAGCGCATAACCCTTCCCTCAGGGCTGTAGCGCAGACCCAGGCCTCTCTGCCATGTGGCAGACCATGGCCACGGTGAGTCGGCCAAACTTGTCTTTGAGCACGCTCAGGCGGTCAGGTAACGGCAGAACAGAAAGCCGTCATCGGTCAGAACCCGGTCAAGCCTGAGGCCGGCGGGCACCTTGAGGGCAGGTCCGGCCAGGATCCGCTTGGCAGTACCGCCGGCCAGCAGGGGCGAGATCGTCAGGTTCAGCTCGTCGACGAGGCCGGCATCAACCAGTTGGTGGTTCAGTGAGGGGCCGCCTTCGGCGAGCACCACCCCTGCCCCACGTCTGAACAGGTCGGCCATCACGAGGCGTACATCGACATGGCCGCCCTCACCGGCGCCAACAACCTCAGCCACGCCCGCCAGCATTCTCCGGTTGTCCGTCGGTGCTCCGGCAGTGGTGTAGATGAGCGGTGGCGGGTCACCCGGGTCTACGGGCGTGAACATTGCTGCCGTTGGATCAAGTGACAGGCTGGCCGAGACCACGGCCAGGCGTGGTCGAGGGGGTCGTCCGCTGGTTGCACGCAGCACCCCGACACGGTCGTCGGGGGTTCTGGGGGACCGGTAGTTCTCTGCCCTTACCGTGCCGGCACCTACGAGGATCACGTCTGCCAGGCCGCGCAGAGTGCCAAGAAGACGTCGGTCGGCATCGCCACCGAGGCCACCTGACACCCCGTCCACCGCTGTGGCACCGTCAGCCGAGGAAATCATGTTCAAGAGCACCCAGGGTCGCGTTCCGTCGGTTTGTCTGACGTCGTCGTGGAGGAGGAAGGCGGGGTCCACCTCGGTCCTGTCGCCGTCGGAGGGAAACACCTGGTGCACGGCTCTGACCGTAACCCACCCCCGTGTTGCCCGATCGCGAAATCCACAACAAGTCCCCTAGTCGTCCACAGGGGCAACTCCGTATGGTGCGACGGTGGTTGTTCCGGGGAGGGTCCCGGAGGTTGTCACTCGCGATATGTACATTCGTACCCCGGCTTCATTTGGGGGACACAGGCGCCGGCAGACCCAGACGGCAAGACAGGAAATCAGGAGCCCCAAATGACGCTGGTACCCGATCGGGGAGTGCTCGGACTTGGCCGACACTTCACGAGTGCTGGATCTGATCCGTACGACTCGGTCGTATGGGAACGACGCGATTCCCGTCTGGTCGACCATCGAGACGGCAGCGTGGCCTTCGAACAGCTCGACGTAGAGGTTCCCGCCGACTGGTCTGTGAACGCAACCAACATCCTGGCCCAGAAGTACTTCCGGGGTTCGCTGGGCACCGCTGGGCGAGAGTCATCGCTACGGCAGGTGGCTGACCGCGTGGTCGACACCATCACCGAGTGGGGCCTGCGCGACGGCTATTTCGTTGACGACGACGAGGCGGCAACCTTTGCTGCCGAGCTGAAGTACCTGATCGTCACCCAGCGGGCCGCCTTCAACTCTCCGGTCTGGTTCAACATCGGAGTGGCCGGTGTTCCCCAGCAGGCATCGGCCTGCTTCATCCTCTCGGTCGACGATCAGATGTCATCCATCCTGAACTGGTACGTCGAGGAGGGAACCATCTTCAAGGGTGGTTCGGGTGCAGGCGTGAACCTGAGCCGCATCCGTTCTTCACGCGAGACACTTGCCGGTGGCGGATCGGCCAGCGGACCGGTCAGCTTCATGCGTGGCGCCGACGCCTCGGCAGGCACCATCAAGAGTGGAGGCAAGACGCGGCGTGCAGCCAAGATGGTCATCCTGGACGCAGTTCATCCCGACATCGAGGACTTCATCTGGTGCAAGGCACGAGAGGAGAACAAGATCCGTGTGCTCGAAGAGGCCGGCTTCGACGTCGGATTTGACGGTACCGACAGTCACTCCATCCAGTACCAGAACGCCAACAACTCGATCCGGGTGACCGATGAGTTCATGGCTGCCGTGGAAGCAGACGGCGACTGGGACCTGCTTGCCGTCACCGACGGTTCCGTGGTCGACACGGTCCGGGCCCGCGAGTTGTTTCGTCAGATTTCACAGGCCGCATGGGAGTGCGCCGACCCGGGCATGCAGTTCGACACCACCATCAACTCCTGGCACACAGCCTCAAACACAGGCCGAATCAACGCAAGTAATCCTTGTAGTGAGTATGTTCACCTCGACAACTCGGCTTGCAATCTGGCCAGCCTGAACCTGTTGAAGTTTCTCGACCAGGGCGATGCCTCGGCAGCTATCGGCGGCTTCGATATCGAGGGCTTCGGCCATGCGGTCGACGTGGTGTTCACTGCCCAGGAAATCCTGGTCGGCAACGCCGACTATCCGACCGTGCCTATCGGTGAAAACGCCCGCGCATTTCGCCAACTGGGAATGGGATACGCCAACCTGGGCGCCATGCTGATGGCGCTGGGCATGCCATACGACAGCGACGAGGGTCGGGCTGTGGCTGCGGCGGTCACCTCGCTTATGACCGGTCAGGCCTACCGGGCCTCGGCTCGCCTGGCAGACCGCATGGGCCCATATGCCGGTTTCGAGGCAAACCGGGAGCCGACCCTCGGTGTGCTCGAACGCCACCGTGAGGCAGCGGAGTTGCTCGATGACGCCACGGCACCGGTAATCGTGGCTGCAGGACGCGAGGCCTGGTTCGAGGCATGTGCTCTCGCCCAACGCGTCGGGGTACGAAACAGCCAGGCGACGGTTCTGGCACCCACCGGAACCATCGGCCTGTTGATGGACTGTGACACGACCGGGATCGAACCCGACCTGGGGTTGGTGAAGACAAAGCGCCTTGTGGGTGGCGGCACGATGTCGATCGTGAACCGCACCGTTCCAAGGGCTCTTGAACGGTTGGGATACACCGACAAGGAGTCGGCTGCCATCGTCTCCTACATAGACGAGAACCATTCGGTGATCGGGTGTCCAGACCTCAGGTCCGAGCACGCCGCCGTGTTTGCGACTTCGATGGGCGACAACCCGATCCACCACATGGGCCACATCGGCATGATGGGAGCTGTCCAGCCGTTCCTTTCGGGAGCCATCTCAAAGACCTGCAACATGCCCGAGGACGTCTCTGTCGACGACGTCGAGGAGCTGTTCATGGAGTCGTGGAGGCTGGGCCTAAAGGCAGTTGCCATCTACCGCGACAACTGCAAGGTCGGCCAGCCGCTCTCCTCCGGCAAGGGCGAGAACAAGCCGGCCGACAAGCCAGCTGAGGCCACCCCACCCGGTGAGCCTGTACGCCGCAAGATGCCCCGTAGCCGCAAGTCGCTTACCTTTGACTTCAGGGTCGCTGACTGCAAGGGCTTCGTCACGGTCGGAGAATACGAAGACGGCAGGCCCGGAGAAATTTTCGTTCGGGTCTCCAAGCAGGGCTCGACCCTGGCGGGGATCATGGATGCCTTCGCCATCTCGCTCAGCCACGGCCTCCAGTACGGCGTGCCCCTGCGGGCTTTCGTCGAGGCGTTCACGGGCATGCGCTTTGAGCCTGCTGGCATGACCGACGACCCTGAGCTGCGCATTGCAACGAGCCTCATCGACTACCTGTTCAGACGTCTGGCGGTCGAGTACCTGACGTCCGAGGAGCGTGCCGAGATGAACATCCTCACTAGCACCGAGCGCATCCAGCCGACCCTTCCGGGTGTGGAGGAATCCGCCACCGAGACCCGTCAGGGCGGCGATATACCGCCCGATCCGCCGAGCATCCCTTCGGCAGCACAGTTCGCCGCACACCTCACACCCGGTAGCTCCAGCTCAGCACCGATGTGCATGCTCTGCGGCGTGGCAATGCAGCGAGCCGGGTCTTGTTACGTGTGCACCGACTGCGGTGCTACCAGCGGGTGTTCGTGAACGTCCTGCCGGAGGGTCGTGCCTGATGGCAAAGTTGCGTTTTTCGTTTGGCACCATGGGGTCGGGCAAGAGCACCTTGGCCCTGCAAATTCATCACAACCTCACGTCTCGTGGCCTAGAGGGCCTGCTTTGCAGTCAACTCGACAGGGAGGGAGGCAAGGTCTCGAGCGCTTTGGGCGTCTCAGCAGATGCGGTAGAGGTGGGCCCCCGGCTGAACCTCTTCGAGTTGGCGCTGGCTATGAAGGAGCGGCACGGTCGCCTCGACTACATGGTCTGCGACGAGGCCCAGTTCTACCTCTCAGAACAGGTCGACCAGTTGGCCCGGATCGTCGACGAGCTCGGCACCGACGTGTACGCCTTCGGACTCCTCACCTCATTCCAGGGCTTGTTGTTCGAGGGAACCCAGCGCCTCTTGGAGATGGCCGACGAGAGCGTCGAGGTCCAAGTTGAGGCCCGCTGCTGGTGTGGGTCCCAGGCAACCCACAATGCCCGTCTGGTAAACGGGGTGCAGGTCTACGACGGTGAGCTGTTCGTGGTCGATGATCCCGAAAACCATCAGGTCAGCTATGACCTGCGATGCCGGAGACACTGGCTGTCCGGCGACTCGGGGCAGGCCGTGGCTGATCAGGCCCAGCTTGAGGCCATGGTGAAGCAGGCCGGCTGAACCGCCCAGCCGACCGGTAGGCCCGGGCTGGGTGCGGGTACCCTTCGGCCATGAGTGACTTCAAGCCCCCGCTCGATGACATCCGCCTTGTTCTGGCTGAGATCTGCGAGGTCGATGAGATCTGCGGGTTCCCCGACTTTGACCACGTCGATGCGGAGACCATCGACGGGGTGCTCGACGAGTTGGGGCGTTTCGTTGCCGAGGTGATTGCTCCTACGAACCGTGTCGGTGACGAACAGGGATGTTCGGTCGACGACGGCGTGGTCACGGTTCCCAGGGAGTTCCACGCAGCGTGGGACAGGTTCGTGGAGGCCGGTTGGGGCGCCATCTCCCAGGACCCAGAGTACGGCGGAGGAGGCTTTCCGGCATGTGTCCAGACGGTTCTCACCGAGCTGTTGGCAACGTCGAACCGGTCATGGTCAATGGGCCCGATGCTTACTGTCGGTGCGGCCGAGGCGATCCATGCCTTTGGTGACGACAAGCAGAAGCAGACGTACATCCCGAAGATGGCCACGGCCGAGTGGTCCGGCACCATGAACCTGACCGAACCTCAGGCAGGCTCAGATGTGGGTGCTCTCACCACACGCGCAGTCCCTCGGGGCGACGGTACCTACCGCATCTTCGGCACCAAGATCTTCATCACCTTTGGCGAGCACGAGCTGGCCGAGAACATCATTCAACTGGTGCTGGCCCGCACACCCGACAGCCCGCCGGGAACGCGCGGCATCTCGCTGTTCATTGTCCCCAAGTACCTGGTGGGCGACGACGGTTCCCTCGGTGAGCGCAACGACTACACGTGCGTGTCCCTGGAGCACAAGTTGGGATTGCATGCCAGCCCGACCTGTGTCCTCTCCTACGGGGAATCCGGCGACGGCGCCGTGGGTTATCTCATAGGTGAGGAACATCAGGGAATGCGCTACATGTTCAAGATGATGAACAACGCCCGCCTGGGTGTGGGCGTAGAGGGCCTGGCCGTGACCGAGAGGGCCCTCCAGCAGGCGACTGCATTCGCAATCGAGCGTCGCCAGGGCACGGCGGTGGGTGCCCCCCGGGGCGAGCAGTCTCCCATCGTCGAACATCCTGATGTGAGGCGGATGCTGCTCACGATGCGGGCCTACGCCGATGCCATGCGGTGCCTGCTGTATCTCAACTCGTCGACCATCGATGTTGCCGGCCACCATCTCGATCCGGACGCCCGTCAGGCTGCATCAGAGCGGGCCGAACTGCTCACACCCATCTCCAAGGCGTGGTGCACCGACGTTGGCGTCGAGATGGCGTCGCTGGGGATCCAGGTGCACGGCGGCTACGGCTACATAGAGGAGACGGGTGCTGCCCAGCACCTGCGCGATGCCCGTATCTCACCAATCTACGAGGGAACCAACGGCATCCAGGCCATCGACCTGGTGGGCCGCAAGTTGTCCCTGCGTGCCGGTGGCGTCATGGGCGATCTGCTCGACGAGATCGCCGCTCTCGACGGTGATCTCGAGGCGGCGGGGGACCAGTTCGATTCGATCCGTTCGAACTTGGCCGATGCATTGGCCGCTTTTCGTGAGGCCACAGCCTGGATCATCTCGAACGGGGTTGACGACCCAAACGAGGCGCTTGCCGGAGCCACGCCATACCTCAAGATGTTCGGTCAGCTGGTCGGCGGCTGGCTCCTGGCCCGCCTCGCACTCGGAGCCCGTCGTCGCCTCGACGAGGGCTCCGGCGACGTTGAGCACCTGGAGGGCAAGATCGTCGTGGCCCGTTTCTACGCCGAGCAGTTGCTTCCGGTCGCTCGGGCACAGTTGGGTGCGGTGACTGCCGGAGCTGACGACCTGTTTGCCATTTCGGCCGACGGCTTCTCAGCCTGACTTCTAGGGTCTTGAACGCCATGCTCTCCTCATTCCTGTCAGCCGGTCCGTTGGGTTCTGTGTTGGCCTCGATTCCCAGCCCATCCTCTGGGTCGATTCACCTTGGTCCGCTGGAACTTCGTGCCTACGGCCTGATGATCGGCCTCGGCGTGGTTGCAGCCGTGTGGGTCGGTCAGCGCAGGTGGACTGCCAGGGGTGGTGACCCCGATGACATCTCGGCGCTCGCGATGTGGGCCGTGCCAGCCGGGCTGGTTGGCTCACGGATATATCACGTGGCCACTGACTGGAAGCGTTTCACCGGGCGCTGGGGCGACGTGTTCTTCATCTGGGAGGGCGGCCTGGGAATACCCGGTGGTCTTGCCGCCGGTGTTCTGGTCGGTGTGCTGGTGGCCCGACAGCGTGGAATGAGCGTCTCGGGAATGCTTGACTCGCTCGTCCCGACGTTGCCTATCGCACAGGCGATCGGTCGGTGGGGAAACTGGTTCAACCAGGAGGTGTTTGGTGGTCCCACCGACCTGCCGTGGGCCCTCCGGATCGACGAGGCGCATCGTCCTGCCCGGTACTTGGAGGCAACGGCATTTCATCCGACCTTCCTATACGAGGGGGTGTGGAACCTGGCCCTGGCGTGGTTCCTGATTCGGGTTGACCGCCGTGGAGTTTTGAAGCCGGGTTACCTCATTGGCCTGTGGGTGTTCGGATACGGCGTGGGTCGTCTCTGGATGGAGACCATTCGGGTCGACGCGGCATTTCTCCTCTTGGGGTGGAGGGTGAACATCTGGATGAGCCTCGTGGCGATCGTCGTTGGAGGAGCGGTGGCTTTGGCCGGGCGCTCCGGCGGGTTGGGTGCAGATACCGGATCGGACATTTACTAACCTGCCCGCATGGCAAGAATGGGCGAGGCTGCCAGAAGCATCGGAAAGCGGGTGGACCGGACCTTTGCCTTCATCGACCTGTCGGGCTTCACGGCGTTCATGGACACCGAGGGCGACGGTCCTTCAGTTGACGTGATCATCGACTTCCGGGCCGTTGTCCGTCGTATCGCTGGCGACAAGGGCGTTCGGGTGGCCAAGTTCCTGGGTGACGGGGCGATGCTCGTGGGTGTCGAGCCTGAACCACTGGTGGAGACCGTGGTCGAGATCGAGGCATGTATAGACGCAGCCGGGTCGGTGCTGCCTCTGCGGGCCGGCATAGCCCGGGGCTGGGTCCTGTTGATTGAGGGCGAGGACCACATCGGCGACGCCGTGAACCTGGCTTCGCGCCTGTGTGACAAGGCACAACCCCACGAGGTCCTGGCACCGGCTTCGATGGTGTCTGACCTGCTCGTCAACACCGGCCATGAGGGTCTCGGACCGCATCAGATCAACGGTTTCGCCGAACCAATCGAGTTGGTTCGTCTGGCTTCACCCGGAGCCACCCACTGACGGCCATGGCCTCGGACGGAACCCCGTTCGAACTGGCGGTTGCCGAGGTCCTGGGGGCCCTTCGTCAGGGTGAGGTGGTTTCATACGGTGAGGTCGCTGCCGAAGCCGGCTATCCCGGTGCCCATCGCGCCGTGGGGCGGTTCCTTCGAGACAGCGAAGGCTGGCCCTGGTGGAGGGTCGTTACCTCTACCGGGCGACTTGTTCCCGGGCTGGAGTCGGAACAGGCACGGATATTGGCTGTAGAGGGGGTCAGGGTGGTCGACGGGCGGGTGGTCGCAGGTTGAAGGCTGGTGGTTTCTGACGACACGTGCCTTGCGGAGGTAGGCTTGTAGGTGCCCGTCCGGGCCAAGTCGATCGCTTGTGTGTCGACCCCGGGCCGGAATCGTCACCCGTGAACGGCGGTGGCGATACCCGCACGAGACCGCGGGTGACGAACCCGGTGGCCCGGCCGCCGAGAAATGAAGACAGATGACGACGACCCAGTTCGCCGATCTGGGCGTCGACCAGGACCTGGTCGACGTTCTGACCGAGCGGGGCATTACCTCCCCGTTTGAAATCCAGACCCTCACCATTCCGGATGGCATTGCTGGCCGCGATGTGTGTGGGCGTGCCAAGACCGGTTCCGGAAAGACCCTTGCCTTCGGCCTTCCGCTCGTACAACTTCTCTCGAAGGCCAAGCCCGGGCGCCCAACTGGCCTTGCTCTGGTTCCGACCCGTGAGTTGGCGGTGCAGGTGTGTCGTGAGCTTGAGCCCCTGGCGAAGGCCAGAGACATCTCGGTTCTGGCCGTCTACGGGGGGGCTCCAATCGAGAAACAGATTGCTGCCCTGGAGAGGGGTGTTGAGTTGGTTGTGGCCACACCGGGCCGCATGATCGATCTGATTGAGCGCAAGGAACTCTCGGTGGCAAACGTTCAAAAGGTGGTCATCGACGAGGCCGACCGCATGGCCGATATGGGTTTCATGCCGCAGGTCGAGTGGATTCTGCGTCGGGCCGAGTCCGACCACCAGACCCTGCTCTTTTCAGCCACGCTTGACGGCATGGTCGGGGGCCTGATCAGCCGCTATCAGCAGGATCCGGTTATGCACGAGATCGCTGCAGGCGAGGCGACGGTCGAGGAGATGGAGCACCGCTTCCTGGCAGTCCACGAAATGGACCGCGTGAAGGTGGCGGCGGCGATCATCAACGCCTCCAACAAGACGATCGTGTTTTCTCGCACCAAGTGGGGAGCCGACAAGCTGACCCGGAAGTTGATCGAGGAGGGCGTGAACGCAGCTGCAATCCACGGTGACCTTCGCCAGAGCCAGAGGGAAAAGGCCCTCGGCGACTTCGACAAGGGAAAGGTGAAGGCGCTGGTGGCGACCGACGTTGCGGCACGGGGCATCCACGTCGACGACGTTGACGTGGTCATCCACTACGACCCGCCTTCTGACGCCAAGACCTACCTGCACCGGTCGGGCCGGACGGCTCGAGCAGGTGAGTCCGGTGTGGTCGTGAGCCTCGTCATCTGGAGCGAGGAACTCGAAGTTCGCAAGTTGTTGCGTCGACTCGGAATGAAGTTTCCGATCGTCGAGGTTTTCTCAAATGACGACCGCCTCTCTGACCTGCACGCATGGGACCCGACCGAGGAAGCAGCCTGAGCTCGGATCGGTGAACGGCTCGACCACATCAGGGGCACGGGCCGCTCTCAGCGCTGGGGTTCCAATCGAGGTGGTGCTGGCTTCTGCTGTTGCCGGGTCGGGTGGACCTGCTTTCATGGTCGACGGCGACGTCATCGAGCCAGTGGTGCTCGATGGTCCCGTCGACCCGACAGACGGTGGTGGGCTGGGACGGCTCTACGAGAGCCTTATGGACTGGCAGGACCGGCGCAGCCTCGGAGCGTTCTACACGCCTCCTGAGGTGGCGGCTGCCCTCGTGGCTCAGGTGGTTGCTCGTGGAACCGTCGTGGACCCGGCATGCGGCGGCGGAGCCTTCCTGTTGGCTGCGGCCCAACGGCTGTTTGACATGGGCGTGGGCACACGTGTTGAGATCGCCACCCGGATGTTGTTCGGGGCCGACATTGACCCGCTGGCGGTTGCTGTATGTCGTTGGACCCTCGCCTCGTGGGCGGGAACCCCAAGCGGGGAGATCGCCGGCGTAGTCGTCGGTGACTCCCTCCGGGACCCTGCGGGCCTCTGGGCTGGCCGGCCTGAGGCGGGCTTTGAGGCAGTTGTCGGTAACCCGCCGTTCCTGGGACAGGTTCGGGGAGGAACCGTTCGAGATGTTGACGAGCGAAAGGTTCTGCGGGAGCGTTTCGGGGATCTGGTCGGCGCCTACACGGACACGGCCTGGCTCTTCCTGGCACTTGGGCTGGACCTGTTGGTGGATCAGGGCAGGATGGCGCTGATCCAACCCCAGTCACTGCTGGCTGCCAGGGACGCTGCGTCGGTTCGATCCCGTCTGTTGTCTGGTGGGTGCCTCGAGGCGCTCTGGTTCGACCGCACCCGGATCTTCGGGGGCAGGACAGAGGTTTGTGCCCCGGTGGTCAGGAGAGGATCGCGTCAGGCGTCTGTTCGCCTGTTTGTGGATCGTGAAGTGTCACCGGCCGGCAAGGTAGCGGCGCCCCAGACGGGTGAGCGGTGGGGAGGTCTCGTCTCTGAATTGCTGGGCATTCCGTCTGTCAACCTGAGGGCTACGTCTGAAGCTGTTGGCCCGGTAGGGGAGAGGGCATCGGTGACCGCCGGCTTCAGGCAGCACTACTACGGCCTGGTGCCGGCAACGCGGGAGCGCAGCGGTGGTTCTGACACCGGGTCTCCGCTCATAACCACCGGCCTCGTCGATCCTCTTCGCTGCGGTTGGGCCGATCAGCCCGCCCGGTTCGCCGGCCGCAACTGGATTGCTCCCGTCGTTGACCGGGATTCGGTTGCCGGAGTTGACCCGAGCGTGGCGAACTGGCTGGAGGCCCGTCGGCGTCCCAAGCTTCTCGTAGCGACCCAGACAAGGGTCATAGAGGTGGTGGTCGATGAGACGGGGGAGATGGTTCCCGTGACACCGCTGCTCATCGTCGAACCCGAGACTGGTTTCCTCTGGAAGCTGGCAGCGGCGCTGTCTGCACCACCGGTGACGGCCATGGCTGCCCGAACGACGCTTGGAGCTGCGAGGGCATCTGACCGGATCAAGCTGTCTGCACGCCAGGTGTGTGGAATTCCACTGCCGGTCGATGAGGGTGCATGGTCTGAGGGTGAGGAGTTGGTGCAACAACTCTGGAAATCGGCTGGAGAAGCGGGGCCGGAGGTCTGGTTGGCCTTCGGATCGGTCATGTGTAGGGCATACGGGGTCAAGGAATCACCGGTTCTGGAGTGGTGGTGGAGCCGCCACCCGGCAGGAGTTTGACCAGACTCCACCCGAGGGCCCCTAGACTCTGTCGAAAGACATCATGAGTGGCCCGGTTCGCCGGGTCCGGCAACCTGGGACGGACACCCAAGGTGCTCACCTGCCCTCCGGGGTGGGGATGTGGTCCCGCAAGGGGCAACTAAGTGTCCGGTGACGGCGTAAGCGCCGATCCGCCGGCGCAGAGCCCGGAATGCGTTCCCCCTGGAGGAGACGATGACGCGCGACGTGGTTGGTGGAGCTGGGGCTGGTCCCGGCGACCTGCCCAGGCATCCGCGCGCCTACGCAGACGACCTTCCCGCTTCGGGTGCATGGAGGTCAGGCGATCCTGTCGGTGATCGGCGATTCGTGGATGTCTCCCACGGCAGGCCTTTTGTGCTCGAAGCAGGTGGTGTCCTTGAACAGGTCACCATGGCCTACGAGACCTGGGGCGAGTTGAGCCCTGAGGCCGACAACGCGGTCCTGGTGTGTCATGCCCTCACCGGCGACTCGCATGCTCACGGTCGGATCGGGCACGGTCATGCGACTCCTGGCTGGTGGAACGGGGTGATCGGACCAGAATGCGCCCTTGATCCCGACAGGCACTTCATCGTGTGCGTCAACGTCCTGGGCGGGTGTCAAGGGTCCACCGGACCGGCGTCTGTCGACCCCTCCACCGATCGCCCGTACGGCTCCAGCTTTCCGACCGTTACAGCCCGGGACATGGTGCGCTGTCAGGCCGGCGTTGCGGATCATCTCGGGATAGACCGCTGGCTGACCGTGGTCGGCGGTTCGATGGGCGGGATGCAGGTTCTGGAGTGGGGCGTAATGTTTCCACGCAGGGTCCGCTCGATTGCTCCGCTGGCGACCACGCTTGCTGCGAGCGCCCAGCAGATCGCCTGGAGCGCTGTGGGCCGGACCGCCCTGGCTCTGGACCCGCGCTTTCGCGGCGGCGACTACTACGACGCCGAACCCGGGGACGGTCCAGCTGCGGGCCTAGCTGTGGCACGGTCGGTGGCCCAGGTCACCTACCGCAGCGACGAGGTGTTCACCGACCGGTTCTCGCGCGAGCTGGTCGACCCTCGCTCGTTGTACGACCTGTGGGACCGCTTTCAGGTCGAGTCCTACCTCGACTACCACGGGGCCAAGTTGGCTCGTCGTTTCGATGCCAACAGCTACATGGTTCTGAACCGGTCCATGGACCTGCACGACATCGGAAGGGACCGTGGCAGCCTGGAATCGGCCGTGGCCCGCTTCTTGTCGGTCCCGGTGCTCACGGTGAGCATCGACTCGGACATGTTGTACCCGGTTCACCAGCAGGCGAACCTGAGGGACGTGATCGTCGCCGCAGGTGGACGCTGCGAACACCACGTGATCAACAGCCCCGATGGGCATGACGGTTTCCTTCTCGCAACCCGCGAGGTGGGGGTACACCTGGCTGACTTTCTCCGGGAGGTGGAGGGACATGGCTGAACGGAATGAAGCTGACAGAGAGTTTGCTCCTGAGACGATGGCAGTCCTGGCCGGTCGGGAGTCCAACCAGGGAGCCCTGGCGCCCATCTTGTGGGCGACCACGGCGTTTGCCTATGACTCGGTAGAGCAGGGCCGCGGGCTGGCTACAGCGGCGGCACCGGAGCGCTTCTACTCCCGTTACGGCAACCCGACCATCAACGCCTTCGAGGCGACCATCGCTGAGCTTGAGGGCGCTGAGGCCTCCCGCGCGTTCTCCTCGGGGATGGGGGCGATGAGCGCCGTGGTGCTGGGGCTCTGCTCGACCGGTGACCACATAGTCGCCCAACGCCAGATCTACGCCGGAACACAGCTGCTGTTGCAGACCGTCTGCCCACGCTTCGGGATCGACGTCACGTTCGTGGATGGAACACAGCCGGGTGCATTTGCCGAGGCCATTCGCCCAGGGAAGACGATGCTCGTCGTGGCCGAGACCCCGGCCAACCCCTATCTGGACCTGGTTGACCTGGATGAACTTGGAGCGTTGGCCGGCCCGATGACGGTAGTGGACTCCACATTTGCGACACCGTTGGGCCAGCAGCCAATTGCCCACGGTGTCGATCTTGTCCTCCACTCGGCCACCAAGGCCATTGCCGGGCACAACGATGCCAGCATCGGCGTGGTCTCGGGTTCACAGGAGTTGATGACCTGGCTGTGGAGCTTCGCTGTGCTGCATGGCGCCAATGCCTCTCCGGCCGACGCCCTCAACGCCCACCGCGGTGTCCGCACTCTTGGTGTCCGCCTTGCCCGACAGTCCGAGACCGCCCAGCGCCTTGCCGAGTTTCTGGAAGGTCACGACGCAGTGAGTCGCGTCGCCTATCCGGGCCTGGAGTCACACCTGCAACACGACCTGGCGCAGCGCCAGATGAGCTTCATGGGCGGCCTGTTGACCTTCGACCTGCTTGGCGGGCGAGAGGCCGGGGAGAAGTTCGTGGAGTCGACAAGGCTGGCGATCCTGGCATCCACCCTCGGGGGGCCTGAGACGCTCGTTACCCATCCGGCAAGCACGACCCACGTGGGCCTGACCGAAGAAGAGCAGGCCGCCACGGGGATCGGTCCTGGGACCATCAGGGTCTCATGTGGCCTTGAGGACGCCGGTGACGTTGTTGCCGATTTCCAAGGAGCCCTTTCGGCTGCCGGCTGAACGCAGGTGAGGTAACCGGGACCCCGGAGGGTCCACTACCATTATCTGCCTGATCTGGTTGTTGAGGATGGGGTGGTTGGTGCACATGCCGGTACGTAGGACAGTCGCAGCGCTGCTTACCGTTGGTTCGGCCGTTGCTGTGCTGTTGTTCATGGACCCTGTCATGGCTCAGGTGACCACGATTGAGACCATTCCCCCGGTTGTAGACGAGAACGGTCTTACCGCTGGCGAACGCATCGATCAGATCGTGTTCTCAATCCGGCTCATCGCAGTTGCCCTGCTTGCGATTACGGCCGCCTTCTGGTGGCATACCCGGCCTGGGCGCAGGGCTGCTTCCGCCGGAGCGGTCGTGGTCGATGCCGCTTCTGAGGAACCTTCAGTTGATGCGGTGGTTCCCGGTGACCCGGAGCTCGAGGAACTGCTCTCTCTCCACCTCGGCGTCGAGGTCCCGGCCGTTACCACCGTCGATGCCGGCGTCACCGTCGAGACCAGTTGATCCTGTGAGCAGCCCCGAGTTGGACCTGGATGCGATGCTGGCCCGGTTCCGGGAGAGGGCCGAGGCGGTCCGTTCGCGAAACATGCCACCCATCGGTGGTGAGGAACGTCAGAGGTTCATAGACCAGGCCCAGGCTGACTTCATGGACTTCGCCATCATCGGCGATGCCGAGGCCACCATGGAAGATGGTGTCCTCATCCTGCGTGTCGACCTGAGCGATGGCGAAGGGGACTGAGGCCCACGTCTCCCTGCTGCAGGTGGGTCGCATGGCCCGGTGTGCCCGCTACAGTTACGCCCCGACGCGGACGTAGCTCAGCTGGTAGAGCATCACCTTGCCAAGGTGAGGGTCGCGGGTTCGAATCTCGTCGTCCGCTCCAAACAACCCACAGGTCAGCCCCGCATTCTGGATGCAGGGCTGGACCTGACGACTGCTTGGCCTCAGGACGGATTGTCCACGGTGAAATGTCGCCGCAATGTGATGGCGACCACTGCGACCGCCAGCGGCAGCACGCTGAGCCACAGGCTCGCACCCCGGTAACTGCCGAACACGGTGTTGCCCAGCGAGAACATCAACGCTCCCATCGCAGAGGCCAGCACCCCGATCAGGCCGAGGGTTCCGGAGATGGAACCGATGTGGCCCACGCCAAAGAGCGCCGGAAGCAGGGAACCCTGAACGGCACCTCCACTCCCCATCGTCACACCCAGAATCACCGAGTAGAGCAGGATGGTCGGGAACGTCGTCGCTGTTCCACCCA
The DNA here is from genome assembly GCA_014381745.1 of Actinomycetota bacterium. Lineage (GTDB taxonomy): Bacteria > Actinomycetota > Acidimicrobiia > Acidimicrobiales > MedAcidi-G1 > UBA3125. The sequence continues at coordinate 21,998 of JACNLA010000020.1, read as the reverse complement.
GAAACATCGTGGCTGCCAGGAGCAGTGCCACGACAGCCGGGAGGCTTCTACGGACCCTCCGGTCCGCCAGCCAACCGAACGTGAGGCCGCCGGCCACAGCACCAGCCGCCTGCGGCAGAAACATTGCGGCAGCCTGTGCATTCGAATAGCCGATCTCGCCCAGAAGGTTGGTCTGGTGGAACAAGAGGCCTGTGCCGAAGAGCGCATTGGTGGCGGTAACCGCCGAGAGGATCCAGAAGCCCGGAAACCGGAGCGCCATGGACCTTGTGACCGAGGGGAGCGTCGATCTGTCCTCGATCTCGTCGGGCCGAAGCCCACCGTCGGGCTGTTGCCCCAGATCGGCGGGGCGGTTCACGTAACCGAACCAGCTGACGGGTATCGCGGTGAGGGCGACCACGGCTGCCGCCGCCAACCAGGCCATGCGCCACCCCCAGGCGTCGATCGCTAGAGCCAGAAGGACCGGTACGACCGAGATGCCTCCCATGGTGAGGGTCATCTTGAGGCCGAGGGCGAACCCTCGACGTCGCTCAAACCAGTGCATGACCGAAACGGTTGAGGTCATGCTCAGAGCGCCCTGACCGAGCAGCCTGATCCCAAAGAAGCCGACAGCCAGCCAGACGGCACCACGAACCAGGGACATGTGGGCAAGGGTCAGGGCGAAGACGGCACCGAACACCGTTGACGCCCTTCGCACTCCGACCTCGTCGACCCATCGGCCGATCCTCGGCTGAAACGTGGAGGACAACAGGGTGCCAACCAGATATGCCGTGGCGATTGCAGAGTCGGAGAGACGGAGCCCGTCGGAGAGGTGCTGGCGAAACACGGAGACACCGATCGACTGCCCCGGACCGGTGAGCACACCGACGAGGCTGGCCAGAGCGACCATCTGCCAGCCGTAGAAGCCGGCTGCTGAACGCCTTGCAGGCCGGTCTCTACGAGCAGGTTTCACCGCGGCAGGCTATCCATCCGGCCTGACCTGTTACATGTGAGAACATCACTTCTCAGTAGGCTCGCTGTGTCGGTTGGGGAGGTTCCCGCTTCCGGCTTCATGAGTGGTGGAGGGCAGAACCCATGGCCAGAGCGAAGTACCAGCCCACCGAACGCGAACTCCGCGTGCTGGACCATGTGGAGAACCCGAAGTACGACCGCCAGATCCTGAACGGCCTGGATCCATTCATCAACGGGACCGCTCCTGATGACACGCTGGGCTTCTACACGGACGCAGAGCTTGCGGGCCTGGTCCAGATCAGGGGAACCGAGCGTGACGTCGAGGCACGCATGCCCGTCAAGGTGACCCGCCACTACTTCGAGATGGCCCGCAACAGCGCGGCACTTCAAAAGCTCGTGAAGGCCTCACCTGAGGAGACCCTCAACCTGGAGGGTGCCGAGGACCCGGGCTTCCAGATGGACTACAGCCCCGTCGAGGGACTGCTCCACAAATACGAGATGGGCCTCATGTACGTCATCTCCACGTGCTCGGCGCACTGCCGGTTCTGCTACCGCGAGGAACTGATCGGCCGCAAGGAGATCAAGCGTCAGGACGGCACGGTCGACAAGAAGGGTCTTGCCCAGATTGTCGAGGTCACCGACTACGTCCGGGCGCACAACGCGGCGGTGGCAGCCAACGGTGGCACCCATCCCGACTCAGGCCGCGAGAAGCTCCGCGAGATTTTGCTGTCGGGTGGCGATCCGATGGTGCTGCCCAACAACAAGATCGCCGGCTGGCTTACGGCCCTGGCCGAGGCCGGGGTGGAGTCCATCCGCCTGGGCACCAAGGAACTGGCGTTCCACCCGGACCGCTTCGACGAGGCCTTCCTGTCGATGCTGGACCTGTTCCACAAGACGTACCCGGACGTGGGCTTTCGGCTGATGACCCACTTCAACCACCCCGACGAGTTCCTGGCCCGGGATGACAGCGGTGCGTACATGGAGGACGGCGACAGCTTCTACGAGTGGAATGCCAGCGCCAGACGGGCAGTAGACGCCGTGGTCTCCCGCGGCTGGATCAGCGTCGAGAACCAGTCTCCGATCATCAAGGGGGTCAACGACAACGCCGAAGCCCTGCGCATCATGCAGAGAACCCTCAAGCGGGTCGGCATAGAGAACCACTACTTCTTTTGCGGGCGCGACATCATTGCCCACAAGGCCTTCAACGTGCCGATTGAAACCGCATGGCAGACCCTCAATGATTCCCAGAAGGGCCTCTCCGGCGTTGAGGCCCACGCCAGGCTCTCCATCACCCACTACAAGGGCAAGACCGAGGTGGCTGCTGTCACCGACGAACCCATCCCGGGTCTCACAGGCTCCGAGAACGGTGTCGTGATCTTCAAGATCCTCCGCAACGCAGCCGATGCACCCGACAGGGGAAAGGTCTGCATCGTGGGCCGCAACCCGGAGGCAATCTGGTTTGACGGCTACGAGGACAGGGTGCTCTTCGACGAGGCCGGTCTCTTCGACTACGCAAGGGTGAAGTCGCTCCGGACCGAAGAGCCCACGGCTGTACCCGCATAGGCGGCTGACGTGATCGACAAGAGGGTCGCCGATCCTGAACAGGCGGTTGCTGGAGTGGCGGACGGCGCGACCGTAATGATCGGCGGCTTCGGCGAGGCTGGCAGCCCAATCGAGTTGATCCACGCCCTCATCGACCACGGTGCCACCGACCTGACCGTCGTCAACAACAACACCGGCAGCGGCGAGGTGGGCCTGGCAGCCCTTATCAGGGCCGGCAGCGTCGCCAAGATGATCTGTTCGTATCCCCGCAGCACCAACTCCACCGTCTTTCCCGACCTTTACCGATCCGGCCGGATAGAGCTCGAGTTGGTTCCCCAGGGCACCCTGGCTGAGCGCATCCGCGCCGGCGGTGCCGGAATCCCGGGCTTCTACACGCCAACGGCTGTTGGCACCGAGTTGGCCGAGGGGCGCGAGCAGCGCGAGTTCAACGGTCGAGGCCATGTGCTGGAACACGCCCTGACAGCCGACCTCGCCCTCATCAAGGCCAGGGTGGCGGACCTTCACGGGAACCTCCTCTACAACAGGACTGCGCGCAACTTCTCACCCCTCATGGCAATGGCCGCTACCACAACGGTCGTGCAGGCCGCCGAGGTCGTGTCGCCCGGTGAGATTGACCCCGAGGCCGTTGTAACCCCGGGGATCTTCGTCGACCGCGTCGTCCACGTCGGCTCACCCGCACACGAGTCCGACCTTGTAGCGCGCGGGGTCACCTACCCATGACGTCGGCTCCGGTCGGTCTCAGCCGAGAGCAGATGGCGGCACGCGCAGCAAGAGACATCGCCGACGGCTCCTATGTGAACCTCGGTATCGGGATGCCCGAGATGATTGCCCAGTTCATTCCAGAGGGGTGCGAGGTGATCCTGCACACCGAGAACGGTCTGTTGGGAATGGGGCCTTCTCCCGATGACGGTTATGGCGACCCCGAGCTCATCAACGCCGGCAAGCGACAGGTCACGGCCCTGCCCGGTGCGTCCTACTTTCACCACGCGGACAGCTTCGCCATGATCCGGGGCGGCCACCTGAACCTGTGTGTTCTGGGAGCACTCGAGGTTGCGGCAAACGGTGACCTTGCCAACTGGTCGACCGGTGGCGACTCCATACCCGCCGTCGGGGGAGCCATGGACCTGGTGTCGGGCGTGAAGGCCGTCTACGTGATGACCAGCCACTGCACCCGAGATGGAACACCCAAGTTGGTGGAATCGTGCACCTATCCCCTTACCGGTGTCGGGGTGGTGGACCGGATCTACACGGATCTGGCTGTTGTTGACATAGGGCCAGACGGTTTCGAGGTAGTAGACCTCACCGCCGGCGTCAGCTTCGACGAGGTAGCCGCCCTGACGGCCGGTCCGATAAGAGATGCAAGGTCGACGGAGGTGGAGCGATGACCGACGACAACGGACCCAGCGTGTCCGAGGCCCTCTACGAGCGGGCGAAGCAGGTTCTGCCCGGCGGCGTCAGCCGCAACACCGTGCTTCGTGCCCCCCACCCCCTGTATGCCGCTCACGCCACTGGCTGTCGCATCACCGACGTCGACGGCGTGGAACGGATCGACTTTGCCAACAACATGGCCTCCCTCATCCACGGTCACGCCCACCCGGCAATCGTCGCGGCGGTGACCGACCAGATGGCACGCGGCACGGCGTACACGATGGCCACAGAGGCCGAGATCCGTTACGCCGAACACCTATGTTCCAGGAACGCCGGTTTCGACCAGCTCAGGTTCGTCAACTCCGGAACCGAAGCGGTCATGGCCACCCTCAAGGTGTCAAGGGCATTCACGGGCCGCCCCAAGATCGCCAAAGTGGAGGGCGCCTACCACGGCTCCTACGACTTTGCCGAGGTCAGCCAGACCGCAGAACCCGCCAACTGGGGTGGTGTCGATGCACCCGAGAGCGTGCCGGTCGCCCATGGCACCCCCCGTGGTGTGCTCGACGATGTCGTGGTCCTTCCCTTCAATGACGTTGAGAGGGCGGTGCAGATCCTGAACGGCCACGCCAACGACATCGCATGCGTTCTAGTAGACCTGATGCCACACAGGGTGGGCCTCTGTCCGGCAACACAGGCTTTCGTAGATGCGCTCCGCTCCTGGACAACGGCCAACGGAGCACTGCTGGTAGCTGACGAGGTGATCACCTTCAGGGGTTGCTACGGGGGCGCCCAACAGGGCTACGGGATTCAGCCTGATCTCACGGCGATGGCCAAGATGATCGGAGGGGGCTTCCCGGTTGGTGCGATAGCCGGGCGCCGCGACGTCATGCAGGTCATGAACCCGCATTCCGACGACTACCGCGTACCGCATTCGGGCACCTTCTCAGCCAACCCGATAACCATGACGGCGGGCCGCACGGCCATGGAGTTGTTCGACCAGGAGGCGGTCGAGCGTTTGAACGGTCTCAACCGCATGGCAATAGAGGGAATCAACGAGGCGATCGGTCGGCGTGGTGTTGAGGCCAGCGTCAGCGGGGCAGGCTCCCTGTTCCAGATCCACATGACGAGCCCATCTCCCATCAACTACCGCGACGCCTACCCGGATCCCGAAGCAGCGACACGCCTTGCCAGGTTCGTGGCCCTGCTCCTGGACGACGGCATCCTCATGGTTTCGAGTGGAACCGGCATCCTCTCCACACCTATGGGTGAGGGCGAGATCGACCAGCT
>JACNLA010000020.1:0-16700 GCA_014381745.1 Actinomycetota bacterium | reverse complement strand
TGTGGTGCCCGTAGCCTTTCGGTGATGTCGTCGACCGCACGCCTCAGTCGTATCGCCCTCGGTGCGACCCTTTTTCTGGTTGGTGTAGGTGGGTTCACACGCGGCAGCGGCAGTGGTTACGGGTGTGCTGACCGTTGGCCGCTCTGCGAAAATGGCCTCCTCGGCGGCCTGCTTCCACGGGCCGAGTACCACATGGTCATCGAGTGGACCCACAGGTGGGTAGCCGCGATCGTCGGGCTGCTGGTGCTCGCCACGGCGGTGAGCGTCTGGCGCCACCATCGTTCACGGAAGGCACTCGTGCGTACAGCGACAGCCGTAGTGGTGGTCGTGGGAATCCAGGCGTGGATCGGACGCATGGTCGTCAAGGCCGATCTTGATGCCGATCTGGTCGTACTGCACCTGGCCATCTCGATGGTGGTGGTGGGTCTTCTCACCCTGGTGGCTGTGGCCACGTCGCCGAGCCGTGTCCGGACCGATGAGAACCGTGCCTGGACCAACCTGCTGGTGATCGCCGCAGCCGGCTCCTATGTGCTCCTGCTCCTGGGGGCCTACGTGCACAACATGTTCTTCTCGGGATGGCCGCTCGTCGGCAACCAGCTGGTTCCTGATCTGTCGAACAGCTACACGGCAGTCCACTTCACGCACCGTCTCGTTGCAGGCCTCGGGCTCGTGTACCTCGTGTACCTGACCAGGGCTGCTGGCCAGAACAGACGCCCAGCGATCGAGCGTCGTCTGCTCCACGCCGCCACCGGTTTCTACGCCGTCAACGTGGCACTGGGTGCCGTCCACGTGTTCACCGAGGTCAGCTGGAGCGGTGTGGTCGCCACGCACCTTCTGCTGGCCGGGATCGTCTGGACATTGCTGCTCGCCGCCGCCGCCCTGTCACGTCCATCGCCGGCTGAGGTGGACTGAGTCATGTCGATTGCACCCATCGTCACGGCAGGTCAACTCGAGGGGTTGATCGGCGACGTAGTCGTCTGTGACGTTCGTTGGTACCTCGACGGCAGTTCCGGCCACGATGCCTACCTGCGGGGCCACATCCCGGGTGCTGTGTTCGTCGACATGGATACCCAACTCGCAGCCGACCCAGCCGAGGGCGGTGGCCGCCACCCACTCCCGTCGCCAGAGGCATTCGCCGAATCTCTCCGGTCTCTGGGCATTGGCTTAGATGACACGGTTGTGGCCTACGACGACTCTGGCGGAGTGAGCGCTGGCCGCTTCATCTGGATGCTCCGCGTCCTTGGTCAACCTGCGGCTCTGCTGGATGGTGGTCTGCTCTCATGGTCGGGCCCGCTCGAGACCGAACCGAATGTTCCCGATCCCGTCGACTCTCCTGTGAGGCCATGGTCCGACACGTCCTTTGTCGAGGCAGAGGACCTTGGTGGGGCAGGGCTCCTGCTCGACGCCCGCTCTCCTGAGCGCTACCGGGGCGACTCGGAGCCCATGGACAGTCGTGCCGGCCATGTTCCCGGCGCTCTCAACGCACCGTGGGCTCAGAACATGTCGGACGGTTGTTTCAGGCCCGTCGATGATCTGGCAACCCACTACCTGGATCTGGGTGTCAGCGATGCCGCCGACGTCGTCGTCTACTGCGGCTCAGGGGTCAGCGCCTGTCACGACCTGCTGGCGATGGAGCACGCCGGGCTGGGCCGGGGTCGGCTTTACGTGGGGTCCTGGTCGCAGTGGAGCGCCACAGATCGGCCGGCAGCAACCGGTCCGGAACCGGGCTGACGAGCTACCCCTCAGATCAGACGTAGGTGCTTCCCTTGGGGATGCCCTCGTCTTTTCGAATCTTTACGTTGATGAGGGCTGGCTTGCCCGAGGCGAAGGACCTCTCAAGGGCCGGACGTATCTCCTCTGGTCTCTCGCAGTACTCACCGTGCCCTCCCAGAGCCTCGACCACCTTGTCGTAGCGGGTCTCGGCCAGGTCGACGGCCACCTTTCGGTCGGCACCGTAGAGGCCCACCTGGGGGCGCAGCATCTGACCCCAGGCGGCGTCGTTGCCCATGATTCCGACGATCGGCAGCCCGAAGCGGACCGCCGTGTCGTACTCGAAGCCGTTCAGCCCGAAGGCGCCGTCTCCGTAGATGATCAGGACCTTCCTGTCGGGGAAACTGTGCTGGGCGGCCAGGGCGAAGGGCATGCCGACACCGAGGGTTCCCAGAGGGCCCGGGTCCATCCAGCAGTTCTCCCGGAGCACGGGTATGACCTTTGAGGACTGGGCGACGATGTCGCCACCGTCGCCGATGAGGATCGTGTCCTCGTCGATGAAGTCCCGGATCTCGGCTGCGAACCGCAGCGGGTCGACAGGGCTCTCGTCGGAGGTGACCTGTTCCTCAAGGGCCGCCGCCAACCTGTCCTCGCTGCGACGCAGTTCTGCGCTCCATTCACCAAAATCCAGTCCGGTTTCGGATTCTCCGACAAGCGCCAGCATCTGGTCGAGGGAGGCTCCCAGGTTGCCTACCACGGCCACATCGGCCGAGCGGTTCTGCCCGATCAGGCCTGCCTCCATGTCCAACTGGATGATCGTGGCGTCAGCCGGGATAGAGGCACCGAAGCGGAGCCTGAAGTCAAGCGCTGCCCCGGCCAGCACAAACACATCGCAGCCCTGCATGGCCTCGCGGCGGGTCCGGTTGAAGAACTGGGGGTTGTCGGCGCGCAGCATGCCCCGACCCATTCCGTTCAGGTAGACGGGAATGCGGGTTGCCTCGGCGAAGCGGGTGAGCGCAGGCCCGCCCCTTGACCATTTGACCCCTGTTCCACCCAGCAGGATCGGCCGCTCAGCGCCTGCCAGCACCTCGGCGGCGGCTGCCACGTCGGTGGGATCGGGAAAGACCATGGGCGGCGTGGTGCGGAAAGTGGGGAAGTGGGCCTCGTCGAGCGATGCAGGCCCCATGAGGACGTCCATCGGGATCTCCAGGAACGCCGGCCCGGGTACACCCGTCACCGCGGCACGCACCGCCATCTCTATGTACTCGGGGATGCGATCGGTCTGGTAGCAGGCGTCGGCCCACTTGCTGATCGGCCTGATCATCGAGACGTGGTCCATCTCCTGGAGGGACCCGCGGCGCAGGTTGGTGAACGGGCCCTGGCCTCCGATCACCAGCAGGGGGCTGTTGGCTCGCCAGGCGTTGGCGATGCCGGTTACCCCGTCGGTTACCCCTGGGCCGGCGGTCAGGACGGCGCACCCGATGCGGCCTGGGTTCAAGCGGCTGTATGCGTCGGCGGCATGGACTGCGGCCTGCTCGTGGCGAACGTCGATGACGGGGATTCCCTCGTCGAGTGCTCCGTCGTAGATGGGCATGATGTGGCCGCCCGAGAGGGTGAAGATTGCGCCTACGCCGGCGTCCCTTAGTGCCCTCGCCGCCAGCTTCCCGCCGTGGCTCATGGTGCCGCCGCCACCCCGAGCAGGTACTCCCAGTCCTGGACGCTCAACTCGCCGGACACCCGAAGGCGCACCCGTCCCTCGGGACCGATGACCACGAAGTAGGGGAATCCGGTGAGACCGAAGCCGGCACCGATTGCACTGGTAGGGGAGTCGCGGAGCACCAACTCTGGCCAGCCGACGCCGTCAAACCAAGCTGAGGGTGGGTAGTTGGGGGCGCCAGAATCAACCGACGTGGAGACTGCCAATACCTCGACACCAGCGGGTGGATCGTTGTGGTTCAGCCACTCGGTGAGGCGTGGTAGTTCGGCTTGGCAGTGGGAGCACCAGTGGGTGAAGAAGCCGATAACCAGCGACCGGCCACCGCCGGGAACAACGTCGACCTGGGTGTCGTCGAACGTCATGGCCCTGATCGTGGGAGCAGATATGCCGACAGCCGGATCGGCACCGGAGCGGGGCAGCGGTGGTAGGACCCCGCCCGTGGTTTCGGCGAAGCCGACCTCTGCGACCTGACGGGTCGCGGTCTCACCACCGGTGGTCATCGACGCCACGAGCGCGGCGGCCACGGCGGCAGCCAGGGCCAGCCCGACGAACAGGCCGGTCCGTGATCTCCGTTCGGATCCTGTGGTTGAGGCGTTCACTCTGTTGTCTCCCGGGTGTCGGTTGTGGTCTGTCTGCTATGGGCCACCATGAGCGCTGTCACTGCGGCAAATCCAGCCAGGGCCATGAGCGGGATCGAGATGAACCCGAATTTGTGCACCCATCTGAAGGCACATGATGCACCGGGTTCGCACGATGAGCCCTGATCGGGGAACAACTGCAGTTGGTAGTGGTAGATGGATACGGCGGCTCCACCGACTGAGAGTGGCAGGGCGAATCGGGTGACGTCGCTGCCGGGGCGCAGCACTGCTACTACGAGGATCACGGCCAGCGGGTACATGGCGATCCGCTGGTACCAGCACAGCTCGCACGGCCTGAAGCCCGCAATTTCTGAGAAGTAGAGGCTCCCGGCCACTGATGTGGTGGCAACGGCGGCAGCCAGGCGAAGGGGTGTGTCACCCAGCGTGGAGAGCATGGACCTGCCCGTCGAGGTGGCAAGTGCGGTGCCCGTTCCGACGGCTACTGCGGCCGCCAGCAGCGTCAGCAGGGCAAGGAAAGTGGCTACCTGATCGACGCTCATCGTGGAATCAGCCTATTGGGGGACCTGTACGGGTCAGCGGTGCAGGGAAGGCCCGGGGGTCACGCGACCCACGGTGGCGAACGTTTCTCAAGGAACGCCGCCATGCCCTCGCTGGCCTCGTCACCGGCGAAGAGTTCGGCTGAGAGGCGGGCGGTCCACTCGAAGGCTTCGTCAGCCGTCATCTGTGGAACTCGGCTGGTCAACTGCTTGGTCGCGGCCAGGGCCTCTGGTCCTCCCAGCAACAGGTCCGACACCACCTCTTCGACTGCGGCATCCAGTTCGTCGGCGGGAACGGCCCTGTTGATCAGGCCCAACTCGGCAGCCCTCGTGGCCGAGAAGCGGCTGCCCCGGAGAAAGGCCTCGTTGGCGTCGGCCGGGCGCATCTTGGGAAGGCAGATAACCGAGATCATGGCGGGAGCCACACCGATGCGGACCTCGGTGAAGCCGAACTTGGCCTCTTCGGTGGCGATCGATATGTCCATAGCTGCAGCCAGCCCCATGCCTCCGGCTACGCAGTGGCCTGCGATTCGACCCACGTAGGGCTTGGGCGCGTTCCGGAATCGACCGAACAGTTCAAGCGGGCTGATCACCCGTGAGGGTGCATCGCCAGATGAGCGTTCGGAGAGGTCGGCGCCGGCGCAGAACACCTTCCCGGCGTTGGTCAGCACCACCACCCGTACCTGCGGATCGGAGTCGGCTGCGTCGAGGACATCGACAAGTTCGACCGTGAGCTGGGCACTCAGGGCATTGCGGTTGTCAACGTCGTTGAGGGTCACGGTCATGACACCGTTGACGAAGCTTGTCTCCACGAGAGCCATCAGGTGTCACCTCCGGCGGGGCCGTCGGTCGGAGGTCCGGCAAACGCCTGAGCCATGGTCAACCAATCTCTCGTGGAGTCGCCCACCAGGGTCAGGTCTGTGTCATCCAGATGGCGTCGCTGGGTCACCACGAGGCAGAAATCCACGGCGCTGCCCGTGACAGAGTCCGTGGCGTCGCCAGGGCCCCATGCCCACTCCGCTCCAGACGGTGAGGTCAGGACCACGTCGACCTCGGTCTCAGGAGGGTCCAGCTTCCGGTTGATGTAGGTCCATGCCCGTGTGATCACACCCAACTGGGCGATGTGTCGCAGGCGATCGGTTGGCGGTCGGGTGGCTCCAAGGGTGTCGACGATGTCCTGGCCGTGGGCCCAGACCTCCATGAGCCTGGCCGTGAGAAAGGACCTGGAACCCATCGACGGCCCGTACCAGATGACCCTGGTGTCGTCAGACAGGGTGGCTGCGGCCTCGGACTGGCGGGTGCGGCCCTCGCGCCACTCAGCGAGCAGGCCCTGTGGTCCGAGTGCCCTGTAGCGCCCGAGCGTGAACTCGTCGATGGCGAGGATTCCGCCGGCGGCCGCACTCATGAGGTCGTCGACCATTGAGCGGAACCGGTCCGGGTTTGTGATGGCCGTGGTGGCGGCCATGTCGAAGTAGGCGAGGTGGGCGATCTGGTCGGTGATGTTCCAGCGGGGGCTTGGAGTGTCGCTGCTCCATGCAGCGTCGTCGATCGGCGCCACGACGCTGTCCAGTGCCTCCTGTTCGCTGGCCAGGTCAGCTGCGATCTCGTTGACGTTCACCCTGTTGCTCCGTTCCGGTCGCTGCCGACCATGGGGTCATCATCGTCGCTGGTGGTCAGGCCCCGCATGATTATCCCCAGCAGGGCGTCGGCGGCCTCCTTCGGCGACGACCGCAGTGTTGCGAACACCTGGGCGAGGGCGAAATCACGGCCGAGGCTGGCCATGACACGTGCCACCGCTGCGGTGTCCACGTCGGGGATCTCGCCTCTCTCGACGGCCATGTCCAACAGGCAGCGCGTCACGGTGACCAGATAGTCGGAGTGGTCGTCGCTCAGCTGCTGGGCAGCCGGTACGGCCGCCATGTCACGTGCGAACGGCGTTGTCGTGCCGGCCACGGCGACGTTGGCGGCCTCGAGGTAGGTGCGGATCGTCTCCAGCGGGCCACGGTCGTCATCGATCGCACCCATGGCACTTCGGCCGACCCTCCAGAGGTTGCGGTCGATGACCGTCAGAACCAGCTGCTCCCTGCTGGGTGCCAGCTCGTAGAGGGTTCGCAGCGAACAGTTAAGGCTTGAGGCCATGTCGGCCATGGTGAGGTCGGCGAAGCCCCCGTCGAACAGGCGGCCCAACTGGTCGAGCACATCTCGCTGGCGGTCGGTGAGAGCCCGCTCGTGTTCCCGGCCCAGCACGGGGGTGGGTCCGGGTACCTCCCTGATGCGCCTTGTCAACTCCGACACGTCTGCGACGATGGTCATTTTCGGCGTGCCTCTGACCAGGTCATGCCCTGCTCCACGTTTATGTCCCTGGGTAACCCGAGGACCATCTCGGCCACGATGTTGCGCTGTATGGCGAATGTGCCGCCGCCGAGGGTGAGGGCAGGCGAGAACAGGTACCCGTAGTGCCAGATCGGGTCGACTCCGGGGAACTGGTCGGCTCTCAGGTTGTTCTCGGTGGGCCCGGACCCCATGGCGGATGTCAGATGGCCGGACGGCCCGGATCCCTCGAGCATCCCTCCGGCGCCTATGAGTGTTTTGGCGGTCTCGAGCACGTGCTGGCCGTGCTCATCGGCCATTGCCTTCTGGATTGATGCCTCGGCGCCAGGGGTGCGGCCTGCCAACCTGGAGCTGAGGGTTCGCAGGCGGTTGAGGCGCAGCACCTCGGCCTCGCACCAGAGGGCGCTCAGGTGCTGGCGCACCAGGGGATCGGCGGTTCCGCCGGACCGCCTCACAAGGTCCAGCAGGGTCTCGGCCGATGGTCCGGCTCCCCAGAGGGATCCGGCTGAGGAGAGCGAAACCCGTTCGTTCGACAGCGTCATCTTGGCAAGGCGCCAACCATCTCCCTCGTTGCCGACGAGCAGGTCTGCTGGAATGCGTACATCGTCGAAGAAGACCTGGTTGAACGAGTGCGCCGTGGTCATGTCGACGATCGGGGTCATCGAGATTCCAGGCAGGTCCATCGGACAGATGAAGTATGAGATGCCTCTGTGCTTGGGTGCATCGGGATCGGTTCTGGCGATGAGGATCCCGAAGGCGGAGTAGTGGGCTCCGCTTGACCAGATCTTGGAGCCGTTCACGACGTACTCGTCTCCGTCGCGGACGGCACGTGTCGACAGGTTGGCAAGGTCCGAGCCGGCATCCGGTTCGCTGAAGAGCTGGCACCAGATCTCCTCTGCGGTGAGCAGCTTTGGCAGGTAGCGGTCTCTCTGCGCGTCTGTTCCTGCGGTCAGGATCGTGGGTCCGGCCCAACCGATTCCTATGGGGTTGGCTGGCATGGACACGCCGGCCCGGCGGAACTCGTCATCGATGATCAACTGGTGCATCGGATCGGCTGCGAGGCCCCACGGCTCGGCCCAGTGCGGAACGACGTAGCCGGCATCGACCAGATCCTGGGCCGTCGGCTCGGGGTGGGCCTCCATCCATGCCCGCACCTCGAGCCGGCGGGGGTCGTCGTCGGGAGGGAGGTCGAAGTCCACGCTCAGCCCAGCAACTCGACCGGCACGTCGACCACCCGTGAGCGCAGCCACTCGCCGAGGCCCTTGGCCTGGCCGTCCTGACGGGTCGAGGCGGCCACGCCCTCTTCGAGGATGCCGTGGATAACGAAGTTGAGCGACATCAGGTTGGGCAGGCGGAAGCGGTCGATGTCCAGATCGGCGGCCTCTGGCAGGAGTTGCCGCAGGCAGTCGGTGGTGAGGAACCAGTCCAGCCACGCCCACGCTGCGGGGGTTCGGGCGAACACACCGAGGTTGGCGTTGCCGCCCTTGTCTCCAGATCTTGCGCCGAGGACACGCCCAATGGGAGCTTCGATGACCTCTCCGTCCGGCCTTTCGGTATCGGGCCCGGCGGCTGGCACGACCTCGACGTGTCCCGTAGGTGCCACCGAGTCCACGACGGTCCGGTCGCCACCGAGCACTACAACGTGTTGGGGAACCAGATCAGAAGGCACCAGCGCCGGTCGGAACACCCCGAAGGGCCTTGCGCCGCCCCCGCCGATCCCGAACATTCCCGGAATGGTCGCCAGGGCCAACTCGTTCACGGAGTTGGAGATGGCACGACCAACCTTGCGTTCGTCGGGGTCCTTTACGGTCAGCTTCCAGAGGGCCACCGCTTCTTCGTTGGTTGCCGGGTCGGCTTTGTCGGTGCGAACCACCCTGGTGGCCACCTCGGCGAAGTCGTCGGGCCGGCTGGGGCAGGCCAGCCAGAAGGCGTTCTCGACAAGGCGGGCCTTGGCCTCTATGTCGAGGCCCGTGAGGGCCACCGAGATGTCGTTGCGATAGCCACCCAGCTCGTTCATTGAGACCTTCAGGGTCGAGGGAGGAGGCTCCCCGGCGATGCCGCTGAGGGCGACCCTGTCGGGGCCGGCCTGTTCGATGTTGATGGTGTCAAAGCGGGCGGTCACGTCGGGGCCCAGGTAGGCGGGTGGGCCGATCTCGTAGAGGAGCTGCGATGTGACGGTTCCCACCGACACCTCGCCACCCGTGCCGTCGTGCTTGCCGATCACCGAGGATCCGTCAGATGCCACCTCGGCCCACGGGAAGCCGGTGCGTTCCATGCCCTCCACCTCGGTGAAGAACGAGTAGTTGCCACCCGTGGCCTGTGTGCCGCATTCGATGACGTGTCCGGCCACGACGGCTCCAGCCAGCGGGTCCCAGTCGTCCCGGGACCATCCGTGGTGCCATGCGGCCGGTCCGCAGACGATGGCGGCATCGGTGGTGCGACCGGTTATGACGATGTCTGCGCCACGTTCCAGGGCGTCGACGATTCCCCAGCAGCCCAAATAGGCGTTGGCGCTAATGAACCTGGAGGTGTCGCCGATGGCCTCGCCGGTTTCCATATGGGCCAGGTCGACGCCGGCCTCCAACAACTCGTCGAGGCGGGGGAGCAGGTCGTCGCCCGCCACCCACGCAATGGTCGGTGACAGCCCGAGTTTGTCGGCCACCTCTGCCACGGCTTCGGCGCAACTGTCGGGGTCGAGGCCGCCGGCGTTGGACACAACCCTGATTCCGCGGTCGAGGCATGAACCCATGACCTGTTCCATCTGGGTCACGAACGTGCGGGCATAGCCGCCACCCGGTCGCTTGGCCTGGGTCCTCGCAAGGATCAACATGGTCAACTCGGCCAACCAGTCGCCGGTCAGGAAGTCGATGTCGCCACCGTCGACCATCTCAGAGGCGGCCGAGATGCGATCGCCGTAGAAGCCCGAACAGTTGGCTATGCGGGCCGGCTCGGTCATTAGGCGTCTCCTTCGACCGCTTCGAGGGGGTCCACAACCAGCAACACGACCCCGCTGTCGACCTGTTGGCCCGGAACGACCAGCACGTCTGAGACCTGACCGTCAAACGGTGCGTTCATGTGGTGTTCCATCTTCATGGCCTCCAACACAACCAGGGTCTGTCCTGTCGTGACCGTGTCGCCGGCGGCCACGCGGACGTCTAGAACGACTCCGGGCATGGGTGCGATAAGGCCACCGGAAGGTTCCTCGCTCCCCGGCAGAACGAACCGGGGAATGACATCGAACCCGACCGTGCCCCGGGAGACCTGCACGAATACCTTGTCGTCTGTGCCGGTGACACGGCTCGCAGACCGGCGGCCGTCAACCTCAAGGTCGATCCCGTCCGGAGACCAGCTGTGAACCCGGGCCTCGATTTCCCCGTTGACCCTGAAGCCTCCGTCTCGGCGGGAACTGTAGGTGACCTCGATTCTTGTGTCGCCGTGGCCCAGCGTCACCTGCTGGTCGGGCAGTCGGGCGTTGCGCCAACCGCTGGGGATTCCCTCCAGCACCATGGCATGCGCACGGTTCTGTTCCTGTAGCCACATGGCGGCCGTGATGGATGCCCGTGTCAACTCACCCTCGTCGGGCTCCAGTTCGGTGGCGGGAGAGAGACGTTGGATGAAGTCGGTGGTCGTGTCGCCTGAGAGAAAGCCGGGGTGGCGGAGCGTCGCTGCCAGAAAGTCCCGGTTGGTTGTGAGACCGGCCAGGTGGAGCCTCTCGAGAGCGAGAGCCAGACGTCCCACAGCCTCAGTGCGGGTCGGCCCGTGCGCGATGACCTTGGCCAGCATTGGGTCAAACTCGACGCCGACGTGTGATCCGGTCTCGACCCCGGAGTCCCACCTGACCTCTGGCGTGGCTGCGGCCTCGAAGGCGGCGAGGGTTCCGGTGGCGGGAAGGAAGCCGGCAGACGGGTTCTCCGCGTAGAGCCGTGCCTCGACAGCGTGTCCGGTCGTGGTGACGTCGTCCTGGCGGTAGCCGAGGGGTTCGCCGGCGGCAATCCTGATCTGTTCCCGAACGAGGTCTATGCCCGTGACCTCCTCGGTGACGGGGTGCTCGACCTGGAGGCGGGTATTTACCTCGAGAAAGAAGAACCCTCCCGTGTCGTCGTCCAGGAGGAACTCGACGGTTCCGGCGGAGCTGTACCCGATGCCGCCAGCCAGGCTCAGGGCAGCCTCGCCCATCGCCGCACGGAGGGTGTCGTCGACGGCAGGCGACGGCGACTCCTCGATGATCTTCTGGTGGCGGCGCTGAATGGAACACTCGCGTTCGCCGAGGTGGACGAGGTTGCCGTGCGAATCGCCGAGGATCTGGATTTCAACGTGCCGTGACCGGGGGAGCCAGCGCTCCAGGAAGACCCGATCATCACCGAAGGCGCCGGCGGCCTCCCGCTGTGCCGAGGCGACGGCCTCGGCGAGGCTGTCGGGATCCTCAACGAGGTGCATTCCCTTGCCGCCGCCTCCGGCAGCTGCCTTTACGAGCAGCGGGAACCCGACCTCGCCGGCGAGGGTCGGGTCGTCGCTCGAGGGAAGGATCGGCACCCCTGCTGCGGTGGCGGCCTGCTTGGCGGTCAGCTTGTCACCCATGGTCTCGATCACGTGTGGTGACGGGCCCACCCAGACGAGGCCGGCCTTCTCGACAGCGGTGGCGAACCCGGCGTTCTCGGCGAGGAATCCGTAGCCGGGATGAATCGCATCGGCGCCTGTGGTGAGCGCCGCTGCGATGATCTCTGGGCCATCGAGGTATCCGCCCGCCAGATGGACCGATTCGTCTGCATCGGCCACAAAGGGTGCATCCGAGTCAGAATCCACGTACACGGCGACGCAACGGATGCCCATGGAGCGAGCGGTGCGGAAGACCCTGCGGGCGATCTCGCCACGGTTGGCTACGAGCAGCGAGGTGATCGTCACAGCCGGAACACCCCGTATGCACGGGCGCCCTCGATCGCCCTGTTGCGCACGGCTGAGAGGCACAGGGCCAGCACGGTCCTCGTGTCGCGGGGATCGATGATTCCGTCGTCGCTGACGGCGCCTGTGGCCACGAGCGCCAGAGAGCCGGCTTCTTGGATCTCCTCCACCATTCTCACGATCTCGGCGTCGGCGGCCTCGTCGAAGTCCTCGCCCTTGCGGGCGGCCCGGGCTCGGCGCACCTGGGACATGACGCCGGCAATCTGCTTGGGCCCCATTACTGCGATCTTGGCCGTGGGCCACAAGAAGGTGAACCGGTTTCGGTAGCCGCGCCCCGACATGCCGTAGGTGCCGGCACCGTAGGAGGATCCGATGATCACCGTCAGGTGGGGGACCGTGGAGTTGGTGACGGCGTTGATCATCTGCGAGCCTTTCTTGATGATCCCGTCGGCTTCTGCGTCACGTCCGACCATGTAGCCGGTGATGTTCTGCAGAAAGAGCAGGGGGGTGTCCTGACGGTTGCAGAGCTGGATGAAGTGGGCGGCCTTTTCGGCAGCCTCCGGGTGTATGACCCCGTTGTTGCCGAGAACTCCGATCGGGTAACCGTGGATCGAGGACCAGCCGCACACCATGGTTGGGCCGTAGCGGGGCTTGAACTCCTCGAATCTGGAGCCGTCTGCAACCCTGGCAATGACCTCTCTTATGTCAACGGGCTGGCGCAGGTCGCGGCTGACAAGGCCGAGCAGGTCCTCGGCGTCGTGAACGGGTTCTTCGGAAACGAGCGTCGGGCCGGGCCCCTCTTTCGCCCAGTCCAGGTGGGAGACAACCTCCCTGCAGATCCGGATTGCGTCCATCTCGTCCTCGGCCAGGTAGTCGGCGAGGCCCGAGCTCTCGGCGTGCATCTGGCCACCGCCGAGGGTCTCGTCGTCTGACTCCTCGCCGGTTGCCATCTTGACCAGGGGCGGCCCGGCAAGGAACACCTTTGAGCGCTCTTTGATGAAGATGTTGTAGTCAGACATTCCGGGTTGGTAGGCGCCGCCTGCGGTGGATGAGCCGAACACGATGCAGACCGTCGGTATGCCCAGCTTGGAGAGTTCGATCATCTCGTAGAAGAAGCCGCCGGTCTCGGCGAAGTGCTCGGTCTGGACCCTGAGTCGCGAGCCTCCGTCGCCGGTGGGGATCCGCAGGTCAGCGCCGGCTGACTCCACGAAGCTGACATACGGCATCCGGTTGTCTCGGGCGATCTCAATGGCCCGCATCCACTTCTTGCCCATGTAGGGGGTGATTGCGCCACCCAGAACGGTTGGGTCGTTGCCCAGGATCATGCACTCGGTTCCGGCGATCACGCCGATGCCCATCACGAACCCGCCGCCGACCGCGTAGTCGGAGTCGTATCCGGCCAGCGGGCTGATCTCGAGGAAGGGGCTGTCGGGGTCGAGGACATGTGCGATGCGTTCACGGATCGGCATCTTGCCCCGGGAGCGCATGCGGTCCATGGCAGCGGGGCCTCCTCCTCCGTCTGCTTCGTCGAGGAGGTCGTCGATGACCGCCAACTGTTCGAGCATGTCGGAGCGGTTCTGGATGAACGCCTCACCGCTCGTGTCGAGTTGGCTGGACAGGGGTGGGGCCAGCAACTTCCGTTTCATGTCGGTGATACTAGGGACGGTAAGATACAAAGTGCAATATTACCGCTGCCGGATTCCGTAGGCTCTGAGACATGAGCGACCGCAGGTGGGGCTTTCGGACCCGTGCGCTGCATGCCGGCGGAGGGCCCGACCCAACCACCGGAGCCCGCGCCGTCCCCATCTACCAGTCCACCAGCTTCGTCTTCGAGGACACCGCCGACGCAGCCGACCTGTTCGCCCTCCAGAAGTACGGCACCATCTACTCCCGTATCTCCAACCCCACCACAGCAGCCTTCGAGGAGCGAATGGCAAGCCTCGAGGGGGGAATCGGAGCGGTGGCAACGGCCAGTGGCCAGGCGGCCGAGTTCCTGACAGCGGCATCGCTTGCCGGGACAGGCGACAACCTGGTGTCCTCGTCGGCCCTCTACGGCGGAACCCACGCAATGTTTGACACCACCCTCGGCCGCTTCGGCATCGAGGCCCGCTTCGTTGACGGCGACGACCCAGAGGCGTTCGCAGGCCAGATAGATGACAAGACCCGTTTCCTCTACACCGAGGTGATCGGCAACCCGTCCGGAGCCATCGCCGACCTTGCGGCCCTGGCCGACGTGGCGCATGCCCACGACCTGCCTCTGGTGGTCGACTCCACCTTCGCCACGCCGTACCTGTGTCGACCCATGGAACACGGTGCCGACATCGTCGTCCACTCGGCGACCAAGTTCATCGGTGGCCACGGGACCTCAATCGGAGGGGTGGTGGTCGACTCCGGCCGCTTCGACTGGGGCTCTGGCCGCTTCCCCCGCATGACCGAACCCTCGGCCGGCTACAACGACCTGCGGTTCTGGGAGAACTTCGGCGAGTATGCCTTCTGCACGATGCTGCGGGCCGAACAGTTGCGCGATGTCGGTGCCTCCCTCTCACCGTTCAACGCCTTCATGCTCCTACAGGGGCTTGAGACCCTTCCTCAGCGAATGGACGAACACGTTGCCAACGCACACAAGGTCGCCCGGTTCCTCGAGGACCATCCGGCGGTCTCATGGGTCGCCTACGCCGGTCTCGAGTCGTCTCCGTACCACGATCTGGCCCAGCGCTACCTGCCCGACGGACCCGGCGCCATCTTCACCTTCGGCGTGGCCGGCGGAAGGGCAGCCGGCGCCGCCTTCATCGAGGGCCTGACAATGGTCAGCCACCTCGCCAACGTGGGCGATGCCAGGACCCTCGTTATTCATCCGGCCACCACCACCCACCAGCAACTCTCCGACGAGGACATGGTCGCCGGCGGCGTAACACCGGACATGGTCCGCCTCTCGGTTGGCCTCGAGGACGTGGACGACATCTGCTGGGACCTGGACCAGGCCCTCGCCGGGGCTTCAACGTGACCTCCGTGGGCGCTGAGGTTCCGGGCTGGGAGGCACCCTCGGCCACAGAGAGGCTTGCGCTCCTGAGGTCTGTCAGGACGGTTGCCATGGTCGGCGTGTCGGCCAAGCCGGATCGGCCGTCCAACTTCGTGGCGACCTACCTGCTCAGCTCGTCGACCGATTACGACGTCTACTTCGTGAACCCCGCAATCGACGAGATCCTCGGAAGGCCGTCCTACCCGAGCCTGTCCGACCTGCCTGAGAAGCCTGACCTCGTAGACGTCTTTCGGAGGCTTGAGGACGTACCCGGCGTGGCCGACGAGGCCGTCGAGGTGGGGGCCAGCGTGTTCTGGACCCAGTTCGGCCTGTGGAGCGTGGACGCTGCCCAGCGTGCACTGGCCGGTGGGCTGGAGGTGGTGATGGACCGCTGCCTAAAGGTGGAACACGCCCGGTTCCACGGCGGCCTCCACCTGGCCGGCTTCGACACCGGTGTGATCAACTCTCGGCGGCGGGGAGCCTGAACTGCCCGGTTGGTCAGCGGGGTTCGCAGATGACGACCGGAATGTCGCGGTCGGTTGAAGCCTGGTAGTTGGCGTAGTCGGGCCATCGTTCAACGGCGATGGGCCACAGCGCCGCCTTCTCCTCAGAAGTGGCAGTTCGTGCACGCAGTTCGTGCACCTCGGCCCGGTCCTGAATCGTGATATCCGGGTCGGCCAGCAGGTTCAGATACCAGACAGGGTGTTTGGGTGCGCCGCCCAGCGACGCTACGACCAGGTAGCCGTCGTCGTGGGGGACCCTGATCAGGGGAGTGCGCCTGACCTTGCCGGTTCGGCGACCGGTCGTGGTCAACACGATGCAGCCGGCCCCCTGTATCTCAAAGCCTTCTTGGCCCTCTGTCGTTAGGTACTGCTCAACGTGGCCTGCGATGAACTCGTTGGGGCTGGGTTCGTAGTTGTCGTCGCTCATCATGGTGACACTACGCGACTCGCTCAGCGGACGGTGCGGTTCAGGTCGACTGTACGCTTGTCCCGTTCCCACCCCGGTGGGAGCCTGCATCGGTGCCCGAGCGGACCAAGGGAACGGCCTGCAAAGCCGTAAAGCCGCGGGTTCAAATCCCGCCCGGTGCTCCATTCAGGTGGCAACAGGTACGTCGGAGGCTCATGAGGTGGGCTGTCCGGCCGATCGGTACTGTGGGGCCCTATGGCTGACCAGGTTGGTGGTTACGGATCGTCGGAGTCCGGCGCTGGACCGCCCCTGCCCCACACCCCGCCAATGGGGATCCGGGCCATCCACCCCGGCGACGAACCACCTGTCGCTCCTCCTGACTCGACGCCAAGACACCGTCCGCGTGAGCGGCCCACGCCCAACTGGCTGGCTGCCCTGACGTCGTCGGGTGGTGTCGTCGCGGCGATCATCGGAACGTTCCTGCCATGGCAGTTGGAAACCCACGAGAGCGGCTTCGTCACCCACCTGATCGGCTGGGACCAGGCCGTGACGGCGGTCCTGATCCTGGTGGTTGGGCTGGTGGCTGCGGGTGCCACCGGCGCACTCTGGACCGGGTTGCGGGGCCTCGTGTTGAAGATGGTCTTGTCGTTCACAGGGCTGGTTGTCATGGCTGCCGCAGGTCTCGAGATCGCCGATGTGTTGAGCCTCGACCCGTTCGACGGCTACACGTACTCGGTCGGGTTCGGCCTGCCCGTGGTTGCCGCCGGAGGAGTGCTTCTGGTGCTCGCTGCTTTCTTGGATCGCGGACCCTGGGCCTTCGGGGCCGACACGTCCACCTGATCTGTTCCCGGTGTGCCGTTCGGAGGCCACTGGTACGATGCTGCGCTCCGGGGCCGTTAGCTCAGTTGGCTAGAGCACCTGCATGACGCGCAGGGGGTCGGGGGTTCAAGTCCCTCACGGCCCACCACGGTGACCTGCGC
>JACNLA010000040.1 GCA_014381745.1 Actinomycetota bacterium | reverse complement strand
GGACTGTACCGCCCGCATCTCACCGGGGGCCGAGTCAGGCAGGCCCGCTGACTACCGTTCACGCATGGCAACCGGCCCAGAGGATCTGGACGTCTTCCCTCCACCCGAGGCGGCGGCCTTTCCCCCGCGGGCGGGCAACCTGATTGAGCCTCTCGTGGACGGCGCTGTCGCCTTCGACCTGATTGCGCATGCTGTGGAGGCGGCTACCTCGTCGGTCTGGGTGTGTGTCGCCTTCATCGAGATTGAGGCCTCGTTCCCGGGCGGCCGCGGAACCTTCGTCGACCTGATGGATGGAGCCGTCGCCCGGGGTGTAGATGTTCGGGTGATCTTCTGGCACCCCGAGGGCGAGGCGGCCGACGCTGACGACACCCTCCCGGCATGTGAGGCATCGACAGCCCTGCTGGCCGGTCGGGCCACCACATGGCAGGCCCGCTGGGACGCCGTCGGCATGCGCTGCCAGCACCAGAAGGTGTGGCTCATCGATGCCGGTACCCCGGACGAGGTGGCGTTCGTGGGTGGAATCAACATCGGAGCCGGTTCCATGGCCGGTTGTGACCATGCCGAACCCGACCAGATCTGGCGGTACGCCAACGTCCATGATGTGCACTGCATGGTCAGGGGGCCGTCGGCCACCGACGTGCACGACAACTTCGTGATGCGCTGGAACGGGGCCTCTGAGCGGCATCGCGAGCACGGCGTCTGGCCGCCAGGCGCCATAGACGACCTCGACCCACCGACGAGCCGGACCGGACCAGCCGGCGACACGACCGCCCAGATTGTGCGAAGCATCCTGCCCGGTCTCTACCCGGAACTGCCCGATGGCGAGAACAGCATTCGTGAGCAGTACTTGTCGGCGATCGGGTCGGCGCAGGACTACATCTACATCGAGGACCAGATACTGCTCAGCCGGGTGGTCCTCGTGGCGCTTGCCGACGCCCTCGCAAGGGGCGTGACGGTCATGGCCCTGGTACCGGGTGACCCCATGCCCGAGTTGGCGAGGTTCCGTGCGTTCCCCGGTATCGCCGCCGGCTACGACGCGCTTGCCGCACTGGGTGAGTTCCCCGGCTTCTGCCTGGCGGCACCGGCAGCACGTAGGTCATGGGGATACGAGGAGATCTACGTCCACTCCAAGACGATGGTCGTGGACGACCGCTGGGCCACCATCGGTTCGGCCAACCTCATCTTCACCTCGTTTCAGGGTGACACCGAGATGAACGTCTCGTTCTGGGATGCGGATGTGGCACGGGCATTTCGGGTCCGCCAGGTCGACGAGCAGGGCGGCTTTTCGTCGGATGGCATGACCGGACAGGTTGCTGTCCAGAAGCTGGCAGAGGTCGCTCGGAGCAATGCCGTGCTGCGTGCTGAGGGCGGGGAGATGGTCGGGTTCGCCTGTGAGATCGACCCGGTTCGCTGGGCCACCTGACCCCCTGTTCCACCCGGTGGATTCAGGTATGACTGTGCCTGTCACAGCGGGTGCGTACCCTCCGGTTTATGGAACTCGTGACCCTTGCAGCCGTGATCGTTGCCGCCGTGGCCGTCATATGGGCGGTACAGCGCGGTAGTTCGCCGTCCGCCGCTGATCCAACCCTCGACGGGGCAGCGCTGGCCCAACTGATCGGCGCCGAGGTGAAGGCCCAGATGGGCGATGCCGCTACCTCGGCACTGCAGGCCAACAACGAACAGTTCCTGACCCTCGCCACCGAGCGCATGAACGCGGTCCAGGCCGAGACCAAGGGCCTGTTGGACCCGTTCAGCAAACAGATGGAGCAACTGGGCAAGACGGTCGGCGACCTCCGCTCCGCCCACGAGCAGGACAAGGGTGCCGTCCAGAAGATGACCGGCGAAATGGGCCGGCAGATCACCGAACTGACGTCGTCCACCGTCACCCTCTCCGAGGCGCTCAGGTCGCCCACGGCACGTGGTGCCTGGGGCGAAAACCAGCTGCGCAACGTCATCGAGCTGTCTGGAATGGCGCGCTACTGCGACTACGACGAACAGTTCACCGGCGAGAACCGTGAGGGCTCACGCGGTCGCCCAGACGTGCGTGTCCGCCTACCGAACGGCGCGCACATTGCGGTCGACTCCAAGGTTCCCCTCGACGCATACCTGGATGCCCAGGCAGCGACCGACGCCACCGAGGTCGAGGCCCACATGGCCCGACACGCCTCGGCACTGCGCAGCCACGTGAAGGCGCTGTCCGGTAAGAAGTACTGGGAGCAGGATGACGGCCCCTCGCCCGAGTTCGTGGTGCTCTTCGTGCCCGGTGAGTCCTTCCTGGCCGACGCCCTGCGTTCCGACCACGCCCTCCTCAATGAGGCAATGGAGAAGCGGGTGCTGCTCGCCTCGCCGGTGAACCTGCTGGCACTGCTGTGGGCCGTGTCGCGTGGTTGGCAGGAGGCCCGTGTCAGCGAGCACGCCAGGGAGATAGCCGACCTGGGCCAGGAGCTCTACGACCGGGTCGGCGTGGTGTTGGGCCACGTCGACAAGACAGGTCGCGGCCTGGCCACCGCCGTAGGTGCCTTCAACGACCTGGTGGGTTCCGTCGACGGCAGGCTGCTCGTGACCATGCGCAAGTTCCCCGACCTTGGCGCTGGTTCCGCCGAACTACCTACAGCCAGCGAGGTCGAGGCCCTGCCCCGCCACGTCCAGGCCGAAGAGTTGCCTCCTGCTGCCTCTTCCGACCCCACCAGCAGTCCGCAGCCCTGATCGGTGCCGACCCGCCTGTTCGAGGGTGCTCTTGTACTCGACCCGGGTGGGCTGCACCGAGGCGAACCATGACAGCATCCTCTGGGCGGGTCATCCCCGCCGAATGTCTCCACACTCCCTACAGGTCGACTCCCAGGCGCTCGTGTGAACCTTCACCCGTAGCCAACTGCCGCAGAGCGGACAATAACGCGGTGGGTCTAGCGCTGGAAGACAGCCAAGGCAGTTGGTGTTCCCGCACCCGGGACAGAAACTGCGTGTTTCCTGTTCTGACACTCTGGTCAGATAGCGCTCGAGAGTGCGCCGATCGGCATCTGCAGGTCTTCGAGCATGCTGAGATCCTCGTCGGGCGTGCGGCCAAGTGTCGTCAGGTAGTTGCCGACGATCAAGGCGTTGATTCCCGATGTCATTCCCACTGCCTGCAAGTCGCCCATTGTGATCTCGCGGCCACCGGCGTAGCGCAGGATCACCGACGGCAGACCCAACCTGAATACGGCGATCCATCGAAGAGCCTCGGCAGCGCTCAACGGCTTACGAATCTGTAACGGGGTTCCCGGTCTCGGGTTCAAGAAGTTGATGGGGACCTCTTGGGGCTCGAGTTTGCGGAGATCCTCCAGCAACTCGAGGCGCTGGTCGTTGCTCTCTCCCATGCCGAGCAGTACGCCACAGCAGAGTTCCATGCCATGTTCCTTTACAAGCAGGCAGGTGTCGCGTCTTTCCTCCCATGTATGGGTCGTTACGACCTCTGGAAAGAAACTTTGAGCTGTCTCCAGGTTGTGGTTGTACCGGTGGACACCGCCTTCGGCGAGGCGTCCTGCCTGTTCACGTGTGAGGATGCCGGCGCTGACGTTTACGTCTATTCCGACCTCATCGTGGATCAGCGGCACAAGGTCGAGGATCCGGGTAATGGCCGCCTCGTCGGGGTTCTTGACGGCCAGCACAATGCAGAACCCAGAGGCTCCGAGTTCAGCGGTCTCCTTGGCGGCGGCGACTATCTCGTCGGGGTCCAGGAACGGCACTGCCTTGACCGGAGTATCAAACTGGGCCGACTGACTGCAGAAGTGGCAGTCCTCCGGACAGCCACCGGTCTTCACCGAAAGAATGCCCTCAATGTCGACGGTCGGGCCCATCCATGCAAGGCGGACGTCGTGGGCCAGCGCTGCCAGCGAGGGAATCGCCTCGTCATCGACCCTCGACAACTCAGCCAACTCGGTTGCGGTCAGTTGGCGGCGCTCGTTGAGCAGGGCGTCGCCAGCGCGTTCAAACAGGTCTCGGCTCACGGGCATCACTCCTCGGGACGGGATTATCGGTGGATCAGGTCCAAAGTATCGAGTGCCGCCTCGACAGTTGCGTCGTCCGACCAGGTTTCGATCTCGGCGGCAGCCCTGGCGGCGTTGAAGCCGACGAGAATCGGCTGACCCGTCCACGGAACGGCGTTGTACCACTCCACGAAATAGCCCTTCGTCGGCGGAACATACGAGATCAGGTCCGCCTGCTTATCCCAGAAGACCTCCGGGAACCGGAGCACCACCTTGTTCATCAGACCCATGCCGAGCATTCGGATGGCCGAGAGCGTTGAGTGGGGGAGGTCGGGCGTGATTTGTATGCGTTCCGCCTGAAGCACGCTGAGGGGAACGGTCACGACGACCGCATTGGCCTCGAACACGCCCTTGTCGGAATCGATCACCACCCCGGGACCGCTGTGGTCCACCCGTGACACTGCTGTGCCGAGGCGGATGTCTAGCCCCTCGGCCAGGCTCGCGATGATCGGCCGGTAGCCAGTCTGCGGCACTGCGTCGCCACCACGGAAGGCCTTGCCGAAGAAGGCCGTGGCCATTGCCAGCCTTTCCACGTCGGCCGGCCACCAGTGTTCGATCTCGGAGGTGACCACGAAGTCGAACCACCTCTGTTCGTCGGCGTTCAGGCCTGATCGAATGGGGGCCAGCTCGGGCCCCATCGCACGCGTCGACGAACTCGACAGGGCGGCATCCGCAATGGCCTCGTAGAGGTTGTTGAGTCGGTTCCAGTCGAGCGGGGATCCATCGGTGTCGAACAGGACGGAGTTGTCGTAGTCGGTGTGTACAAGCGTGATATCAAGTGCGTCAGCCAGTTCCGCGAGCGGGTTCCCCTTGACTCCGTGGATCCACGAACCCCCCAGGTCGACCGGTACACCACCCACGTCGTCGGTCCAGACCCGTCCACCTATCCGGTCCCTTGCCTCGAGCACGACAACGTCTGCTCCGGCGTCCATCAGTGCCTGAGCGGCACCCAGCCCGGAGGCACCGGCGCCGATCACAACGACCGATGGTTTGGTGTGGCCATCGAGCACCTGGGACGCCGCACGCTGTCCGGACTTGAGGGCCCCGTGGACCGTTCCCGGATAGTCGGAGTCGGTTGCCTCACCGGCAAAGAACAGCCGGTCCCCAACTGGCCCGGAAAGGGTGGCCCGCGAGGTCGCCGACGTCCCCGCCGGCAGGTACGAGTACGAGCCCAGAGACCATGGGTCAGCACCCCAGCGGGTCACCCTCCAGTCGGTGGGGTCCGGGATGGACCTGGGGCCGACTGGCTGAGCAGATGACACAGTTGCAGTCTGAGGTTCGGTCCGCGCACAGGCTGTTGCTGCGGCGAGACCTGCTACGCCCGTCAGCCTCAGGAACGACCGGCGCGACCAGTCGGCGCCGGTCGGTTGGAGTTCCACCATCTCAGACTCCCACCCGGCGGCCCGGCGGGATGGAGGCGGCATCGGCGAGGGCTTCGGCCAGGTCGTCAGAGCCCTCGGCAACCGTGGCGAGGGTCAGGCGCAGGTGTGGGGTGGAACCCGGACCGACCATGAACGGGCTGCCCGGTGCTGCACCGATGCCCTGTGCCGACAGCGCTATCAGGGCGTTCGTCTCGTCGCCGACCTCGAGCCACAGGTTGAAACCGGACGTACCCGGGACGCTGACACCGCGCTCCACGAGGCTCTTGATTACCGACGACCGGCGGCCGGCGTAGCTTTCCGCTGCGAGGGCCACCGTGTCGGCGGTCCCCGGGTCGGTGAGCAACTCCAACAGCACACCCTGGAGCAGTCGGCTGCTCCATGCGGGACCCAGTTGGCGCCGGTGGACCATTGCCTCGATGACCGGTCCGGCTCCCCCCACAGCAGCCAGGCGCAGGTCCGGTCCGTAGGCCTTGGAGAAGCTGCGTATGTGGATGACCCGGTCCGGAAGACGGGAACCGAGGCTGTGGAGCGCCGCCCCCGACACCTCACCTGAGTGGTCGTCCTCGATCACCAGCAGGTCAGAGCCCTCCAGCAGGCCCGCAAGCTGGTCGATTCTCTCAGCATCGTGGCTCCAGCCCGTGGGGTTGTGGGCGCGGGGTTGGAACACGAGGAGGCTCGGGTAGGCGGTCAGGCCGCGGGCGAGGGCCTCAGGGTCAAGGCCGCCCTTGATGACCGGAACGGGTATCAGCTCGGCACCGGCAAGTTCGAGCATGTCGATCGTGGGTGGAAAGCCGGGATCTTCCACGAGCACCCTGTCGCCGTAGTTGACAGTTTCGGCGATGATCCGGTCGAGGGCGTCGAGGGCTCCGTCGACCACGGTCAGCGCCTCGGGTTCGAACGGCCAGCGTTGCCGGAGCACCTCGGACAGCGCTGGAAGGGTGGGCTGGTCCAGGTAGCTCGAGACGGGTGGCTGGTCTCTGAGTGCAGCCAGAGCCGGTCCCAACGGCGGCAGCAGGGCCGGATCGGGTGTACCGGTGCTGAGGTCCAGCCTGTAGGTGTGTGGGTTGACGGGTACCTGCCAGAAGCGTCCCGGGTCCTCAGGTTGGCGTCTGGAACGAACGAAGCTGCCGCGGCGACCTTCTGTGGTGAGAAGGCCGGCATGATCGAGGCGGCGCCATGCATCGGCGACCACTGAGGGGCTGACGTTGAGATTTCGGGCCAGCGCCCGCACCGTCGGCAGACGGTTGCCGCTTGGAATGGTTCCGTCGCTAATCAGCCTCCCGATTGCGGAGGCGATCTCGGCTGGTCCGACGTTGGTGCCGACCGCGTTCGTTATGGCTGCCAGTGCTGGTTCGTTCATTGTCGTGGCGCCCCAGGCGAGTGCGCATTGGCGGTCCTCGTAGAAACTTTTGTATGTAACAAAGAATGGATTGTACGCACAACGATTCGGCCATACTGTCTCAGAACACTGCAGAGGGCAACCGTCGCGCAACCACGAGCCGGCGAACCAGACCACGGAGGAGACTGCAATGGCGAACGAGGTACGCGCTGCAATGGTCCAGACAGCCTGGACCGGCGACAAGGAGTCGATGATCGAACTCCACGAGAAGTACATGCGTGAGGCAGCCGCAGCAGGCGCACAGATCATGTGCTTTCAGGAACTTTTCTACGGCCCCTACTTCTGCCAGGTGCAGGAAACCGAGTACTACGACTACGCCGAGTCGATCCCGGATGGACCCACAACCAGGCGGTTCCAGGAACTCGCAGCCGAACTGGGCATGGTCCTGGTTCTGCCCATGTACGAAAAGGAACAGGAGGGCCTGCTGTACAACACGGCGGCGGTCATCGACGCCGACGGCACCTACCTGGGCAAGTATCGCAAGACCCACATTCCCCAGGTCAAGGGCTTCTGGGAGAAGTTCTACTTCCGGCCCGGCAACCTCGGGTACCCCGTGTTTGACACAGCGGTAGGAAAGGTCGGCGTCTACATCTGCTACGACCGGCATTTCCCCGAGGGCTGGCGGGCGCTCGGCCTGAACGGCGCTCAGATCGTCTTCAACCCCTCGGCAACCAGCCGCGGCCTGTCCTCGTACCTGTGGCAGCTTGAGCAACCGGCCTCGGCCGCAGCCAACATGTACTTCGTAGGTGCCATCAACCGCGTCGGCATCGAGGCGCTGGGCGACAACGACTTCTACGGCACCACCTACTTCGCCAACCCACGTGGACAGTTTGTTGGCGACGTCTGCTCCGATCAGGACGCCGAGTTGATCGTGCGCGATCTGGACCTCGACATGGTGGACGAGGTCCGCAACCAGTGGGCCTTCTACCGCGATCGCAGGCCCGACATGTACGGCCCGCTGACCTCCGCCTGAGGGCGACCCGCCACTACCCGTCGGAGAAGTTGACCATGACTACCAACGCTGAACTGCTTGATCGGCACCAGGCGGTGCTTCCGTCCTGGCTGGCGCTCTACTACGACCCACCAATCTCAATGGACCACGGCGAAGGACGTCACGTGGTCGACGTTGAGGGAAACCGCTATCTGGACTTCTTCGGCGGAATCCTCACGACAAGCATCGGATACAACGTTCCGGAGGTGACCAGGGCGGTACAGGAGCAGGCCGCCAAGGTTCTCCACTCGTCGACCCTGTACCTCTCCGAGCCGATGATCGAGCTCGCCGAGTTGGTTGCAGACCTCTCCGGGATCCCCGACGCCAGGGTGTTCTTCACCACGTCAGGAACTGAAGCCAACGATGCGGCGCTGCTGTTGGCGACCACATACCGCAGGTCCAACCAGATTCTTGCCCTGCGCAACAGCTACCACGGCCGTTCGTTCAGCACCATCGCCATTACGGCGCAGCGCTCCTGGTCGCCGACCAGCGTCAGCGGCCTCTCTGTCAACTACGTGCACGGCGGCTACCGCATGCGCAGCCCCTTCCGTGCCCTTGACGACGAGGCCTACACGAATGCCTGTGTCGAGGACCTTGTCCAGGTGTTTGACATGATGACCTCGGGTGACGTGGCGGCGATGATCGCCGAACCCATCCAGGGTGTCGGCGGCTTCGCGATTCCGCCCGACGGTTTCTTCGGTGCCATGAAGAAAGAACTCGACAACCGCGGGGTCCTGTTCATCTCCGACGAGGTCCAGACGGGCTGGGGCCGGACCGGCGACAACTTCTGGGGCTACCAGGCCCACGGGGTCACGCCCGACATTCTCACCTTCGCCAAGGGAGTCGGAAACGGTCTGGCTCTCGGAGGTGTTGTGGCAAGCGCCGAGATCATGAACTCCCTGCCGGCCAACTCGCTCTCCACCTTCGGAGGAAACCCACTCAGCAGCGCGGGAGCCCTGGCGACCATCCGCTACATGCTGGACAACGACCTTCAGGGAAACTCGAGGCAGATGGGTGCC
Source organism: Actinomycetota bacterium (assembly GCA_014381745.1). Taxonomy (GTDB): domain Bacteria; phylum Actinomycetota; class Acidimicrobiia; order Acidimicrobiales; family MedAcidi-G1; genus UBA3125. The sequence continues at coordinate 42,907 of JACNLA010000040.1, read as the reverse complement.
CGCCTCAAGGGCCTGTTGCAGCCAGCAGCCGAAGCCTGTGACTCAGTGGGTGAGCTGAGGGGTCGCGGCCTGATGCTTGCCTTCGAAATGGTGCGCCCCGGCACCAACGATCCTGATGCGGACGCCGCTGCCCGGCTGCTCGAGGCAGCGAGGGAACGGGGTCTCCTAATAGGCAAGGGCGGGCTCTATGGCAACGTGCTGCGGATCGCACCTCCGATGACGGTCACCGCAGACGAGATCGACGAGGCCGGTGAAATCCTCGTGGCGGCACTCGGCTCTCTGACAAACCAGGGCTGAGGCTGGACGGGAAGGCCTGAGAGAACGATCATGCTGATGAAACCAACAGGAGGCAGGACATGACGATCCTCATCAAGAACGGAACGGTTGTTAGCCCGACCGGTCGCCACGAGGCCGATGTGCTGGTCGACGGCCAGACGATTGCAGCGCTGCTCCAGCCCGGTAGCGATGCAGCGGCGTCAGCCGAGGGTGGTGCCGAGAAGGTGATCGATGCCACGGGGAAGTACGTGGTGCCCGGCGGTATCGACGCGCACACCCACATGGAGCTGCCCTTCGGTGGCACCTTCGCCTCGGACACCTTTGAGATCGGAACCCGGGCGGCCGCATGGGGTGGCACCACCACCATTATCGACTTTGCGGTACAGCGCGACGGCGAGAACGTGCGCGAGTCCCTTGACGCATGGTTCGCCAAGGCCGAGGGCGAGTGCGCGATCGACTACGGCTTCCACATGATTCTGGGCGGTGTCGACGAGGCGGCCCTCAAGGAGATGGACAGCCTCGTCGGTGAGGGGATCACCAGCTTCAAGTTGTTCATGGCCTACCCGGGCGTCTTCTACAGCGACGACGGACAGATTCTCCGGGCCATGCAGAAGGCATCTGACAATGGTGGCCTCATCTGCATGCACGCCGAGAACGGCATAGCCATCGACGTGCTTGCCGAGCAGGCCGCAGCCCGTGGCCAGACCGATCCCGTCTACCACGGAATAACCCGACCACCGGCCCTTGAGGGTGAGGCCACCAACCGGGCCATCCAGTTGGCCCTGGTGGCCGGTGCCCCGGTCTACTTCGTTCATCTTTCGGCCAGTGAGGCACTCGAAGCAGTGGCCGCTGCCCGCAACGACGGCCACAACGTGTTCGCCGAGACGTGCCCCCAGTACCTGTACCTGAACCTCGAAGACCACCTGGGCCTACCCGGTTTCGCTGGCGCGGGCTACGTCTGCTCACCACCGCTGCGTACAAAGGCGCACACCCACCACACCGACCTGTGGCGCGGTCTTCGCACAAACGATCTGGCCGTTGTGTCCACCGACCACTGCCCGTTCTGCATGAAGGACCAAAAGGAGTTGGGCCTCGATGACTTCAGGGCGATCCCCAACGGGATCGGTGGAGTCGAGCACCGCATGGACCTCATCTACCAGGGCGTCGTCATGGGCGAGTTGTCCCTGGAGCGCTGGGTCGAGACCTGTTCCACGACCCCTGCCCGCATGTTCGGTCTGTATCCCCAAAAGGGCGTAATCGCCCCCGGGTCCGATGCCGACATCGTCCTCTACGACCCGAACGGTTCAACGACGCTGTCAGTGGACACCCATCACATGAGCATGGACTACTCGGCATATGAGGGCGTCGAGATCGACGGCTGCGTCGACACCGTGCTGTCAAAGGGCAAGGTGCTCATCTCAGACGACGCCTACCACGGGGCCAAGGGAGACGGCGCGTATCTGCGACGCGGCCTCTCCTCGTACCTCCTCTGAGGCCCTGGAACCCTCCAGGCGAAACCCATCCACGCACACACTTCTCAGGAGTAGCCCATGTTGCATATAGAGCACCTGATCGACGGTGAGGCCGTCGAATCCGGTTCAGGCCGGGTAGGACCGGTTTTCAACCCGGCCACCGGCGAGCAGACCGGTCAGGTTGACCTGGCGTCGGTCGCCGAGGTGGATGCCACCGTTGCATCTTCCAAGGCGGCATTTGCCGAGTGGCGCAATGTGTCGATTGCACGGCGAACCAAGTTGCTCTACGCCTTTCGCAACCTGGTTGTCGAGAACGCCGACGAGATCGCCCGACGGCTCACCGCCGAGCACGGCAAGGTCGCAGATGACGCCCGCGGCGAGGTCGCTCGGGGCATCGAGAACATCGAGTTCGCCTGCGGGTTCGCACAGACCCTTGAGGGCCGCTACAGCGAGCAGGCCTCAACCGGGGTCGACGTCTACACCGTCCGCCAACCTGTCGGGGTATGTGCCGGGATCACGCCCTTCAACTTCCCGGCGATGGTCCCGCTCTGGATGCTCCCCAACGCAGTGGCCTGTGGGAACACGTTCATCCTGAAGCCTTCCGAACGCAACCCGTCTGCTCCACGGTTCGTCGTCGAGTTGGCACAGGAAGCGGGCTTTCCACCCGGCGTCATCAACCTTGTAAACGGCGACAAGGAGGCCGTTGACAGGTTGCTCGAGCACCCTGACGTCGGAGCGGTCAGCTTCGTTGGATCCACACCGATCGCCCGCTACGTGTACTCAACCGGCACCGCCAACGGAAAGCGTGTCCAGGCTCTGGGCGGCGCCAAGAACCACATGATCGTGCTGCCCGATGCTGACCTGGGCCTGGCAGCCGACGCGGCGGTGTCTGCTGCCTACGGATCTGCCGGTGAGCGCTGCATGGCCGTGTCAGTCGTGGTGGCCGTCGGCGAGATCGCAGACCCCCTGGTTGAGGCGATCAAGGTGCGAATGGAGAAGTTGGTCATCGGACCCGGAGACGATCCGGCATCTGAGATGGGTCCGCTCATCACCGCTGAACACCGCGACCGGGTCGCCGGCTACGTGGAGTCCGGGTCAGACGACGGTGCCGACGTCGTCGTGGACGGTCGCAGTCAGGCCTTCGAAGGAGACGGCTTCTTCCTGGGTGTGTCGCTGCTTGACAAGGTGACGACCGACATGGCGGTGTACAGAGACGAGGTGTTCGGTCCTGTCCTCTCGGTTGTCCGCAGCGACAGCTACTCCGAGGCCGTCCAGATGATCGCTGACAACCAGTACGGCAACGGTGCAGCCATCTTCACCCGTGACGGTGGTGCCGCAAGACAGTTCCAGGCTGATGTCGAGGCCGGAATGGTCGGCATCAACGTCCCAATCCCTGTTCCCGTCGGCTACCACTCATTCGGTGGCTGGAACGACTCTTTCTTCGGCGACACGACCATGTACGGGCCCGAGGGGATGCGGTTCTACACGCGACCGAAGGTGATCACCAGCCGCTGGCCGGATCCGTCAACCAGCAGCGTCGACCTGGGCTTTCCCAGAAACGACTGATCACGAGACGGAGACGAGACAGGCGATATATCGACACGACGGCACTGTCGTGAGAAGGGGGCGATGATGGACTTCGGGGTGGTAATGCAGACCGACCCGCCGGCAGGGCGGGTCATTGACCTGACCAGACGCGCCGAGGGTCTCGGCTTCACCTACGCGTATACGTTCGACAGCCACGTGCTGTGGCAGGAGCCGTATGTCATCCACAGCCAGATGCTGGCTGTCACCGAAAATATGGTCGTCGGTCCCATGGTCACCAACCCGGGCACCCGTGACTGGACGGTGACGGCATCGGTGTTTGCCACCCTCAACGACATGTACGGAGAACGCACCGTCTGCGGAATCGGGCGGGGCGACTCGGCAATGAGGGTCATCGGAAACAAGCCATGCAACCTGGCCACCCTCGAGGAGTCGATGGGCGTCATCAAGGGCCTCGCCGAGGGGCGGGAGGTCGACTACAACGGCACCCGCCAGAAGTTTCCATGGCGCTCCGGTGGATCACTGCCAATCTGGATGGCCGGTTACGGACCGAAGGCCCTTGCCCTGTGCGGAAGGGTCGCCGACGGGTTCGTGCTCCAGTTGGCCGACCCCCAGATTGCGGAATGGACCATCGGGGCGGTCAGATCCGCCGCCGAGGAGGCCGGTCGTGACCCCGACGACATCTACATCTGCGTGGTCGCACCTGCCTACGTGGGAGACGACATTGCCCACCAGCGCGATCAGGTCAGGTGGTTCGGCGGCATGGTCGGAAACCATGTGGCAGACCTGGTGGGACGCTACGGCACCGAGGGAATCGCAGTTCCGGCGGCCCTCACCGACTACATCGAGGGCCGCAAGGGCTATGACTACACCGATCACGGCCGCGCCGGTGCAGAGCACACCGACTTCGTACCCGATGAGATCATCGACCGGTTCTGCATCCTGGGACCCGGGTCGGCCCACATTGAGCGCCTTGAGGAACTGCGCGACCTCGGCGTAGACCAGTTTGCGGTGTACCTGATGCACGACCAGCAAGATGAGACCCTTGACGCCTACGGGGCGGGAATCATCCCGGCTCTGGGTTGATAAGCGACCTCTGGATGAGCATGAAGCCTGCTGTAGCCAAGATCCTGCGGAGTTCGGTGACCGCAGTGTTGGCTCTGGTCGTGATCTTCGCTCTCTGGGAGGGCTACAAGTGGCTGGGCAGCCAGACCGGCGACACCTGGCCCGGGACCGCAGTCGAACTGCCTGTTTCCAGCGACGACATCATCATGCCGCACGCCGGAGAGATCGTGGGCGAGCTGTTCTCTGATATTCGCGACGGGCGGTCCACGCTGCCCCTCAGCCTGTTTCTCCTCAAGAAGGCGTGGTTCACGCTTCAGGAGGCTGCGATCGGCTTCTTCCTGGGCTCAGCCATCGGGATCGGTCTGGCGGTGCTGATGCTGCGGTGGCGTGTGGCCGAACAGGGCCTCCTTCCCTGGATAAACGTCTCCCAGACTGTTCCGCTCATTGCGCTCGCACCCATCATCGTGACCTGGGGTAGAAACCAGGGCCTGCCAGACATCGTGAGCATCTCGCTCATCTCCACCTACCTCACCTTCTTTCCGGTAGCGGTGAGCGCGCTGCGTGGGCTCCAGTCTCCCGACTCGGCCCATGTTGAGCTAATGCGGTCCTATGCAGCACCGTGGCGCACAACGCTCATCAAGTTGCGCCTTCCCGCTGCGCGTCCATACCTCTTCCCGGCGTTCAAGATCGCCGCCACCCTGAGCGTGGTCGGTGCGATCGTCGGTGAGATATCAATCGGAACCAAGACCGGGCTGGGTCGAGCCATCCTGGAGTTCGCCCAGAGGTACGCCGTCTGGCCCGAGCGGCTCTATGCCTCGGTGTTCGGAGCTGCAGCGCTCGGGCTCTTCGTGTTCGGGATGATCAGCCTCGCCGAGCGGCTCGTGCTGCGTCGGACCGATGAGGTGGTGGCATGAGCAAAGGCGCAGATTTCCCGGCCGTTCAGGTCAACGGCGTGGGCATGGTCTTCAACAAGGGTGCCACCGGTGAGGTGGCCGCACTGGACGGAATCGACCTGACCATCCGGGCCGGGGAGTTCGTGACGCTCATCGGGCCGTCCGGCTGTGGAAAGTCGACCCTGTTGAGGCTTATCGGGGACCTGTTGACCCCGACCGCTGGTGACGTATCGGTCTTCGGCAGGTCGGCCCATGAGTCCCGGACGGGCCAGGACTACGGGATGGTCTTCCAGCACGCAGGGCTCTTCGACTGGCGAAAGGTGAAGGCCAACATCGAGCTGCCCCTCGAGTTGCGTGGCTGGTCCAGGTCTGATCGTGGCGCCCGCTCGTCGGAGATGCTGGGCCTGGTCAAGTTGGACGAGTTCGGCGACCACTACCCACGCCAACTCTCGGGCGGAATGCAGCAACGTGTCTCGATAGCGCGAGCGCTTTCGTTCCAGCCGAGGCTCCTCTTGATGGACGAGCCGTTCGGCGCACTGGATGAGATGACCCGTGAGCACATGCAGGGAGAGTTGCTCAGGATCTGGGGCGAGACCGGAACCACGGTTGTGTTCGTGACCCACTCGATCTCCGAGGCGGCGTTTCTCTCGAATCGGGTGATCGTCCTTTCTCCGCGGCCGGGTCGGGTCCACTCGATAATCGACGTCGACCTGGGCGACCGGACACCAGATACCAGAGAGGACCCTGACTTCTTCTCGGCTGCCACCACCATCCGTGAGGCACTCCGCTCGGTGGGGGGAGCAGAGTGAACACGAGGCGGTTCGTCGAGCAGGCTCGTGCGCTGGGCCCGGCGCTGGTAGTTGGCCTTGGCGGGTTCATCCTCTGGGAGGGTGCAGTGAGGGTCTTCGGGATCAGCGAGTTCCTCCTGCCTAAGCCCACCTCGATCCTGTCCGAACTGGTTGCACAATGGCCGGTCCTGCGTCACGCCGGTTGGGAGACCGGGCGGATAGCCGTGAGTGGCCTGCTGATCGGGATTCTGGCCGGCGCCACCCTGGCCATGTTCACGACCCGCTTCCGCGTCCTGAACGAGGGCCTGACCCCTCTGGCTGTGGCGGTGAACGCAACCCCGATCGTGGCCCTGGCTCCGATCTTCAACGCCTGGTTCGGCATTACGGGAATCCTCAGCAACCAGGCTGTGGTGATTGCCGTGGTGTTCTTTCCGGTCTTCATCAACACGGCCAAGGGCCTCACCGAGGTGCATCCCGACGAGATCGAGTTGATGCACTCCTACGCCGCCGGAGAGTGGACGATCATGCGCGAGGTCCGAATACCCAACGCCCTGCCGTTCTTCGCCAATGCCCTACGGGTGGTGGCGCCACTTTCTGTGATCGCCGCCATCGTCGCCGAGTACTTCGGTGGACCCCAGGATCGCATCGGAAACGTGATCACCTCAAACGCCGGTTTCGCCCGGTACGACGCCGCCTGGGCCGCAATCGCGGTGGCCTCCGCCGTCGGCCTGGCCCTGTTCGCTGCAGCCCTACTCGTTGAGCGTGTAAGCATGCCTTGGCGCCTCGCTGTCGGGGGCAGTGATTCAAACAACAATCCCGGGAGGGAAACATGAAGAAACAGTGGACAACTCGAGTCGTGGGGCTGGTGGTGGCGATGACGCTCGTCGCTGCAGCCTGTGGCTCAGACGACGCTGCAGTGGGGACTGGCGACTGTGATTCGGTCGATCAGGTCAGCCTGCAGTTGCAGTGGGTGACTCAGGCTCAGTTTGCGGGTTACTTCGCTGCTGTTGATCAGGGCATCTACGACAAGTACTGCCTGGACGTTTCTGTCCGAGAGGGCGGAGTCGACATCGTTCCGCAGCAGCAGTTGGCGTCCGGAGCAACCGACTTCGCGGTTTCATGGGTGCCCAAGGCACTCGTGTCGCGTGAGGAGGGCATGGACATAGTCAACGTGGCCCAGGTGTTCCAGCGTTCCGGAACACTTCAGGTCTCGTGGGCCGACTCCGGTATCAACGAACCAGCTGACCTGGCCGGCAAGGTTGTCGGCAACTGGGGCTGGGGCAACGAGTTCGAGCTCCTCGCTGGTTCCCGCAAGGCGGGCTTGGACCCGAGTTCCGACTACACCCTGGTCCAGCAGAGCTTTGACATGTTGGCCCTGTTGACCGGCGAGATTGATGCCTCCCAGGCGATGATCTACAACGAGTACGCACAGGTGCTCGAGGCGACGAACCCGGCAACCGGTGCCCTGTACACAGCCGATGACCTTTCGGTCATCAACTGGAACGACGTCGGTACGGCGATGCTCCAGGATGCCATCTGGGCCGACGGCGCCAGGCTGGCAAACGACGAGGGTTACGCGGACGTCACCAAGCGCTTCGTGGCTGGATCGCTCGAGGGCTGGGCCTACTGTCGTGACAACAGCGCAAGCTGCGTCGACATCGTCCTTGCCAACGGTTCCGCCCTGGGTGCATCGCACCAGGCGTGGCAGATGAACGAGATCAACGGTCTCATCTGGCCGTCACCCGACGGCGTCGGCATGATGGACAAGGGCCTTTGGGACCAGACCATCGGCGTCTCGACGAGCGAGTCGATCCTTGCATCGGCACCGGACTCGGGTGCGTACACGACCGAGTACGCCGAGGCGGCACTCGACATCATGAGCGGTCGGGGTATGGACACCACCGGCAAGAACTGGCGGCCAGGCACCGTCAAGTTGAACCCGGGCGGCGAGTAGCCGTCCAACCTTCCGGGTGAACCGGGCGGCCCGGCCTGCTCAGCAGGCTCGGGCCGCCCGGCTCCCGGGTGTGCCCGCCTCGGCCACTTGTTCACCGCCCATCTAGCGTGGGCCGACCAGCCGAGGCGAGGGGTAGTTGGTGGAGCAGAAGGGACCGGTTCAGGTTGAGAGGCGGGCCTGGATGGCCCTTGCCGTGTCGACCCTCGCGGCCCTGCTGACCGTTATCGACATCTCCATCGTGAACGTGGCGTTTCCATCGATCCGGCGCGACCTGGGCGCAACCGAGGCGGGCCTCTCATGGGTTCTTTCCGGTTACTCGGTTGCAGTCGGAGCCTTTCTCCTTCTGGCTGGTCGCATGGCCGACAAGGAGGGTCGACGTCGCCTCTTCATGATCGGTGTGGCCGTGTTCATCGTTGGCTCACTTGCTTCCGGGTTGGCACCCACCACGGGCTGGTTGATCGCCTCCAGGGTCATTCAGGGGATCGGAGGATCGATCCTCAGTCCCGCCTCACTCTCAATGGTTCTTCCTGAGTTTCCACATGAGCGCCACTCGACGGTAATCGGCGTGTGGGGTGCGTCTGCCGCACTCGGTGCGGCGATCGGGCCCTCTTTCGGGGCCGTCCTGCTCGACACCCTCTCGTGGCGGTGGGTGTTCCTCGTGAACGTGCCGCTCGGGCTGATCATCTTGATTCTGACACCTCGTTTCGTCCACGAGTCGAGGGACCCTGAGGCCAGGGGTCGATTTGACCTGGTCGGTGTTCCAGCCGGGACGCTAGGGGTGGCATTTCTCCTCCTGGCTGTGGTTCAGGGCGGTGACTGGGGCTACCTGTCCAACCGGACGATCTTGGCGGCAGCGGTCGGCCTGGTCTTTATTGGAGTTCTGGTCTACCGCTCGATGGTCCACCCGCGGCCACTCCTTGATCTCGACCTGTTCAGGTTCCGGTCCTTCTGGTCGGCTGCTGCCGGTCAGGTGTTCTTCGGGACAGCGTTCATAGCGGTGGTCCTATTCAACACCCTTCTGCTCCAGGAACTGTGGGGCTGGTCGGCGCTGGCCGCCGGCTTCGGCGTGGTGCCAGGACCTGCCCTCGCCGCGATCCTGGGTGGCCCCGTAGGTTCGGTTGCAGACCGGATCGGTCACCGGAACCTTCTCGTGGTCGGGAGCCTCTCGGCTGCCGCCTCACCTCTCATGTTGTTGACGAGGGTCGGAGAGCAGTCCGACTACATCGCAACGATGCTTCCGGCATCACTCCTCCTCGGCGTAGGCGTGGCGTGTTCGTTCGCCACGTTCGCTTCGCTGGGCCTGAAAGAGGTGTCGCCCACCCGTTACGCAACTGCCAGTGCGACCCTGCGTACGACCTCTCAGGTTGGTTTTGCCAGCGGGGTGGCGATTGCCATTGCGGTATTTCAGGCAGGTACCAGCAAGGGCTTCCTCGTTGCGTTCGACAGGGCCTGGGCCTTCATGGCCGTGACCTTTCTGGTGGGGGCGTTTTTCTGCGCCATTGCCTGCCCTCCGAGAAGCAAGGTCCAGGCAATGGTGGCCAGTTCAGCCACCTAGGCATCAGGCTGGTGCCCCCAGGTTCACGGGGAAGGTGCCGCGTCCCCGCAGGATGATGCGGGCGTTGATCGTCGGTTCTGCGGCCAGGCTCATTTCTGGGAACCTCCGAACCAGTTGGCTGATCGCTATCTCACCCTCCATGCGGGCCAGTGCAGCGCCCAGGCAGTGGTGTACCCCGCTGCCGAAGGAGACGTGTCGAGCAGCATCAGCGCGTGTCAGGTCCAGGTCGGCGGCTGTCGAACCCCAGAAGGCCTCGTCCCTGTTTGCACTGCCCAGAGCAGTCAGGACAAACTCGTCTGCGGCCACCTCGACTCCACCTATGACGGTGTCCTTTGTGAGGCGTCTACCTGACGTCTGCACGGGGCTGTCGTAACGGAGCAGTTCCTCAACCATGTTCTCGTCGTCGACCTGACCGGTCCGGATCAGTTCCATCTGCTCCGGGTTGCGCAGCAGGGCATGGGTTCCGTTTCCGATCAGGTTCACGGTGGTCTCGTGGCCCGCTACGAACAACAGGCCCACCATCGAGAGCAACTCGTCGCCGTCCAGCCGGTCGCCCTCCTCCTCGACCTGGATAAGCCCGGTAAGGAGGTCGTCGCCCGGCTCCCGGCGCTTCCATGCGATCGCATCGGTCAGGTAGGCGTCCATCTTGTGGCCGGCATCCACCGCTGCTGTCACCTGTTCAGGGGTGAGAAACGGCTCCAGGGTTTGGGTGAGTGCCCCCGACCACTCCCTCACCTTGACGGTGTCGGCCTCGGGGAGGCCCAGCATCGTGTGGATGACGGTGAAGGGAACGACAAACGCGTAGTCGGCGATCAGGTCGGTGTTCTCTCGCCCCGCCAGATCGTCCAGGAGGGACTCGACGATTGTCTCGGTCTGGGCCCGCATGTTGCCTATGGACCGGGGCGTGAACGCGCGTTGGACCAACTTGCGGAGCCTCGTGTGGTCCGGTGGGTCCAGTCCCAGGATCGAGGGCGCCCTTTCCATTCGCCTCTGCTCGAGCGGTCTCATGTGCTCGGGGATGTCACCGGGGTTGTTCGAGCGCCTCACCGAGGTTGTCGGGTCGCGTAGAACCTGGAAGGCGTCGTCGTAGCGGGAGACGATCAGCGGTCCGAGCGGTGTGCGGTGGACCGGGTCCTCCTCCCGGAGGCGCGAGTAGTGCGGGTAGGGATCTCTCAGGAAGTCAGGATCAAACGGGTTCCATGAGGGTTCACCGGTCATGCGTCCCATTGTCACCCGAACCGGTGCTCAGGCTTCAATCCGGCCGGGATTCTCAGCGCAATAGGCCCTTGAGGGATTTTTGGCGCCAGTCCTCGGTGGTGTCGACGGCGTTGAAGGTGAAGCAGTGGATGCCGGTGATGTCGAGTTCCGTGGCCCTCTTGGACAGAGGGGCGATCAGCTTGTTGGGGTTGTACCCGCCCGGTGAGAGGAGTCGGATGACCGATGTGTGGTTCTTCTTGAGGTACCGGGCCGAGTGGCCTATGCCGAGGCGAAGGGAGATTGTCAGGAGCCTTGTCCGGTCAACCGCGCCGGGTACTCCCAGATGGCATGGAAGGGTCACGCCGGCGCCGCGTCGCTCCTCCAGCCAGTCGGCGATCCTGCGTGGGTCAAAGCACATCTGGGTGGACATGTATCCCTCGAGGCCTGCCTCGGCGATGAGCGTCTGCTTCTCGAGTAGGGCTGCAACGAGGGTTTCTTCGGGAATGGCCCCGTGGCCGTCGGGATAGGACCCGATGCCGACAACGTCGATGTCAGGCTTTCGGTTCAGAAAGGAGCGGAGAAAGCCTGCGGCATCGGTGAACGGTCCGTGCGGCTCGGCGTCGCCACCGATAACGAACACCTTCCTAATTCCCAGTCCGGCGATGCGGTGGACGATCTGGTCGACGTGTGCCTCGCCTTCGACCATGCGGGCAGCAAGGTGGGGAATGGTCGGGAGCCCGTAGTTGCCCAACCGCTCGCACAGGTCCAGGGTGTCTTCGATCGTCTTGGCAGGCGAGCAGGTCATCGAGACGGTGGCACCGGCCGGAATGAACCTGATCTGGTCCTCCAGGTTCTTGAGGGGAATCAATTCGAAGGTCATTCCCTCCAGCAGGCGCCGATGGACGTCACGGTCGCCTCGAGCCAGGATTGGTCGGCGCCGCTTCGGTTCCCTGGGAGCTTCCGAGGGGGTGTTGACTGCGGACGTCAACTGAGGCCTACGATCTCGCCGTTTTCGTCGATGTCGATGCTGGCTGCAGCGGGGGTCTTTCCGAGCCCGGGCATGGTTCGCATGTCGCCACAGATGGGGTAGATGAACCCGGCACCGATGCTGGCACGCACCTCTCTAACCGGAAGCCTCCAGCCGGTGGGTGCTCCCTTGAGGGCCGGATCAGATGAGATGGACAGGTGGGTCTTGGCTATGCAGACCGGCAGGTCGCCGAACCCGTTCGCCTCGTAGGTGTCGATCTGCTTGTCGGCCTGGGCCGAGAAGTCGACGCCGTCGGCGCCGTAGATCTTGTCCGCGACGACTCGTATCTTGTCGCGGAGGCCCATCTCGTCGGGGTAGAGGACCTTGAAGTCGCTCGGCTCGTCACACGCCTCGGCGACTGCGGCCGCCAGGTCGGCGGCACCTGCACCTCCATCGGCGAAGTGCGTCGTAACGGCGGCCCTGGCGCCATACTCGGCAGCTATTTCGTGGATGGCGGCGATGTCCGCGTCATGGTCGCCGGGGAAGACGTTGATGGCCACTACTGGGGACACGCCGTGCACAGCCATGTTCTGGAGTTGCTTGCGGAGGTTGTCGCCCCCCTGGTGCACCTCGTCGGGGTTCTCCGCGAGCAGTGCCTCGGGGAGGGGTCTGCCGGCGATGATCCTGTGGTTTCCGGAGTGCGCCTTGAGGCCCCGCACGGTTGCGACCAGCACGGCTGCGTCGGGGGCAATGCCGGAGATCCGGCACTTGATGTTGAAGAACCTCTCGGCACCCATGTCGGCACCGAAGCCGGCCTCGGTGAGGAGGTAGTCGCCGGTGTGGATACCGATCTGGTCGGCGATGATCGACGAGTTGCCCGTCGCGATGTTTCCGAACGGCCCGCAGTGAACGAGCGCCGGGGTGCCCTCGAGGGTCTGCATGAGGTTCGGCTTGATGGCTTCTTTCAGGATCACGGTCATGGCGCCGGCCACCTGGAGGTCGTCGGCCGTCACCGGGGTGCCACCCGTGTCGTAGCCGACGACGATGCGCCCCATTCGGGCCCTCAGGTCGGCAAGCGACGTGCACAGGGCAAGTGCGGCCATGACCTCAGATGCGGCGGTGATGTCGAACCCGGTCTCGCGGGGCACTCCGTCGAGACGTCCGCCAAGGCCGACCACCACGTGGCGCAGCGCCCGTTCGTTGATGTCGAGCACCCGCCTCCACGTGATGCTGTGTGGGTTCAGGTCCAGGTCGTTGCCGTGGAACAGGTGGGCGTCGAGCATCGCCGAGCACATGTTGTGGGCAGCCGTGACAGCGTGCATGTCGCCGGTCAGGTGCAGGTTGAACAACTCCATGGGAACGACCTGGCTGTACCCGCCTCCGGCCGCTCCGCCCTTGATCCCAAACGTCGGACCCATGGAGGGTTGTCGGATGGCGATCGTGGCCGCCTTGTCGATATGTGAGAAACCCTGGCCCAGGCCCACGGTGGTTGTGGTCTTTCCCTCGCCCAGTGGGGTCGGCGTGATTGCCGAGATGACCACGTACTTGGCGCGGGGTCGATCTGCCATTGCCTCGATGGCACCCAATTTGATCTTGGCTGCGCCGTCGCCGTAGGGCTCGAGGTGCTCGGACGGGATACCGGCACTCTCGGCGATCTCGCTCAGTGGGAGCAGGTCGGCGTTGCGGGCAATTTCCAGATCGGAGGGGAACGTCATTGTCCTCTCACCTTCTATTTTCAGGGGTATTCGGGTGGCGGGATCCTATCTTCTGGTGACCTGGCATTGCCCACACTTCGGGACAGGTTTTCACGATGTGGGATCATGCTGGCGGCGGGGGAACCGTGCTGTGTGGCTACCCGAAGGTGTCAGGCAGCTCTTCCTTCCGGCGCGCCATGAAGTCCAACATGGCCTCGTCGGCCGCTTCGTCAAGGTCCGGGGCCTCGTAGTCGGCGAGCATCTGCTTCCAGATTCCGTTGGCCCGCTGAGCGGCATCCAGGCTGCCGTCCTCCTCCCACTGCTCAAAGGAGTCGTTGTTGGCGACCTCGGAGCGGGCGAAGGCGGTCTCGAAGTTGGCAAGGGTGTGTGCCGTGCCGAGGAAGTGCTGGCCGGGGCCGACATCGCGAATCGCATCCATCGCCTGACCGTTCTCGGAAAGGTCAACTCCCTTGACCAACTTGCCTGCGAGGCCGCACTGGTCGGCGTCAATGACAAACTTCTCGTAGCCCATCGCCAGGCCACCCTCCAACCAGCCGGCCGAGTGGAGCATGAAGTTCACTCCACCCATCAGCGCCGGAATGAAGGTTGCCATGCTCTCGGCCGCTGCCTGGGCATCGGGGATCTTCGAGGCACACAGGTTGCCGCCGGATCGGAAGGGCACCCCAAGCCGTCGGGCCAGGGCGCCGACCGTGTACAACACCAGGGCAGGTTCGGGCGTGCCGAACGTGGGCGCACCGGTCTGCATCGACATGGAGCTGGCGAACGACCCGAACACAACGGGGGCTCCCGGGTTGACCAACTGCACGAACGTCATCCCAGCTAGGGCTTCGGCCAGGGTCTGGGTTGCCACCCCGGCCACGGTCACCGGTGCCATCGCCCCGGCCAGAATGAACGGGCTGATCATGGTGGCCTGCATTGAACGGGCGTAGGTCTCTGCTGCTCCGAGCATCGTGGCGTCCCACGCCATCGGCGAGGACGCGTTGATGAGGCTGGTCATGACCGTGTTGTTCGCCACGAACTCCGCTCCGAACACCAGCCCTGCCATGTCGATCGAGTCCTGGGCTCGTTCGGCCTCTGTCACCGAGCCCATGAAGGGCTTGTCGCCGTACCTGAGATGTGAATAGACCATGTCCAGGTGACGTTTTGACACGGGTATGTCGACCGGCTCAACCACCGTGCCGCCCGAGAGGTGCATGTGTGGGCTGGCCTGGGCCAACTTCACGAAGTTCACAAAGTCACCGATGGTCGCGTAGCGACGGCCCTCGTCCATGTCGAACACGAACGGCGAGCCGTATGCCGGTACGAACACCGTGGCGTCGCCACCCACCTGGACGCTGCGTGAAGGGTTGCGCGCATGATGCGTGTAGGTCGCAGGTGCCGTCGCCATGACGATCTCACGACACATACCGCGTGGGAACCTGACCCGCTCGCCGTCAACGTCGGCTCCGGCATCGCCCAGCAGCGTCAGCGCCGCCGGGTAGTCCCGAAAGTCGATTCCAACCTCTTGAAGGATGGTGTCTGCGTTGTGCTCGATCAGTTCCAGACCTTCGGTGGAGACGATTTCGACCGGAGCGATGGATCTCGTGAGGAAGGGCTGAACCTCGGTGGAGGGAGAGGACCTCTCGGCCTGTCGTGCTGCGCGGCCACCGCTGCGGCGACCCCTGGGTTCATGGCTCATTGCCTCTCCTTGCCTCGTGTCGCCATTCGGCGACGGCGCTCGCGCCGGTCGCCGCCGGCTGCTGGGTCGGGGCGTGTTGGAAGCGTGATTCTGGTGGACAGTCCCGGGTACTCGGCTGTGCGGTGGGGGATTGCCATGGCGTCGACAAAGTGCGCCTGAAAGGAGGGCTCGAGGGCCGTCTCGACCTTCTCGATTCTCCTGACGACGTCCTGGATCTCTGCTCTGGAGGCTCCCGACAGAAGCGCCATCGCTGCTCCGGCTCCGGCGGCATTGCCGACCGAGGTGACCTCGTCTGGATCACAGTCCGGGATCAACCCAAGGACAGTCGCCCGAACCGTGTCGATGTGGCTGCCGAACGCCCCAGCCAGCCCAATCCGGTCGACCCGGTCGACACCAAGGTGGTCCATGAGCAACCTGATACCCGCGTAGAGAGCAGATTTCGCCAACTGGATGGCACGGATGTCGTTTTGGGTTACGAGTATCCGCGACCCGTCGTCGGTCCCCGGGTCGTGCAGGAGATAGGAGAACGTGCGTTCTTCGGCGACCACGCGTTCAGAGGGCCTGGTGCCGGCGCCACCGATTACGCCGTCAGAGTTCATCAGCCCTGCAAGCCACAGTTCTGCTATCACCTCGATGATTCCCGAGCCGCAGATGCCGGTGATTCCGGTGGCGGCCACGGCCTCGTCGAAGTCCGGCTCGTCAGACCAGATGTCGCTGCCGATCACCCTGAACCGTGGTTCCCCGGAGTCGGCGTCTATCCGGACCCGTTCGATGGCTCCCGGCGTGGCCCGCTGCCCGGAGCTGACCTGGGCGCCCTCAAATGCCGGGCCGGTCGGGCTCGAGGCAGCGAGGATGCGGCCGTTTCCGGAGAGGACGATCTCGGCATTGGTGCCCACATCCACCACCAACTGCACTCCCGGCTGCACGTCGGGGCGTGTTGCGAGGATCACCGCTGCGGTGTCGGCTCCCACGTGGCCGGCAATGCAGGGAAGCACGTGCACCCGGGCGGCCGGGTGCGTCGCAAGGTCCAGGTCTGTGGCTGAGACCTCTACCGCCTCGTCTGTGGCAAGGGTGAAAGGTGCTGTTCCCAGCGGCGTCGGGTCATAACCGAGGAACAGGTGGTGCATGATCGGATTCCCGACAAGGACCAACTCCATTATCTCGTCGCGGGTAGCCCCTGCTGCCTCACACAGTTCCCCGAGAAGCGAGTCGAGTGCGTCACGGACGGCTGCGGTCAGGTCCTTTTCGCCTCCCGGATTCATCATCACGTATGAGACCCGGCTCATGAGGTCCTCGCCGAACCTGATCTGGGGGTTCATTGCCCCTCCGGTGGCCAGGACCTCGCCCGTGCCGAGATCGCAGAGGTGCCCGGCGATGGTGGTCGAACCCACATCGATCGCCACACCGAGGGAACGGTCTCGAAGGCCCGGCCAGACGGCGACGATGCATCTCTCGTCGCGAACGGCCGCGGTCACGGTGTCTGAACCGGCCGCCAGGGCACGCTGGAGGTGTTCGGCTACGCGGTCATCTACATCCAGTTCGGTAAGGCCCCACTGCTCGGCCAGCGAGTCGACAAGCCACGCGGCGGAACCGTCAGGTGCGTCTGGCACCGGAACCAGGCGCAGGACCAGCACCGGGTCGAGCTGAACGTCACCCAGGTCGACCTCTTTCCTGATGACCTGGCGGTGGACCTGGCTGGCGGCAGGAACGTCTACGACAAGGTCGCCGCAGATCTCGGTGGCGCAACCCAGGCGGTTGCCGCTGGGCAGTGGCCTGCGGCCGTGGTACCCGTCCTCCATCGAACCCGGCGGTGACACATGGGTGGCGTCAGACGTGATGCCGTGCTTGGCGAACTCGCCGAAGGTGGGCTCGACCTGACAGCGACCGCAGATACCGCGGCCACCACACACAGAGTCGAGGTCGACACCGAGCTGTCGGGCAGCGTCCAACACCTTCGTTCCAGCCTGGAAGCGTCCCCTCAGGCCGGACGGTGTGAAGACCACCAGGTGGTCATCGGCGTGCTCGGCCATCTGGTCCGAATCAGGCCTGTGGGCGGCGTCGACCACCGCGACGCTCGCGGACCGGGGCATCGGGGTCCCGGTTGATGCGGATCCACCTGGCGCAGTCGGCGTCATGCCCCGCCAGTACATCGGCCGCCAATACAGCGGTCATCACCTCGGCGTGGAGGGGGTTCATGATGGCCGAGGTCATGCCGTGGGCTATCGCCATCGAGAGGAAGGTGCCGGTAACCGCATGGCGGTTCGGCAGGCCGAAGCTGACGTTGGACGCTCCACAGGTGGTGTTGACCTTGAGCTCCTCACGGAGGCGTCGTACCAGGGCGAAGACCTGTTGGCCGGCTGTGCCCATGGCGCCGATCGGCATCACCAGGGGGTCGACGACCACATCGGATGCGGCGATGCCGTGGTCTGCGGCCCGATGGACGATCTTGGCCGCTACCTCGAACCTCACATCAGGGTCCTCAGAGATTCCGGTGTCGTCGTTTGAGATGGCCACGACGGCAGCGCCGTGCCTGGCCACGAGGGGCAGCACCCGCTCCAGAACTTCGTCCTCACCGGTGACCGAGTTGACCAGGGGCTTGCCCTCGTAGACGGCAAGCCCGGCCTCGAGGGCCTCGATTATCGAGGAGTCGATCGAGATCGGTACGTCGGTCACCGACTGCACGAGGGTGATCGCCCGCGCCAGGAGCGCCGGCTCGTCGGCGAGCGGGATGCCCGCGTTCACATCCAGCATCTGTGCCCCTGCCTCGACCTGGGCTATCGCATCGGCCTCGACCCGGCTGAAGTCGCCGTTCTTCATCTCTTCGGCGAGAAGCTTGCGGCCGGTCGGGTTGATGCGTTCCCCGATCATCACGAACGGTCGCCCAAAGCCAATCGCCACCTCCCGGCTGGCTGAGCTCAATACGGTCTCGGTCATCTTGTTTCTCCTACGGGGTTCGTGGGCTCTGGCCCGCGACGCTTCTGTGGTCTAGTTCTCGAGTCCGCCGGACCCTACGAGCCTCTCGAGCCTCTCAGCCGGAAACGCCTTGTTGATTCTGGCTGCCTCGGCGGCTACCGCGGCTGCCATGTCGGTTCCACAGCCAGATGTCTCGCGTCGCCACTCGGCTATGTACTCGTCGGTTCCGGTGAGTCCGGCGACTGTCGCCGCCCTGTCGATGGCGTGCTGGAACCTGGCGTCCAGGAGGGCCTTCTCGCGGTGTCTCCCGGCCTGGGCGGTTACCTGAGCCGGAATGTCGCGCCAGTAGATGGTGACAAGCTTTGCTGGCATCGGATCAGGCCGCTCCGGCCGGTGAGGCTTCTACTCGGGGAACCCGATCGGCGGCTGTCGGATTCCTGAGGTGTACGACGCTGGTCTCAAGCTCTCCGTAGCCGGTTCTGCGAACCTCGTAGCGGAGCCCCAGCCTCTTGGCCGCCGACCTTCCCTTCTCAACCAGGTCCGGGTCATCTGTCTGGGCAAGGTAGAGAAGCCTGGTGTAGTTGCCGAAGTAGTCGGGGAGGAGTTGCGGGTAGCGGTCCAGGCCGAGGCCGGCGATGACGATCCGGTCGAAGTGTCTGACCAGATAGTCGGTCAGGTAGAAGGTTCCGATCTCGGCGTCTTGAATCTCGCCGAATGGTGCTGCGCCGGTGAAGAATTCGTAGCAATGGGCACCCGGAAGGCGCTCCACCCCGAGCTCAGCGCACACGGCGTCGAGGCGGCCACCGGTTCCGCAGTCGGCGTACCCGACGAACACGCGGTCGTACCGGTCGTGTGCTGATCGGACCCGCGACTCGACGGCATCTGGGATGAGCGCCGGCGTGTTGTGGTAGGACGCTGGAAGGCACTCCACGTCGATCTGGTCGAGGTCGTTGACCCTGACCACCTCCAGCAGTTCGCGCACCAGAGCTCCACAGGCCACGATCAGGGTCCTGCCGCCGACGGCCCCGGTCTGGCGGGGCATTGCCTAAGCCGCGGCCGCGCGGCGCTCGGCGATAAGGCGTTGGGCGGTTTCGGCAGCTACCGCCGCATCCCGGCAGTAGGCATCTGCTCCGATTGCCTCACCGAATTCCAGGTTCAGGGGTGCGCCACCGACGATCACCGAGTACTCGGATCGGAGGCTCTTCTCCTCGAGGGTGTCGATGACCACCTTCATGTAGGGCATGGTGGTGGTCAGAAGGGCCGACATGCCGAGGATGTCTGGCTTGTGTTCGTCGAGGGCTCCGAGGAACTCCTCTACATCGGTGTTGATTCCGAGGTCGATCACCTCGAAGCCGGCACCTTCGAGCATCATTCCGACGAGGTTCTTGCCAATGTCGTGGATGTCGCCCTTGACGGTTCCGATTACGACCTTTCCGATCGGCTGCGCTCCGGTCTCAGCCAGCAGTGGTCGCAGGATTGCCATGCCGGCCTTCATTGCGTTGGCGGACAGCAGTACCTCGGGAACGAAGAGGATGCCGTCTCGGAAGTCAATGCCGACGATCCGCATGCCTTCAACGAGGGCCTCGTCGAGGACCTTTGCTGGCCCCCAGTCGCGGCCGAGCAGGATGTTGGTGCCTTCTGCGATCTCGTCGGCCAGACCGTCGTAGAGGTCGTCGTGCATCTGGCTGATCAGGTCCTCGTCCGACAGGCCCGCCAGATCGATCTCGTCTTCGGGTGTTTCTTCTGTTGACATGTTCTTGTTGCTCCGTTGCGGGTAGGGGCCGCCTGTTCAGCGACCAGGCCGTGTACCTGGGCCATGCACCTGTAACCTGCCCAGTCCCATCAGGTGGGAAGGGGTTGCATTGTGGGAACTCTACTCATCGCGGGATATCAGGTCCACCTTCATGCCCCAGGTTCCCACAATGTGGGAAACACGCTACGATGGTTCCCTCAACCATCAGATATGAGGCACGTCAGTGCGAACCGTCCAGAGCATCGAACGGGCCTTCGGGCTTCTTGAGGAGTTGGCCGGCGAGCCGGCAGGCATCACCGAGCTGGCACGCCGTAGCGACCTGCCGACGAGCACCGTCGCACGGCTTCTTGGGACCCTCGAGGGTGTCGGTGCAATTGAGCGCATCGCCGATGGCACGGGCTACCGGATTGGACCCACCCTCGTCACCCTGTCCTCCAGCGTCGATCCGTCCCAGAGCCTCCTGGCTGTGGCCCAACCCTTCATGGTCGAGTTGGTGGATCTTGTCGCCGAGGCGGTGGGCATCTCGATTCCGGCGGGCTACGACGTGCACTACGTGGAACAGGTCGACTGCGCCCATCCGGTTCAGGTCCGTGACTGGACCGGAACCAGCCTGCCCATGCACATCGTCTCAGCCGGGCTGGTGGTGCTTGCCCAGTGGCCCGAGGAGGCAATCGAGCGCTACCTGGGCCGGCGTCTCGAGAGGTACACGCCAGACACCGTGATCCGACCCGAGGCTGTCAGGCGACGCCTCGAGCAGGCTCGGAGCGACGGCTACATCTGGACCGAGGAAGAGTTCGCCGAGGGCATCAACTCTGTTGCGGCACCCCTATTCGGTAGTGGTGGCGTGGTGGTCGGTTCCATCCACGCCCATGGTCCCAGCTACAGGTTTCCCGACGATGCAATGCGCGACGTGATAGCGGAACAGGTCGTGGCCTCGGCGGCGGCCATCTCGGCTGCCCTCGGCCATGGCCAGGAGGCCTGAGCGAAAACGACCGCCGGGTGTCAGACTGCGCGGCAATGAACGCATCGACGGGTAGCTGAGCATGTCAGCCGTCTACGGAGCAGTTGCGTCGGTGGGCATCGGGGTCGGAGACCACCTGACCCGTGGCGCCGCCGACAGGGTCGGCATCCGACTCACCCTTGGAGCGTTCTTCTTCATGGGTATCCCGGTATCGGCTGTGGGGGCACTGGCCCTCGAGAGCCGGTGGATAGCCGCCGACGTATACATGGGAGCGCTGACCGGGATTGTTGCCGTCGTGGCACTGGGCTTTCTCTACCTTGGCTATGCCTCGGCCACTGCCGGTGTCGTAGCCCCGCCGGCAGCTGTTGTCGGCGTGGCCCTTCCGGTTGTGGTCGATCTCGCAAGGGGAACGGTGCCGGCCGCCACGGTCATCGCCGGGATGGCGCTTGGAATGGTGTCGGTGCTGCTCATCACCGTCAACCCGCGCCTTGTCGGCAACGTTGGCCGTGGCTTTTCGTTCGGGTTGCTGGCTGGGCTCGGATACGGGTGCATGTTCATCATGCTCGATCAGCTGAGTGCCGCCAGTGGGTTCTGGCCGGTGACGGCCCAGCGGGCGGTTGCGTTCGTCATCCTGGCTGCAGCCAGCATCGGTTCGAGCAAGCCGGTCTTTCCCAGCCGCCACGTCTTCAAGACGATCATCCACGGGTCGATCTGGGGTGGGGTGGGTGCAATGTTCTTCGTCTACGGCCTCCAGCACGGCGACCTTGCTCCGGTGACGGTTACAGGTACCCAG
This sequence comes from Actinomycetota bacterium, assembly GCA_014381745.1. Classification (GTDB taxonomy): domain Bacteria; phylum Actinomycetota; class Acidimicrobiia; order Acidimicrobiales; family MedAcidi-G1; genus UBA3125. The sequence goes on along the minus strand of JACNLA010000040.1, from coordinate 21,382 downwards.
TACGCAGCCGTGACCGTCATGTGCGGAATGCTCTTCCGGGGTGAGCGGATGCGGTGGTGGCAGGGGGTGGGGCTGCTTGGTTCGGTCTCGGCCGTTGCCCTGATCGTAGTCGGCTGACCCCCGACCTGCCTGTTGTTCAAGTCCGCCAGGTGTTGCGAAGCGTCTCGAGGCCGCCGTCCACGGAGATGGTCTGGCCGTTGACGAAGCGCGCTGCAGGAGAGGCCAGAAACACGGCCATGGCGGCTATGTCCTCGGCATCTACGAACGTTCTCATCGAGACCTGGTTCTCATAGCCGGTTCTGATCTGGTCTTCGGTAGCCCCAGTGGTAGCTGCCTCCGCAGCTATCACCCGGTTCATCCGCTCCCCTCCAACCGATCCGGGACAAATGGTGTTGACGCGGATGCCGAGCTCTCCGAGTTCCATGGCAAGCGTCTCTCCAAGGCCCACCACGGCCCACTTCGAAGCCGCATACGGCGACCTCATCGGGTAGCCGGTGATGCCTGCCGTCGATGCCGTGTTCAGGATCGACCCTCCGCCCGCCTGTCGCATTGCGGGTACCGCCCGCCGGCAGAGGAGAAACATGGATCTGACGTTGACCGCCATTGTCCGGTCCCAGTCGCCGACATCAAGATCCTCGATCGGGCCCGTGGGACCGGCGATGCCGACGTTGTTGCACAACACGTCGAGCCCACCCAGGCGCTCGCCTACCGCAGCGAAGAGCCCATCCACGGACCCCTCGTCGGCGACATCCGTGTGCGTCATCGTGGCACCGTCAGGTGGCCTCCCGGCAATGTCTGCGACGTGGACCCTTGCCCCGTCAGCAAGGAACGCCTCGGCCATCGCCATGCCGATTCCTGAGGCCCCTCCTGTCACAAGCACCCGCTGTCGGGATGTCCCCTGAGTGGTGTCGTCGGACAACTGGCCTCCCATGGTCGGATCGGGTTTGGTCGCCCACATCAGGGCTGATACCGCGGCAACCTAGCCGCGGTATGGGTAACGGTGAACAGCCTCGGCACGCGCAGAAAAACTCTTCCCACTTCGTGGAAATAGCATGCCGAAAACAGATAGCCTCCCGATCCAACACGTCGGCATCGCTCCACGTGACGGTGCAGACGGTGTCAACCACACGCCCGGGGTCGCCCGCAAGGCCGACCTCCGCTGCGAAGGAGCAGACAATGAGCGAATTCCCGAACCGCGCCAACGTCGTCGTAATCGGCGCAGGCATTGTTGGAAGTTGTCTGGTCGGACACCTGGCCAGGCTCGGCTGGACCGACATCATCTTGTTGGACAAGGGGCCCCTGCCCAACCCGGGCGGGTCCACGGGCCACGCCTCCAACTTCATCTTCCCCGTGGACCACAACAAGGAGATGGCCCTGCTCGGCGAGCAGAGCGCCAACCAGTTCCGTGACATGGACCTCTCCGTCGACTGCGGCGGCATCGAGGTGGCCCGCACCGAGGAGCGGATGGAGGAACTCAGACGCCGCATGACCTCGGCAAAGGCATGGGGCATCGAGGCCCACCTCCTCTCACCCAGAGAGGTGAGAGAACTGGTTCCCTTCGTCAACGACGATGTCATCCTGGGTGGCTTCTACTGCCCGACCGTCTCCGTCGTCGACTCCCTCGAGACCGGCACCACGATGCGCAAAGAGGCCATTGACACAGCCGGATGTCAGGTCTATGCCAACACCGAGGTGCTCGACATCGAAACCGTCGAGGGCGACGGTGGGGTCACGACCGTAAGCGCCGTTGTCACCGACAAGGGCACCATCTCGACCGACTACGTAGTCGTCGCCTGCGGGGTCTGGTCCAACCGCATTGCAAACATGGCCGGTGCCACGATCCCGCTCGTACCGACCGTGCACCAGATGGCCGACGTCGGGCCCATCGACATCCTGGCCGAGACCAACAACGAGATCGGCTACCCGATCGTCCGCGACATGGACTCCTTTTGCTACGAGCGTCAGTCAGCCGGCTCCATGGAGGTCGGCTCCTACGGCCACCGGGCGATCCTCCACCACCCCGACGAGATCCCCTCCAACGAGGAGGCGGCGCTCTCACCAACCGAGATGCCCTTCACACCAGACGACTTCGACGAGCAGATGGAACAGGCCATCGAGCTGATGGACATGCTCGGCGAGGCCGAGATCAGGTACGCCATCAACGGACTGCTCTCCCTCACCCCTGACGGAATGCCCTGCCTCGGCGAAACTACCGAGGTCCGCAACCTCTGGTCGGCAGCGGCGGTCTGGGTCAAGGAAGGTCCCGGAATGGCCCAGGTCGTGGCCGAATGGATGACCTACGGCTACCCGAGGGTCATCGACGCCCACGGCGCTGACATCTCCCGCTTCTACGAGGGTGAGCGCAGCGACGAACACATCTGGTCACGCGCCGACGAAAGCTTCATCAAGACCTACGGCATCGTCCACCCCCAGGAGCAGTGGGGCGGCCGCCGAAACATCGATGTAGGCCCTTACTTCTCACGCCAACAGGACCTGGATGCAATGTTCTTCCAGGCCCGCACGTGGGAGCGACCCCAGTGGTTCGGCTCCAACGCCGACCTGGTCGAGCGCTACGGCATCGAGGAACGACCGGTCGAATGGGACAACCGCTGGTGGAGCCCGATAACCGTCGGCGAGCACCTCAACCTGCGCGAGAACTGCGGCCTCGTAGACCTCAGCGCCTTCCAGGTCTACGAGCTCGATGGACCCGGAGCTGTCGCCTTCGCCGACCAACTCGCGGTCAACAAGATCGACGTCGCCGTAGGACGTTCCATCTACACCCCGTGGCTCACCCCAGACGGTGGCTTCCACTCAGACCTCACAATGATGCGGATGGGTGAGGACAGGGTGCGCATCGTCACCGGAGTCTTCGACGGTGGTCGTGACGAGTTCTGGGTCAGGAAGCACATGCCCACCGACGGATCTGTGACGTTCCACAACATCACGAGGCAGGTCACCACGCTCGGCCTCTGGGGACCCAACGCACCCGCAGTGCTGGGCCAGCTGACCGACCACGACCTCAGCCAGAACGGATCGTCCTACGGAAGCATCGTGCCGATCCAGCTTGCCTGCGGTGGCCGCATGGTTGACGCCTCCCTGTTCCGCATCTCCTACGTGGGAGACACCGGCTGGGAGATCTACGTCGACTGGGACAACGGCCCGGCACTGTGGGACGCACTCATGGGCGCCGGCGCCGATCTCGGAATTAGGCCGACCGGCGGTGGCGTTTACGGCTCCTCGGGACGCCTCGAGAAGGGCTATCGCCTCATGGGTGCCGAGCTGGAAAGCGAGTACAACCCGCTCGAGGCCGGCCTCGCCCGACCGAAGGTCAAGGCAGCCGACTTCATCGGGAGAGAGGCCTACCTGGCGGCCCGCGAAAATGGTGACCCCGAGGTTCTGATGACCGTCCTCACCGTCGAGGACCAGACAGACAGCCATGGTCGCCGTCGCTTCATGCAGGGTGGCAACGAGCCCATCCTCCTCCCGGACGGTGGTCGGATCGTAGATTCGCATGGTCGTGCCAGCCGAGTCACCTCGGCAGGCTTTGGCCCGTCGGTCGGAAAGCACCTGCTGATGGCCTACCTGCCTCGCGAGCTGGCCATTCCCGGTACAGACCTGCAGGTCATGTACATGAACGACCTCTACCCGGTTGCCGTCGCCTCTACCGGGGCGGTGTTCGACGCCGACGACACCCGGATGAAGTCGTAGCGGCCACCATGCGGATACTCGTCTGCATAAAGCGGGTTCCAGCTCCAGGTTCCCGCATCAACGTCTGCGATGACGGCCAGGCCGTCGATACAGCCCATCTCGGGTTCACCACCAGCCCCCACGAGGAGTGCGCGGTCGAGGAGGCAGTGCAGATCGCCGAGGAACACGATGGCGAGGTGACGGTCCTTACGCTGGGCCCGGCCGAGGCCGAGGAGCAACTGCGCTACGCAGCCAGCGTCGGTGCACACAAGCTGGTGCTGATCCCGATCGTCGATGTCGACTGGGATCCACAGCGGACCGCTTCGGCCCTGACTACTGCAATCTCTGACCTCGAGTCGTCAGAGGGGCCCTTCGACCTGATCCTTTTCGGTAACGAGTCAGCTGACGCCGGTGGATTCCAGGTGGGCATTCGGGTGGCTAACGCTCTCGGACGACCCGTCGTGAACGGGATCAAGGGCATCGACCTGGCTGACGGAACTGCCAGTGCCAGACGCGAGATCGACGGCGGCTTCGAGGTCTACGAGGTTCCGATGCCGGCGGTGCTGGGGGTCAAGGAGGGCATCAACCTCCCGAGGTACCCGACCATGAAAGGTCGCCTGGCGTCCAAGAAGGCAGAGGTCTCATCCACGACGCTCGAGGCGCCGACAGGCGGTCAGACCAGGGTCCGGCTGCACAGGCCAGTGGAACAGGTCAGCGAGACTGTGATCCTCGGCACCGGTCCCGAGGCCGCACCAGCGGTGGTCGACCTGCTCGAGGAGCTGGGGGTGCTGTCATGACCCTCCTAATCCTCTGCGACCACGATCGCGGCACACTGGCCGAGGCGTCCCTCGAGGCGCTCACCTTCGGGAGGGATCTCGCCCAGCGGGCGGGGCTCACCTGCGAGGCCGTCCTGATCGGCGATGGCGCCGAGTCGGCGGCCGGACCGCTCGCAGCACATGGCGCCGTGCGGGTCCACCTTGCCAGCCATGCTCAGCTGACCGACTACGGCCCAGAGGCGTGGGGCGAGACCCTCACCCAGTTGGCGCGCTCCACCGGGGCCACGGCGGTCATGGCATGTGGAACCGACCGCGGCAACGAGGTGATTGCACATGTGGCGGCCAGGCTCGACGAACCATTCGTGGCCAACTGCATCGAGGTCACGCCGGGCGACACCTGGACGACTACACGTGTGCAGTGGGGTGGCTCCCTCCTCGAGGACGCAACCCTCGATGCCGGCCAAAGGCTTGTGACGGTCGCCCATCACGCTGTGGAGGCAACACCGGCCGACACCCCCGCTGACTGCTCGCTGGTCCAGTTCACACCGGATCTGGGCGAAGAGGCGACCCGGACCGTTGTTAGGGACCGGGTTGTCCTCACACAGGGCATCACGCTCGCCACCGCGCCGGTTGTGGTTGGTGGTGGTAGAGGAGTCGGATCAGAGGACGGATTCGCCCCACTGGAGGATCTGGCCGGAGCCCTCGGCGGCGTGGTCGGCTGCTCGCGGGCCGTGACAAACAACGGATGGCGGCCACACAGCGATCAGGTCGGACAGACCGGAACCCGCATCGCACCCGAGATCTACATCGCAGCCGGCATCTCCGGTGCAATCCAGCACTGGGTGGGTGCCATGGCCGCCAAGAACATCCTCGCGGTCAACACCGATGCAGAGGCCAACATGGTGACCAAGGCCGGCTACGCGGTGATCGGCGACCTGCACAAGGTCATTCCCGCCATCACCGAGGAGGTCGCTCGCCGGAAGGGTTAGGTCACCGTAAGAGCGGTCGGCGCCGGCACGGCGTCCTCCACGATCTGGATCGGTACCCAACCGCGAACCGAGTTGATCATCCACATCCCGGTGGCTGACTCGAGGTCGGCCCGGGTCAGCGACCGTTCGGTGATCTCGCCGTCTGCCAGAAGCTCGGCCCTCTGGGTGCCGGGCAGCAGGCCGCACGATACCGGAGGTGTCACCAGCGCTCCATTCAGTTCGACCACCAGGTTGCCGGTTGTGGTCTCGGTCAACTCGCCCCGCTCGTTCCACAGCAGAACATCTGGAGAGTCCGGAAACATCGCCGTTGCGTCGGAGTAGACGTCGCGCACGGTCGTCTTGTGGAACAGGAACTCGTGTTCGCTCTGAACTGGTTCTGCGGCTAGCGGAACCGACCACGGTGTCGGACCGTTGTCGGGAGTTTCATGAACCTCAAGTTCAACCGATCCATTCGCTGAACTCAACAGCCGCAGACGGCATGGGTCTTCGCTCTCGACTCCGTCCAAGAGGCGGTTCACCTCAGAGATGTCGAGTTTGAAGTCGAAGTGGGCGGCAGATGAGATGAGCCGGTCCAGATGTCGTTTTCGCAGGTGGACACCACCATCTGGGGTCCAGATCATTGTTTCCAGAAGCTTGAAGTCAGCCCTTGCCCGGCCAAGGACGCGCGCCTTGTGCTCGGTTTCTCTGAGTTCCTCGGTCGGGTCGGAGTCCCACACGATTCCACCACCGACGCCGTACTCCGCAACCCCGCGGCTCTTGTCCACCCAGACGGTTCTTATGGCGATGTTGAACTCCATCGTTCCGTCGGGGGCGATTGCACCGACGGCACCTGTGTAGATGCCCCGTCCGTCACCCTCGAGGGCTTCGATGATCTCGGTAGTTCGAACCTTTGGGGCACCCGTTATGGAGGCAGCCGGGAACATGGCCGAAAAGACCTCGGCCGGACCAGCAGTCGAGGTTGCTTCGATGGTCGAGGTCATGGTGTGAAGCGTCGGGTAGGTCTCGATCGTGTGGAGCGCCGACACCCGCACCGACCCGTGGTCGGCTATCCGGCCCAGGTCGTTGCGAACCATGTCCACGATCATCGTGTTCTCGGCCAGATCCTTTTCTGATCGGGCCAGGTGGGCCGCTGCCAGGGAGTCCCACTCCGGGTCCGGGTGGCGTCCGATCGTTCCCTTCATCGGGCGGGAGGTCAGGCGGTCTCCATCCCTGCGGACGAACAATTCAGGTGATGCAGAGCAGACGGCCCTGTCGCCCATGTCCAAGAAAGCGCCATGGTCAGCCTGCTGGGCACGGACGAGGTCTCCGAAGAGGCCGAGCGGGTCACCATCGAACGCCGATCGCAGGCGGATGGCGAAGTTGACCTGATAGGTCTCACCGGCTGCGATCAACTCGCGGATCGTGCGCACCGAGGTCAGGTAGGCGGGCCTGGACCGGTTCGGAAGCCACGGGCCGATCTGGTAGCCACCGCTCACGGTTGGCCCATCGGACCTGACTGGGGAATCAAAGACTCCGAAGGAAACGAGAGGTACCCGCTTCATCCGGGCAGCCCTTATCGCATCGTCAAATGCGGGACCGGCGTCGTAGGAGACCATTCCCACAACCCAGCAGCCGGCCTCGGCCGCCTGCTCGGCTCTGGCCATCGCCGCGGGAACATCACGCAATTCGCTGGCGATAATCGCGTCCACAGGGTTGGTGAACTCCAGCCAGCTGCGTGTGCCGTTCAGCGGGTACTGGATGAGCGCCCCCCGGACCGCAGGCTCGGTCACCTGATGGGGTCCTCGTGTGGGAGAAGGTCGTCGCGACTGTGGCCTTCCCTTGCCAGCCGTCTTACGAACACGCCTGATCTGGGCTTGGGTTCGAAGTAGGAGGACTTCGGTGGCATCCGTTCATCGGCATCGGCGACCGCCATTAGCTCCTCCACGGACGTGGCGTGCAGCACGAAGCCGATGCAGTCGTCGCCGCTGCAGCGCTCGACAAGGGCATCAACGCCGAGGGGGTCCGGGATGTAGGTGATGTTGGGGTCGCTGGCGGCGTCGGCGATGCCGAAGACCTGCGTCAAGACCGAATCCTGGAGTCGGGATACGTCGAGCAGGTCAACCGGGCGGCGACCCGATGCTTCTGGGAGGGTCAGCGAGTACCAGGCGCCATCAAGGTAGATACCGACTTTTCCGGCAACGGTCGGTCGTGCCGAGGCAGCGTCTTCCATGGACTCGACGTGACCAACCTCTGACAGGGCTGCCAACAACTCGGCTGTTGTTCGGTTGCTCTGGTCGGTTACGAGGCGGTGGAACGGAAGGACCAGCATCTCCGAGTCTGGAAACAGCACTGCCTGAGTCCAGCCAAGTGGGCCATTGGGGTCAGATGAACGTGACCGGGCAGTTGCCGCTGCGGCCAGGCGATGATGCCCGTCGGTTACGTAGAGGGTGCGGTCGCCGAGCAGCTCTACAAGGTGGTCGGCGTCCTCGCCGGTGACAGCCCAGACGGTTTGGCGCACCCCGTCGCTCTCTGAGGCCAACTCGGGTTCAGCCGTGCACAGCCTCGCCATCTCACGTGCCAACTCCCCGCTGCTCCGAAAGGTCAGCGACACCGGGCTCGACGACGCACCGACCGTGGTGAGGTGCATGGCCAGAAGGTCCGTTCGCCCCGGCCGGACGGCTTCGTGGCGCAAGATCCGGCGGTCGTTCTCCTCTGTAACGGGAACGAGGCCCATGATCCCGGTCTGGACATGTCGCGAGCCGGGACCGTCCTCGGGCCGTTCGACCTCCAGGCGGTAGAGGAAAAGTGCAGGCTCGTCGTGTAGTACGTAGGCGTCAACGTCGTAGAGCTGATGCATGGCGGCGCTGCAGCCGTTCAGCAGCCCCTCAACGTCATGCCGCCTCTCGGGTGCCACGTCCTCCCGGGACCGGGTTACATGAAAGAAGCTGAACTGGTTGACTGCGGCGATTGCTGCGCGCTCAGCCGGGGAGTAGGCGTCGTAGGGACCGGTAGTCACCCGGTCGGCCCACTCGGGCCTGACAACGAGGCCCGGAAACGGGCGCAGAAGTGTCATCGGTCGTGCTGGGTGACGCTCACCCGGATCACGTGGTTCAGGGAGCCGAGCTGGTCGGCGAGGGAGGCTGGAACCTCGCCGGAGACGTCGATAACGGCCACAGCGGCGGTCTCCCCCTCGAACACCTTGTTCTGCATCGTCTGGACGTTAATTTCTGCTGTCCGGAGCATCTCGAAGACAGCCGCTAGGACCCCGACGCGGTCGTAGTGCCGGATGGTGATGGTCGATGTACCCAGCCGAGTGTGAACCACGTTCACGCAGTTCAACAGGTCGCCATTCCGGTAGGCCTCGATCACCTCGATCGTCCCGGTCGAGGTGGCGTCCTGGGCCTGTTGGGTGGAGGCACCCACATGGTGGGTTCCCACGACGTGCGGGTTGGATGCCAGCTCAGAGGCAAACTTGCCGCTGCCCTGGTCGGGCTCACAACAGAAGACATCCAGCCCTGCCCTGATGCCCTTCTCGTCGATGGCGGCTAGGAGGGCCCTTTCGTCGACGACCTCACCCCGGCTGGTATTTAGCAGAATCGTTCCGGGTCGCATCTTCGCCAGGAACTCTTCGTCGACCAGCCCGACAGTGCCCGGGCCGCCGGGAACGTGGATCGACACGATGTCTACCTCGCCTAGGAGATCATCGAGGTGGTCGACCAACCTGATCCCGATGGATCTGATGCGTGCCTCCGTGTCGGGGTCGCGCTCGGCCTTCCGGACCGCCAGCACGGACATCCCAAAGCATCGTGCCCGTTCGGCGACAGCCAGTCCGATCTCGCCGACACCGACGATCCCCATTGTCTTTCCGAGGAGGCCATCGGCGCGGCTGTAGGCCTTCTTGTTCCACACACCGTTGCGGAGGTCGTTCGCAGCGTCAGCAATGTGTCGGTCGATAGCCAACAACAGGCCCAGCGTGAGCTCTGCAACGGCGACGGAGTTGGTTCCCGGCACGTTGCACACGTACACGCCTGCATCGGCCGCCGACTGACAGTCAATTGTGTTCGTGCCCGCACCGGATCTGACCACGAGGCCCAGGTTCTTGGCCCTGTTGATGGTCTCGGCTGTCACCTCGGTGCTGCGCACGACCAGAACATCGGCGTCTTCGATGGCATCGGGGAGGTCGTCGCCATCCAACCCGGGGCTGACCACGCAGTCGTCGCCACATTTTCGCAGGGTGTCTATGAACGCCTCGGGTAGGGCGTCGGCAAAAAGGATCTTCATGACCTCTCCTTTGGCACGCCGGCGCCGGCACGGGTGTGCGGGCGCCGGGGTAGCCTCGGCGGACCAGAGTGGGCGCCAGCCTAGGCAGCACACCCGGTAAGCACAATGTGACGGTGAGTCGGGCCGGAACTACGGTCCGGGTCACCACGGGTGAAACGGGGGGTGTTATGAGCCGTCGGTCCATGAACAGGAGCGTCATAGTCACCTGTGCGGTGACAGGGTCGGGAGACAGCACGGGCCGGAGCCCTGAGGTGCCGGTCACACCCGCTGAGATAGCGGCTTCGGCGCTTGAAGCAGCGGCCGCCGGGGCGGCGATCGTGCACTGCCATGTCCGTGACGTGGACACAGGAAAGGGCACCCGCACCGTCGCTCTCTACGAGGAGGTCGTGGAGCGCATCAGGGCCGAGAACACCGACGTCATCGTGAACCTGACGGCGGGCATGGGCGGCGACCTGAACGTCGGTCCCGACGACGACCCGATGAGTTGGCGAGACGGCACGGACCTCGTAGGAGGCCTTGAGCGCCTCGCCCACGTGGAGGCCATAAGGCCCGACATCTGTTCGATGGACTGCGGGTCGCTCAACTTCGGGAACGACAACGAGGTCTACGTTTCGACACCGTCGATGCTGCGAATCATGGCCGAGAAGGTCAGGGAACTGGGTGTCCGCCCTGAGCTGGAGATCTTCGACACCGGCAACCTCTGGTTTGCCGAGACGCTCATCTCAGAAGGCCTGGTCGACGCGCCGTACTGGCTGCAGTTGTGTCTTTCCATTCCGTACGGGACGCCCATGGACGTGGGGATCCTCCAGGCAATGGTCCACCGGCTTCCCGCCGAGGCCGAGTTCACCTCATTCGGCCTCGGAGCCATGCAGATGCCGATGGTCGCCCAGTCGGTGATGCTGGGTGGTCACGCCAGGGTCGGCCTGGAGGACAACCTCTACCTCGAACGCGGGGTGCTCGCCACCAACGCTCAGCTCGTCGAGAAGGCGGTCAAGATCATTGATCTGATGGGAGCGGCGGTGCAGTCTCCCGCTGAGGCCCGCCAGACTCTGGGCCTGGGCTGACATGGCTGGTCGTGCCGGAGGGCTTCGACCGTGGATTCGATCCGGTCACGGCCGCGGTTCCCTGTAATGCAACCGGCCACATCGACCCGGATCATCGGAGTGGTCGGTACCGGCGTTATCGGTGCAGGCTGGGCCGTCCGGGCCCTGGCACGCGGCCACGCAGTTGTCGCCTGGGACCCGGACCCGACGGCAGAGGTGCGGCTCAGGGAGTTCGTTGGGAGGGCATGGGCATCGGCAACCCGGCTGGGCCTGTTCCCCGGAGCCGACCAGGAGAACATCACCTTTGCACAGTCGGCTGCCGATCTGGCCGGCCGTGTCGACTGGATTCAGGAAAGCGCCCCCGAGCGGGAGGACCTGAAGCGGGGCCTGATCAACGAGCTGGCTGCCGCTGCACCACCGGACACGGTTATTGCATCCAGTTCATCAGGACTCCTGCCGTCCCGACTCCAGGAAGGATGCGTGCATCCCGAGCGCGTAATCATCGGCCATCCGTTCAACCCCGTATACCTGCTGCCGTTGGTGGAGATCGTTGCCGGTTCACAGACGTCACAGGAGACCGTAGATGCCGCCGTCGTGCACTACGACGACCTTGTAATGCACCCGCTGGTGGTAGAAACCGAGATCGAGGGCTACCTCTCGGACCGCCTCCAGGAAGCCGTCTGGCGCGAGATCCTCCACCTGGTGAAGGACGGTGTGGCGACCACGGCGCAGCTTGACGATGCGATCACCTACGGACCGGGTCTGAGGTGGGCCGGGATGGGAACGAACCTGACCTTCCACCTGGCGGGCGGTGAGCAGGGGATGCGACACATGCTCCAGCAATTCGGGCCCGCCCTCGAACTCCCGTGGACAAAGCTGGTTGCCCCTGAGCTGACCGACGATCTCGTGGAGGCGATGGCCGACGGGTGCCTCGAACAGGCTGACGGTCGGTCCATCGCCGACCTTGAGGCACTGCGCGACGACTACGTCATCAACGTGATGCGTGCCCTCCGGCCGCTCGACCTGGGTGCGGGTCGGTTGGTTGCCGAACGTGAGGCCCGGATCCACTCGGCGTCATCGGTTGGCCCATGGGTCTCCGGGGAACCCGTTGCTGCACCTCTGGACCTCTACCGGGCCCCCGTTGAACCCGACTGGGTGGACTACAACGGCCACATGTCGGAGTGGGCTTTCCTGACGGCTTTCGGATGGGCCTCCGACAAGCTGTTCCGGTTCCTTGGAATTGATGAGGAATACCGGGATTCGGGCCATTCCTTCTTCACGGTCGAGACCCACCTGAACAACCTCCGTGAGGCCTCCCTAGGGGACACCCTCCGGATAAGCACCCAGGTTCTCGGCTTTGACGAAAAGCGCCTGCACATCTTCCATTCCATGAGCAACGACGAAACGGATGAACTGTTGGCGACAACGGAGCAGATGCTGTTGCACGTTGACACTGCCGCTGGGCGGACAGCGCCGATACTTCCCGGGCCGGCCAAAGCACTCCGCTCGGTGGTCGCCGCCCACTCGGACCTGCCGCTGCCACCACAGGTCGGCCGGGTCATGGCGTTCGGCTGAAACCACGTAGAGGAGAACACCGGATGGACTTTTCCCCGACAGACGAACAGGAGATGATCGTCGACACGGTACGGGCCTTCGTCCAGCGCGAGCTGGTTCCCTACGAGGACGAGGTTGAACGACTTGGAGACGTCCCACCGGAACTGGTGGCTGAAATCCGTGGAAAGGCCCTGAGGGCGGGAATCTATGCAGCCAACATGCCTGAGGAACTGGGTGGCGGTGGGCTCGACAATCTGACGATGGCAATGGTCGACAGGGCGTTCGGGTGGACCCAGTACGCACTGCACTACGTGGTCGCACGCCCTTCGAACATTCTTCAGGCCTGCACCGGAACCCAGGTCGAGGAGTACCTGCTGCCGACGATCCGTGGCGAACGGGTCGACTGCCTGGCGATGAGCGAACCTGATGCCGGATCCGATGTGAGGGGAATGACGTGTAGGGCAGTGCGCGATGGCGACGACTACGTGGTCAACGGGACCAAGCACTTCATCAGCCACGCCGACCTTGCCGACTACACCATCTTGTTCGCTGCCACAGGCGAGGAGGAGTCGTCACGAGGACCCCGCAAGTTGATCACTGCGTTCCTCATGGACCATGACACTCCGGGCCTCGAGGTTTCACCCGGATACAACTGTGTCTCAAACCGTGGGTACCACAACATGATCCTCAACTTCGACGAGGCACGGGTACCTGCCTACAAGGTGCTCGGCGAGGAGGGCCGTGGTTTTGACGTGGCCAACGAATGGCTCGGAGCCACACGGCTCCAGGTGGCGGCCATCGCCCTCGGTAGGGCGGATCGGGCACTTTCGGTAGCCCTCGAGTGGGCCGCCACCCGTGAACAGTTCGGCCAGAAGATAGGGAAGTTTCAGGGGGTTTCGTTCAAGTTGGCCGACATGAAGACCAAGCTGCTGGAGGCCGAGCTGATGACCTACCGTGCTGCCTGGCTCATGGACCGCGACGAGATGGATGACGCCGACGCTGCGATGGCAAAGGTCTCGGCTACCGAGATGCTGCAGTTCGTGTCGGATGAGGCGATTCAGATCCTCGGAGGTATGGGCTTGATGGACGAGCTGCCGCTGGAACGGATCTGGCGGGATGCCCGGGTGGACCGGATCTGGGATGGAACCAGCGAAATCCAGAGACACATCATCAGCCGCGGGATGCTCCGTCCGCTCGGGGCCTGACCACCCGACCATGGCCACCGGCACCCCGCTGAGTCGGCTCCTGGCGCCCCGGACGCTTGCATTCATCGGAGGCGGCCCGGCCGAGATAGCGGTTCGTCAGTGCATGGCGCTCGGGTTCGAGGGCGAGCTCTGGCCGGTTCACCCCCAGAGATCCGAGATGGCCGGCCTGCCCGTGTTCGCGTCGCTTGAGGATCTGCCATCACCACCAGATGCGGCGCTGGTCGCCGTCAACAGGCATGCGACTGTCGAGATCGTTGGTCAGCTGGCGAAGATGGGTGCCGGTGCTGCGGTCTGTTATGCCTCCGGCTTTGCAGAGGTCGGAGGCAATGGCGTTGGGCTCCAGGAGTCTCTTGTGGCTGCTGCAGGTGACATGCCGCTCATCGGACCCAACTGTTACGGAACCGTTGCCGCGACCGTCGGAGCGGCCCTGTGGCCGGACCAACAGGGGCTGGTTCGGGTCGACCGTGGTGTCGCCCTGATCACACAGAGTGGGAACATCGGCCTGAACCTGACGATGCAGGGCCGCTCGATGAACATCAGCCATGTCCTCACTCTTGGGAACCAGGCCGGGCTTGGAATCGAGGACTGTCTTGAGGCGCTGGTTGGTGATCCCTCGGTTTCCGGTGTCGGTCTCCATGTTGAGGCACTCGGTGACGTCGCCAGGTTTGAGACGGCCTGTTGGGCAGCTCTGGAGAAGGGCATTCCGATCGTGGCACTGAAGACCGGTTCATCGGAGCAGGGTGCGCGGATTGCCGAGTCCCACACCTCGTCCCTTGTCGGTAGCGACACAGCGTACGGGGCCCTGTTCGAGAGGTTGGGCGTCCGCAGGGTCTACTCGATACCGGAACTCCTCGACACGCTCCTGATAATGGAACAGCTCGGTCCGCTGCCGGGGCGTCGTGTCGTGAGCCTCAGTTGCTCAGGTGGTGAGGCATCGGTGGTCGCCGACACCTCCGAGTGCCTCGACCTGGAGTTCCCCGAGTTCGAACCAGATCATGCGGGTCGCATCGCCGAGACGCTCACCGAATTGGTGACCGTGTCCAATCCGCTCGACTACCACACCTTCATCTGGGGCGATGAGGCTCGCCTGACGAGGTGCTTCGTCGAGGTTCTGGACGGGCCCGTCGACGCGGCTGTGCTGGTTCTTGATTTTCCGCGTTCCGATCTCGACGATTCGGGCTGGTGGCCCACCCTTCGTGCCTTTCTTGACGCCACCCGCCAGACCGGTACGGCGGGGGTGGTGGCGTCGTCGATGGCCGAGAACATGCCACCAGAGGCTGAAGAGGCTGCCGCCGCAGCAGGCCAGGTCGCCGTCAGGGGGATCAACCCGGCGCTCTCGGGCCTCGAGGCGGCAGCCTGGTGGGGCAGGTGCGGTTGTGTTCCTCCGGTCGACCGGGTTGGCGGTCTCTCCGCCTCGCAGGTGGCCGTCAGCGAACACGAGGCCAAGGCCCTCCTGGAGGGCGTCGGCATCCCGGTTCCTGCCCGCGACCTGGTCGACGCCGGTGATGCCGCCGGGGCTGCCGAGAGGATCGGCTGGCCTGTCGTGGTCAAGTGTTCCCGGGGGTCGCACAAGACCGAGATGGGCGGTGTCGTTCTGGGCCTGGTCGACACGGTGTCCGTCCAGGAGGCAGCAGCCCAGATGGGCGGTCAGGTCCTCGTCGAAGAGCAGGTCGAAGGCGCCCTTGTCGAGATGCTGGTTGCGGTCCGTCGGGAACCACCGGTCGGGTGGCTGCTCACCCTCGGGGTAGGTGGAATCCTTGTCGAGGTAATGGCCGAAACGCGGAGCATGCTGCTGCCCGTGTCACCGGCCGACATCGTGGGGGCACTCGAGCGTCTGGCCATCTGGCCGATGCTGGCGGGGCACAGAGGGCGGATGGCTGCCGACCTGGATGCGATCATCGGGGTCGTGGACTCCCTGCACAGCCTTGTCCTGGACCGGCCCGACCTGGTCGAGGTGGAGATCAACCCCTTGCTCGTACTGGCAGACGACGCTGTCGCCGTCGATGCCCTGATCACCGTGGAGGCACAGAAATGACCGAGGCGGTCAAGACCCGAACCGAAGGAGCGGTCCTGGAAGTCACCCTGGACCGCCCCAGAGCCAATGCGATAGATGCCGAGACCAGCAGGGAACTGGGTCGGGTCTTCGCCGAGTTCAGTGACGACCCCGGCCTCAGGGTTGCCATCTTCACAGGTGCCGGCGAGAGGTTCTTCTCGGCCGGCTGGGACCTCCGTGCGGCAGCCGAGGGAGAGGAGTTCGAGGCCGACTACGGGGTAGGTGGTTTCGGTGGCTTCACCGAGTTGCCTGAGCGCAACAAGCCCGTGATCTGTGCGGTCAACGGTCTGGCGGTAGGGGGCGGGTTTGAGATCGCGCTTGCCGCAGAGCTTGTGGTGGTGGCCGACCACGCCGAGTTCTTTCTCCCTGAAACTGGCCTCGGCTTCATTCCTGACGCGGGTGCTGTGCGCCTGCCCAGGATTCTTCCTCCGGTGGTCGCAAACGAGGTGTTGTATGCGGGACGGCACCTGACTGCTGCCGAGGCAATGCGTTGGGGCCTTGTGAACGCGGTAATTCCTGCTGAGGAGTTGATGGGCGTGGCACGAGATCTTGCCGCAAAGGTCGTTTCGGCGGCTCCACTGTCAGTTGAGGCCGTCATGGCCATAGCCCGATCGACCGGCCACCTCGCACTCCAGGAGGCGTTTGAGCTGATGCGGTCGGGTGGGCTGGAGGCGTACGAGCGAATGCTCGCCTCGGACGACTCCGACGAGGGCCCCAGGGCGTTCACCGAGCAGCGCGACCCGGTCTGGAAGGGTCGCTGAACGGCGAACGCTTGTCAGGTCGGTGCGGTAGGTTTTTGCCGACTTCGGCGACAGTTTGCCGATTCGATGCGATTGGAGATCCGATGAGCCAGCGTCTGACAACACCAATGGTGCGAGAGAGCGGTGTGCTCCGCGAGGCCACATGGGATGAGGCACTTGACCGTGCCGCAGCCGGTTTCAGGTCGGTGGTAGATGCGCACGGCCCGACGTCTTTCGGAATGTTCAGTTGTTCCAAGACCACGAACGAGGTCAACTACGCCGCCCAGAAGTTCGCCCGAACCGTCATCGGGTCAAACAACATCGACAGCTGTAATCGAACTTGACACGCGCCCAGCGTCGTCGGTCTGGCGACGGTCTTCGGAGCAGGCGGCGGAACCTCCGCGTACGCCGAGATTGAAGAGACCGATGCGATTGTCCTATGGGGCTCCAACGCCCGAGCGGCACACCCGATCTTCTTCCACCACCTCCTCAAGGGGGTTGATGCCGGGGCCCGGATGTGGACCGTCGACCCCCGTCGGACCACGTCTGCCAGGTTCGCCGACATGTGGCTGGGCCTGAACGTGGGCTCCGACATAGCCCTCGCCAACGGTGTGGCAAGGGAGATCATCCACTCTGATCTGGTCAACGTTGAGTTCGTGGAGAACGCGACCGAGGGCTATGAGGACTTCGCCGCCCATGTGGAGCCCTGGACCCTTGACAGGACTGCCGAGGTAACCGGAGTGCCTGCCGACGCCATTGGGGACCTGGCCCACGGCTACGCAGGTGCTCCCACTGCACAGTTGATGTGGACGCTGGGTATCACCGAGCACCACACTGCGGTCGACAACGTCCTGGCACTGTGCAACCTGGCGCTGCTGACCGGCCACATCGGACGCTGGGGGTCAGGCCTGGTGCCGCTCAGGGGCCAGAACAACGTCCAGGGCGGTGGAGACATGGGCGCACTCCCCAACAAGCTTCCCGGTTTCCAGGACGTGGCTGACGACGACGTACGGGCACGGTTTGAAGGGGTCTGGGAGGCCACTATTCCGGCGGAACCGGGCTGGCACCTGACGCAGATGTTCGAGGCGATGGAACGTGGCGACCTGAAGGCGGTATGGGTGATAGGTGAGAATCCCGCCGACTCCGAGGCTGACGTAAACCATGCGAGGGCGATGCTGGAGCGTCTGGATCACCTCGTGGTCCAGGACGTGTTCATGACCAGGACCGCCGAGATGGCCGACGTGGTCCTTCCGGCCGCCCTCGGGTGGGCAGAGTCTGACGGGACGGTCACGTCCAGCGAACGTCGGGTACAGCGCACCCGGGCGGCGGTCAGACCACCAGGTGAGGCACGTCAGGAGATCGACGTGATCGCCGAGATGGCGGAGAGGATGGGAGCCGAGTGGGGTCGACCGACCGCCGAGGAACTCTGGGACGAGCTCAGGTCTGTGTCACCCATGCACGGCGGGATGTCGTGGGAACGACTCGAGGACGAAGGTGGCATCCAGTGGCCGTGTCCGAACGAGGATCATCCCGGAACACCGTTCCTTCACGGTCGTCTGTGGGAACGACCGATCTCCGGCAGGCGGGCGCCGTTCTCCTGTGTCGACGACCGGCCGCCGGCCGATGAGTTGACCGATGAGTTCCCCCTACGGCTCACAACAGGTCGGGTGCTCGACTCCTACAACACGGGTGTCCAGTCCGGAAAGTTCAACTCGCCGATCCGGTCAGGCGAGGCGCTCGAGGTCTCTCAGGTTGACGCCGAGTCGCTGGGGCTGGCCGCGGGCGAGAGGGTCCTGGTTTCGTCCCGGAGGGGCTCTATCGAAATGACCGTGGCAGTTGACCCTGACCTTCCCGTGGGCCTCGCCTTCACGACATTCCATTTCCCCGAACTTGCCGACGTGAACCAGCTGACCAACGAGGCATGGGATCCAAAGTCGGGGACGTCGGAGTTCAAGGCGACGGCCATCCGTGTGGACAAGGTGGAGGTGCCAGCCGGTGCCTGATCTTCGCTTCGGGACAGCGGCACCGACCTCTCAGGAGGTGGATGCGGTCGACGCTGTGGTAGCCGGTGTGGGCCCGGCGACGGTTGTGGTCAGCGAACGCCTGGTCCTTGGTGGCCGGGACCGAGCGGTCACACGGCGCAACCTCCTGCTACCGGCGTTGCATGCCCTCCAGGGGGCCGCTGGCTGGATCAGCCCCGGTGGGCTGGACCATGTCTGCCGGGTGCTTGAGATTCCGCCGGCCGAGGCGTACGGCGTGGCGACCTTCTACCACCTGTTCAGTCATTCGGAGCCGGTTGCCGGTTCAACCGTGCACGTCTGCGATGACATTGCCTGCCGGACCGTCGGAGCAGGCGGTTTGATGGATGACCTGCGCGAAGCCGGTTGTCAGGTCAGGTCCAGCCCGTGTCTCGGCCAGTGCGAGAGAGGGCCGGCGGTTCTTGTCCAGCGAACCGCTGAAGAGGACCTTTCGGTAGCCCCGGCATCGCTCCAGGGCGTGGAGACGGCGATCAGCTCGTCACCGTCGGTAACTCTGCCCCAGGCAGGATCAGGCAACCTCACGCTCCTCGCCAGGGTGGGCGTGGTGGATCCCGGCAGCCTCGACGACTACCGGGCCCACGGTGGCTACTCGGCTCTCGAATCAGCGATAGCGATGGGGCCTGAAGCAGTGATCAGGGAGCTGACGGCTTCGGGTCTGTCCGGTCGGGGTGGGGCTGCCTTCCCCACTGGTGTGAAGTGGCAGGCGGTTGCCGACCAGATGGGGCGGCCGAAGCACGTTGTCTGTAACGCCGATGAGTCCGAGCCGGGGACATTCAAGGACAGGGTCGTCATGGAGGGTGATCCGTTCTCCGTTGTCGAGGCCATGACCATTGCAGGGCTCACGGTTGGTGCAGAGCGGGGCTGGATCTACGTCCGGGGGGAGTACCCGGTCGCAGCCACACGCCTGGCAACAGCCGTAGGTGCCGCCAGAGCCGCGGGCCTGCTGGGCGAGGACGTCGCCGGGTCGGGTCGCCGGTTTGACATTGAGTTGCGTAGGGGGGCTGGTGCGTACATCTGTGGTGAGGAGACAGCCCTGTTCAACTCCATCGAGGGTTTCAGGGGAGAACCCAGAAACAAGCCCCCGTTCCCAACCACACACGGCCTGTTTGGTGAGCCAACCGCCATCAACAACGTGGAGACTCTGGTGAACGTGCTGCCGATCGTCCTCGATGGTGGTGGGGCCTACGCCGCCCTCGGCACCGACGGGTCGCCCGGTACGCGTCTCTTCTGCGTGAGTGGCAGGGTTATGCAGCCGGGGACCTACGAGCACGAGTTCGGAATCACCCTTGGTGGCGTGATCCAAGCTGCGGGAGGAATGGCCGCCGGCAGCGACCTTCGTACGGTGCTGCTCGGGGGTGCCGCGGGTTCGTTCGTCGGACCTGACCAGCTGGACCTGCCCCTCACCCTCGAGGCGACGCGTGAGGCCGGCCTGTCGTTGGGCTCGGGTGTGGTGATGGTCTTTGACCACGACGCCGACATCGTGGACACGGTGCGTCGCATAGCGGAGTTCTTCAGAGACGAGTCCTGTGGCCAGTGTGTTCCCTGTCGGGTGGGGACCGTGCGCCAAGAGGAGGTTCTTGTTCGCCTCGGAGGTGGCGGGTCGTTCGAGGACGAACATGAGCTGCTGGATGACCTCGCCGCGGTAATGCGTGACGCCTCTATCTGTGGTCTGGGTCAGACGGCATCCGGTGCGGTCCGCTCTGCAATTGACCTGGGCCTGTTGGGAGGTGTCTCGTGAACGAGGTCAGCGTGGGTGATCCGCTCCCCCTCATTGAGTTGACGATCGATGGCACCGCCGTGAAGGTGCCCGAGGGGTCCACGATTCTGGATGCATGTCGCAGGGAGGGCATCGACACGCCGACCCTGTGCTGGGCTGAGAATCTGACCCCTGTGAATGTCTGTCGGGTGTGTGTCGTCGAGGTCGAGGGCTCAAGGGTGCTCGTTCCGTCATGTTCCCGCCCGGTCGAGGCGGGGATGGTCGTGTCAACCGACTCCAGTCGCGTTCGTACCAGCAGGAAGATGGTCTACGAGCTGTTGGCCTCGTCGGTCGAGATGGACCGTGCGGACGCATCTGTGCACGAGTGGATGGAGCACTACGGGGTGAGGCCCGAGCGGATGGGAGAGCGCGACCAGATCGCCACCGTCGCACAGCCGCCCAAGGTGCAAGACGACCTCTACGTTCGTGACTACGAGCGTTGCATCCTCTGCTACAAGTGCGTCGAGGCCTGCGGCGACGACGCCCAGCACACCTACGCGATTGCCACGGCGGGTCGGGGTTTTGACGCTCATATCTCCACTGAGTCAGACGTGGCCCTGCCCGATTCGGCCTGCGTCTACTGCGGCAACTGCATCGGCGTGTGTCCCACCGGTGCCCTGATCTTCAGGACCGAGTTCGACATGCGCGAGGCCGGCACGTGGAATGAGGACATCCAGGAGGTGACCACAACCGTGTGTGCCTTCTGTGGCGTTGGCTGCAACCTGGAACTCCACGTGCAGGACAATGCCATCGTGAAGGTCACATCGCCGGCGGATCACTCGGTGACCAGCGGCCATCTCTGCATCAAGGGCCGCTTCGGCTGGCAGCACGCCCAGTCCTGACCGTCTCCGAGCCGGTGCCACAAGATGGCCTCTTACCACGTGGCGGCAAATTGATGCTCCCTCTTCCCATTACGAGATGTCATGGCTAGAGTGCCTCGCGTCACACTTGGGTGGATCCCGCTGTGGCGCCTCCGGGCGCCTATCGAGACGCCTTCCGTCTGTGTGACTTTGTATCCGGCATGGATGGAGGACATTCCGAAATGGCAAGACATATGCGATTGACCGTCGCGTTGGTACTGGGGTTCGCGCTCGTTGCGTCAGCCTGTGGTTCCGACAGCGGCGATGATGGTGCGGCTCCGGCTGCTACGACTGCGGCTCCGGCTGCTTCGACTGCGGCTCCGGCTGCGGCTGCTACGACGGCTGCGCCTGTGACGGCTCCGCCTGCTGCTCCTGTGGAGGTTTCCACGGTTGGTGAGCATCTGGGTGATGGGTCTTTGG
>JACNLA010000038.1:50371-52606 GCA_014381745.1 Actinomycetota bacterium | reverse complement strand
TCAGCGGCCTGGTTGCCGGCGCCGAGGCCTGAAGTGTGGGCTTACCGGCTCAGGGGCCGGTTGCGATGTCTACCGTGAGCGTGGCCGAGTAACTGGTAGCCGACGACCCGGCAGGGGTGGTCAGGTTGAACTCAGGGTGCAGGTCGTAGGTGCCCATGCCCTGGTGGGCTTCCGCCGAGAGGAATCGCAGCGATCCAGAGCCCGTCCCCGGAACGGGAGTGGGGGAGGCCACCAGGGAGGAAGGCCGAGCGTTGCCCGCTACCACGTCGACGCTGCCGTCCAGAAGCTGAATCTCGAGGGCCTGATCGCCTATCGCAAGGCCATCGGCTGTGATCATGTCGACAGAGATTGTCAGGTGCCAACCACCGCCGGTGCCCCTGGCATCGGTTGCGGTCCAGTGACTCGTCTGGGAGTAGGCGCCAACTGTCGAGCCGTCTGGAACGAGGACCACGTTGTCGGCAGAAATAGACATGGGGCCACCGGAGACCGAGATGGTCGCGGTCACCTCAGCGGCCGCGGCAGAGGCCACAGGCACACACATGAGCACGGCAAAGCATGCGGCTACCCGCAGCCAGGTCCCCATTGCGCACACCTTCCCCGCTTCCGGAGGGTCGGCACAGCACCGCGCAGCCCCAATCAGAACGCTGAATCAGTTTCAGTTTCCAGTCCGGGGGGAATGTTACAGAACGTAGAACAAGAATGGAAGGGTAGATCCGGCGGTGCGGTCGACCAGCCTCATGGCGAGTGGACTAGTTGTTTTCGCCCTCTGGCTTGTCCGTGTTCCTGTTTCCCCGTTTCTGGAGGAACAGGCCGCCACCAATGAGCACGATCAGGGTCCCTGCGCCGACCACCAGGAAGATGAGGACGCTGGCTGGCTCTTCCACGGTCACCGATGAGCCGATGGCTTCCAATACGACCTCGGCAGGGGGAACCGTGGGTGCTGGTGCGTCCGGAGGCGGTCCGCCGTCCACGACGGTGAACTGGATGTCTGCAAAGTCAATGGTGGCCGCAGTGAACAGGTCGACGTCTTCGGCGGTGGCGCCTCGTGCGGCAGCAATCTCAACGGTGCCACCCAACTCGTACTCACCGTCGCCCAGAACCAGGGGTCCGGTCACGTAGTAGCCGGCGGTGTCACCGGCCAGCACGGTGTCCATCTGGATCGAGAACTCGGCCAGTGGTCCAAGCTGAGGGTCGGAAACGGTGATCGTGCCCCGTCCCTTCAACATGACGTTGCCGGTGTTGTGCACTGTGAGGAAGAATCGGGCTCCCTGGTCGCCCTGGTCCACGAGGGCTACGTCAAGTACCTCGAGGCTCGGGCTGCGTTCACCTTCGACCGTCATGAGAACCGCCACGGCGACCCTGTTGACAACCCCCAGGGCGAAGGTCTGGCCGCTGCCCGTAGTGCCCTCCTGGGACTCGCCACCGTCGTCCGACTCCAACTGGGTCACCATGCCGACTATGTAGTCACCCGGGGCAGCGTTGGCGGGCACCCTCACGGTGAACGGCACGACCTGCCGCTCACCCGGTTCGAGGACCACCTGGTCCTGGGCGAGGGCGATCCATGCCGTGGTCTCGTCTGCGCTGCCCTCGGGCAGGAAGGATGCGCTGCCGCCTACTGCGGTCCGTGCCGCGGATAGGTAGAGGTTGACGACCACTGGAACCTCGCCGTCGTTCAGAATTGTCACTTCGTCGGCCAGCTCGTCACCGGCCTCGAGGTAGTAGGTAAAGAAGCCTGATCCGTGCCGGTCCATGTCGGTCGGCCGTAGCCCGAATACGGGGTCCGTCTCGGTCGAATCCTGGGCATGAGCGGTGCCGACAGTTGAAACGGCGATCGCCAGAACTCCCGTAGCCAGACAGAGTCGCCGGAAGGTCGTCAGGAGATGTTGCCGTACTTTCATGGCCGTCGTCACCGCCCGATCATATCCGGGGTCGTAGTAGTCGTTTTGACCTGGATGCCGGTCGGCACATGATTCACGAGATCTACGGTTACCTGAGGCTGTATTTGTGGTGAAGTTGGTGGAGGTCATGTTCCGGGGAGTCCGTTATTGACAAAACATCCCCGGGCTCCTGGGTGTCCAGGAGCCCGGGGTGTGTTGGTTGGGGGGAGGGGTCATTCCCCGCTATTGGGTTTATGGGCCGGAGGCGATGGTGACGGTGATTGTTCCGCCGAAGGTGGTGTTGCTTGCGTAGGTCTCGGCTGGGACCTCAAGGGTGAAGGTCGGCACGTAGGTGAAG
>JACNLA010000038.1:0-49919 GCA_014381745.1 Actinomycetota bacterium | reverse complement strand
CGACGGGGCCGGCGGCGTATGCGGCGAGACCGAGCACTGTCACAAAGACAGCGAGGTGGCGCCTGATCTGGCGGGTGTTGGGGGTGTTCTTCATGGCTGTACTCCTCTCAGAGTCTTGTGGGGCCCCCTTCGGGAACCCCTGTAGTTGTTGATCACAACAATGGACCTCTGCGGACGCAGCTACGAGAGGCAAACGTCACCGCCCCCTAGGGCCAAACGTCACCAGACACACAGGTCGTCAAGGAGGAGAGAACTGAGCTCTGTTAATAGAACATCCCCGGGCTCCTGGGTGCTCAGGAGCCCGGGGAGAACTGGTTCGGGGCCGTTCCCCGCTATTGGGTTTATGGGCCGGAGGCGATGGTGACTGTGATCGTTCCGTCGAAGGTGCCGGCGCTTGCGTAGGTCTCGGCTGGGACCTCAAGGGTGAAGGTCGGCACGTAGGTGAAGGTGCCCATTCCGTCGTCAGCTGCTGCGCTCAGGATCTTGAGTGCTGATGCGCCTGTGAAGGGAACGTCGGTGTTGGAGCCGACTGCGGTGGTGGGAAGCCCGTTACCTGTTGTGACGGCGATGGAGGCGACGCTGACCAGGAGGTCCTGGTCGCCACCGGCTGCATCGATGTCGATGGTGCGGGTGGTGAGACCGTCAACCTCGAGGCCTGTGATGTCTGTTGAGACGACGGTGATGTTCCAGCCTGCGCCTGTGCCGGTCGGATCAACCACGGTCCAGGTTGCGTTACCTGTGGTGGTCGTGTCGGTGCCGTCGAGGGTCACGGTGCTGAAGCTGATGGAGTTTGTGGTCGATGACAACGTTCCACCGTTGACATCGATTGTGGTTGTCTCGGCGCCGACGGGGCCGGCGGCGTATGCGGCGAGACCGAGCACTGTCACAAAGACAGCGAGTCGGCGCCTGATCTGGCGGGTTGTCTTCATGATTACGCTCCCTTCTGCTCGGCGATCTGCCGATCTGTTTGCTCTTCCAATGCCAGTGTTGGCCGTTGCGAGTACTTTGACTAGGGCTAATAGTCACTATGATCGTTGCTGTGGTAAAGGTCACTCGGACGACAGCTTCCGCCAGGTCCGCTATGGAACGGCGCTTAGGGTGACGGTGATGGTGCCGCTGTAGGAGACCGCGTACCCCTCCGCCGGGAACTTGAGCGTGAAGGTCGGCACGTAGGTGTAGACCCCCATTCCGGTATTGACGGCAGCGGTGAGGATCTTCAGGGGGGTTTCTCCGGTGAAGGGAACGCTGGTATCGCTGGCAGCCGGGGTGGTCGGAGCAGTGTTGCCCGAGCTGGTGTTGATGGATTCGACCCTCACCAGCAGGTCCTGGTCGGGTTCGCTGATGTCGACTGTTCGGACCAGTTCTCCGAAGGTACCGGTGAAGTCGGTTGCCACGAGGGTGATGTTCCAGCCTGTACCAGTGCCCCTGGAATCGTTCACGGCCCAGGTGGCTGACCCCGTCGGGGTTGAATCAGAGCCGTCGAGCGTGACAGCGCTAAAAACGATCGGCACGGTTGCCGATGACAACGAGGAGCCGACGATGGAGACAATCTGAACTCCCTGGGAGTTGGATTCCTCAGTTTCTTCCTGGGCGCCGGCGGTAGCAGATGAGGCGGCAAGGAGCGCCAGGACTGCCGAAACGGCCAGCAACGACCTTGAAGCATCTCTACGGGCCGGCATTGATCGTCACCGTTACGGCCGCGGCGTAGGTGCCTGCGACGGTCGAGGTCGGGATCTCAAGTGTGAAGGTGGGGACATACGTGTAGCTGCCCATTCCGGCGTCCACCGCGGCGCTCAGGATCTTGAGGGGCGTTGCACCGGAAAAGGGCACGTCGGTGTCACTTGTGATGGTTGTGGTGGGTGCCGCATTGCCTGCCGAGATCGCGATCGAGGCAATGCTCACCAGCAGGTCCTGGTTGCCGGCATCGATGTCGATGGTTTTCACGACCCCATCGATGGTCCCGATGAAGTCTGTCGATACTACCGTGACGTTCCAGCCGGCCCCGGTGCCCCTCGGGTCTGCGACGCTCCAGGTGGCAGACCCGGTCGTGGTGGTGTCCGAACCACTGAGCGTGACGGTGTCAAAGGTGATGACTGGGGTGGTCGACGCCGGCGTCGCACCCGTGATGGTGACCGAAGTTGATTCAGCGCCCACAGGACCCACGGCTCCCACGACCGCGATAGCGGTCGCGGTCAGACACGCCAGTGTCCGGCGCCTCAAGTCTGCGCTTCCAATCATGAGAACACGGCTTTCTCTTTGCTCACAGTCCTTCGCTAGTTGGCCTGCACCTCATCCTCAGTATGAGATCTTGATCCTGAGCGCTGCTAGGGAGGAATGTCACAAGGCCTCAGCGGTAGTAGGGAGGAAGGTCACAAACTCAGGCAGGCGCGCCGCCGGTGCGCCCGCTCGGGCTGGCAGAATCGACCTCGCCGGTCGAGGCGACGCTCAGAGCTGGTGGCGTTCATCGAGGCGTGCGGCGAATGCTGCCGCCTCGGTACGTCTGTCCATGCCCAACTTGCGCAACAGGTTGCTCACGTAGTTCTTCACCGTCTTCTCGGAGAGGAACATCTCTTCTGCTATCTCACGGTTTGACATTCCCTCACCGAGATACCCGAAGATCTGCTGCTCCTGTGGCGAAAGCGAGTCGACTGCCTCCTCACCCGATTCGCGAAGGCGACCCTCTGCCAGCCGAACCGTGGCTGAATCCAGGAGGTGTGCTCCGCTGGCAACCTTTCGAATTGCGGTGACCAGCTCGTCTCCCCGCACCTGTTTGAGCACGAAACCCGATGCACCGGCCATGCTGGCATCGACCATTGCCTGATCGTCGGCAAACGAGGTCAGCATCAGGCACTCGACATTGGGATGGGCGGACCTGATCTGACGACACGCATCGATACCCGACTGGCCCGCGACCCGGACGTCAAGTACGGCGACATCGGGGCTGCATCCGGCGACCACCTCGACCGCCTGTTCAACCGATTCGGCTTCGCCCACGACCTCAAGGTCGGGCTGGGCGTCGATCATCGTGGCGATGCCCTTGCGCACCACCTCGTGGTCATCAAGCAGGAATACCCGGAAGACCGTGTCCACCGCGTTCACCGTTCGTAGTCGAGTTCAGGGCCCGTGGTTGCGGGTTGTTGATGACGGTAGCGGATCGGGGGGTGTGGGTGCAGCGGTCCAGGAGTCTCGCTGGCCCAGTGTCAGCTGGCGAGACGGTGAAGGGCTTCCTGAACGGTGTCCGGGTCCAACAACTGCTCACCGTCAGCGACCAAACGGATCGACTCCAGGAGGTCGGTTCCGTTGATCTGTTTGAGGACGTAGGCGGCGGCCCCGGCGATGGCTGATTCTACGAGGGCGCTGTCGTCAGCGAATGCCGTGAGCATCAGGCAGGCGACCTCGGGGTGGGTGGAGCGGATATCGCGGCAGACGTCGATTCCGGACCGCCGCCCGTCGTGCATGTCCGGGCCATCAAGACGGATGTCCAGCACGGCAATGTCGGGATTACAGGCAGCGAGTGCACCAAGTGCCTCCTGGGCCGTGTGTGCATTACCGACGACCTCGATGTCGGCCTGAGCTCCAATTACAGCCGAGATTCCCCGAAGGAAGGCCTCGTGGTCGTCAAGGAGGAAGACCCGAATGGTCCTGGCATCTGTGGTTGTTTCCACGGTTGGCCCATCCTTTCTCTCTTCCTGTGCCGGGGGTCTGTGTGCCCCGGGTTTCTCCAAGCCTCATGAAGGGGTGAGATGCCTGCCAGAGGCAAAGGTTGACGGCATTCAGGGTCCAATGTCATAAGCGGCATTCCCGGGACTGGGGACCACGGAGGCTCTGTTCAGGCCTGGATGACTATGAGGCGTTCCTCGGTCATTTCCTGTACCGCGTAGGCGGGTCCCTCACGGGTGTTACCCGACTCGTGGATTCCCCCGTAGGGCATCTGGTCGGCCCTCCAGGTAGGCACCTCGTTGACGAGCACGCCGGCGAAGTCGAGCACCTCGGCCGCCCGGAGGGCCTTGGCGATGTCGTTCGTGAACACTGCTGCGTGCAGCCCGTAGATGGTGTCGTTGGCCCTCTTCAGGGCGTCCTCAAAGTCGGTGTAGGTGGCGATGCCCACGACGGGTCCAAACACCTCGGCGCAGCTCACCTTCATGTCCGGGGTCACGCCGGACAGCACGGTTGGTGAGAGGACTCCGTTGTCACCGACCTCTCCGCCGCATTCGACCACGGCACCTGAGGCGACCGCCTCGTTGACCCAGGCAGCCACCCGTTCCGTGGACTCACCGTTGATGAGGGCGGAAACCTCGGTGGACGGATCTGCCGGATCCCCCACGACGAGCGACCCGGTCTCGGCTACCAGCGCCTCGGTGAACTCGGTCGCTATGTCTTCATGCACGTAGATCCGCTGCGTGGAGATGCACACCTGGCCAGTGAAGCCGAATGCTGCATTCTTGATCCTGGCGGCCGTGGAGGCCACATCGGTGTCCGGCTCGATGATCACAGGAGAGTTGTTGCCCAGCTCCAGGGAGACCCGCTTGCGGGGGGCGTTGGCCCGGATCTGCCAGCCCACCGTGGCCGAACCGGTGAAGGTGATCATGGCAACGTCGGGGTGTTCGGCCAGGTGGGCTGCGGTCGGCCCGTAGCAGGGGACGACGTTCAGCCAACCCGGCGGCAGGCCGCACTCGTCCAACAGCAGCTCGCCGAGGCGGATCGCGCTGAGCGGCGTCTTGTCGGCAGGCTTGAGGACCACCGGGCATCCGGCGGCTATGGCCGGGGCGACCTTGTGGCAGACCAGGTTCAGCGGAAAGTTGAACGGTGTAATGGCACCCACCACGCCGATCGGGACCCGCTTGACCCAACCCGTCTTGCCGACGCCGGCAGAACTCGCGTCCATCGTGAGCAGCTCACCGGTCATGGTGCGGGCCACGGCGGCGGCGAACCGGACGGTGTCGGCTGCCCTGGCAGCCTCGCCCCTGGCGATCGTGATGGGCTTGGCGGCCTCGGCCGAGATGGTCTGGGCCAGTTCCTCATGGTGGTCAGTGAGGCTCGCTGCGAGGCGGTCCAGGATCGCGGCCCTCTCGTGCGTGGGAATCACGCCGGCAGCCAGGGTCTCCCCGGCAGTTGCCACGGCTGCATCAAGGTTGGCGGTCGTGGCCTCGGCGACCGTGCCGAGGAGACGGTCGTCGTAGGGCGACCTGACCTCGATCCGGGTGTCGGCGTCCACGCGTTCGTCACCGATGATCATCAGGTGGTGGGAAGACATGGAGGCACCTCGTCGTGTCTGGCTCTGGATCGCAGGATGGTGAGCGGCAATCTACACTGCGGCAGATTCTTTGGTCCCTAACGACCGGTCTCGGGAGGATGAGCAGTGTCAACAGAGCACCAACGGTCCGATGTGGCTGGCGTCGAGGTGTCGGTGGACCACCTCATCAACGGTGCAAGGGTCCCATCCGCGAGAACCTTCGAGGACCGATCCCCGCTGGACTGGTCGCTCCTGCTGGCGGACGTGTCGGCGGGCGATGCCGAGACGGCCCAAGCAGCGGTGGCCGCTGCAGCGGCGGCCTTTCCGGAGTGGGCTGGTCTGGGCGCTTCGGGCAGGGCGGTGATCCTGCGCAGGCTGGCCGACCTGGTCGACGAGAACGTCCCCGACATCGCCACCGTCGAGTGCATGGACATGGCAATGCGCCACGAGAGCCTCAGGGAGCGGGTCATCGCCAGGGGAGCCCGGAATTTCCGCGCCTACGCCGACCTGGCCGAGGCCTACGAGGAGCGGAGGTGGTCGTCCAACGGAACAGCCAACCTGGTCCAGCGCATGCCCGCCGGGCCTTCTGTTGTGATCACGCCGTGGAACGCACCGTTCATGCTCGCCACCTGGAAGGTGGCACCTGCCCTGGCTGCCGGCAACACCGTGGTGCTAAAGCCAGCCGAGTGGTCCCCGCTGTCGGCGAGCCTGCTCGCCGACTTGACCGTCGAGGCCGGGATGCCACCCGGTGTGTTCAACATGGTCCAGGGAATCGGCGAGGAGGTGGGACCGCCGTTGGTGTCTGACAGGCGGGTACGCCGGATCTCCTTCACGGGGTCCCCTGAGACGGCTCGGATCATCGGCGCAGCGGCAGCGGCCAACATCGTGCCCTTTACGGCTGAACTGGGCGGCAAGGGGCCGCTCGTTGTTTTGGCCGACGCCGACCTGGATGCGGCTGCCGCTGTTGCCGCTGATCAGTACGGCGACTCGGGCCAGGTCTGCCTCGCAGGTACCCGACTGCTTGTAGCCGAAGAGGTGGCAGATGGATTCCTGGAGCGGTTTCACGCACTTACCGATGCACTCGTCCTGGGCGACAGCCGGGACGACGTCACAGACATCACCCCGATGATCCACCCCGACCACCTCGCCGGGGTCAAGGCATTCGTGGATCGGGCCAGGGAGGCCGGTGACACAGTCCTACGTGGCGGGGAGCGACTTACCGAAGACGGCCTCTGGTATGAACCGACGCTCGTATCGCCGTTTTCCAATGACAGCGAGATCGTCCAGCGCGAGGTTTTCGGACCGGTCCTTACATTTCAGACCTTCTCAGATGAGGAAGAGGCGCTGGCCCTCGCCAACAGCACCGAGTACGGCCTCTCTGCAACGCTGTTTACCGGCTCCGAACAAAAGGCCGAGCGCTTGGGCAGGGCGTTGAGGGCTGGGACGGTCTGGGTCAACTGCTTCCTTGTGCGCGACCTGACTGCACCGTTCGGTGGCTGTGGCATCAGTGGACTGGGGCGTGAGGGTGGCGACTACGCCCTCGACTTCCAGAGTGATCTGACAACAGTGCAGATAAGGGAGGGAAGTACCTCATGACCGAGTTGTTCACCGAGCGTGGCCGGGAACTGGTTGAGAGGATGGCGGCCCTCGGGCCTGCGATCGCTGAGCGGTCACACCGCTACGACCGGGAGGCGACGTTCCCCTTCGAGAACTTCGACGACTTCCGTGATGCTGGCTTCCTCGGCCTGTGTATCCCAGAGGAGCATGGTGGCCTCGGTGCCGACTTCGCCACATACGCGCTGGTGTCTGAGGAACTGGGTAGGCACTGCGGTTCCACCGCTCTCACCTTCAACATGCACACGGCGACCATGCTCCTCACGAGTCAGATCGCCGACGATCTGGAAATGTCGGATCACGACAGGGCCGTCCACGCCACCAGGCGGGCCGAGATGTACCGCGGGGTTGTCGAAGATGGCCACATCCACGCCCAACCTTTCAGTGAGGGGCACCTTCCCGGAGCGACTGCAGGTGTCAGCACCCGGGCTGTCCAGGTGGATGGAGGATTTCGCGTCACAGGCCGCAAGATCTTCGCCTCGCTGGCCGGGGCTGCCGACCGCCACAACGTCACCTGCATGGTCGAGGGCGAGGACCAGATCCGCTTCCTGGGAGTTCCCGCCGACGCAGATGGCATAACGATCGAGGGCGACTGGGATCCGGTCGGGATGCGCGGCACGGTTTCGCGGAACCTGCTGTTCGACGACGTGTTCGTACCGGCCGAACATGAGTACCTGCCACCCGGTTGCTTCGATCAGGCAGCAGAGCGTTGGCCCTACTTCTTCATGACGCTCTCGTTTTCCTTCCTCGGTATCCAACGTGCGGTTCTGGACTTCACCAGCACCTACCTGCGTGGCGACAACGGGCCTTCCGAGCGTCGGGACAATCACCAGAAGCAGCACGGCTGGGGCGAGATGAGGCTTACCCATGAGCGCTCCCAGGCGCTCACCTACCGGGTGCTGGCCGAAGCCGGCGTGGACCCGGCCCCCGAGCAGGTTCAGCGGGCATGGGCTGCGGTCGTTACCGCGATGGAGGCGGCGCCGGACATGGCCTCGACGGCTGTGCGTATCTGTGGTGGCCGCTCGCTGCTACGCCCGCAGGTACTGGAGCGCCTCTACAGGGATGCACGCTGTGGTGCCACCATGCTCCCATGGAGCGTCGAGGTCTGCCTCGAACGCCTGGGTCGGGCCGACCTCTTCGACGACGCGGACCTGCCCGCATGACGGTCTCGGCGCACCGGGTGAAGGCCTTCGCCGACCAGTTCGACCGCTGTGCGGTGGATTCAGCCACGACGGCCGTGGTCTTTTCCGAAGACGAGAGCCGCGCCGAGCTTGTGGCAACGTCGATTGCCGCACTCGAACGTCTGGGAGCGCCGGTGTCGACCGTGGTGGTTCCCACGCCGCCTAATCCCGGACCGGTGCCAATCCGGTCCACGGGGGCATCGACCGCCGTGGCCGGCGATAGGTCGGTAATCGATGACCTTGCCGCTGCCGACTTCGTTGTGGACTGCACGGTAGAGGGGCTCCTCCATGCACCTGAACGGTCCGACATCCTCGCCCAGGGCGCCAGGGTCCTCATGATCTCCAACGAACACCCGGAGGTCTTCGACAGGCTGGGCCACGATTCAACCCTCTGCGACCGGGTCGCTCGCGGTCACGACCTGATGGTTGCGGCATCTCAGATGACCGTCACCTCTGCTGCCGGCACCGACCTTGTCGTTGACCTCGAAGGCGCCGTGGTCGCCGGTTCTGACGGCGTGGTGACCGAGCCCGGAGGTATAGCCCACTGGCCCGGGGGCCTCGTCCTGGCATTTCCGGCTGCCAATACCGTCTCGGGAACCGTGGTGATGGCACCCGGTGACGTGAACTTGACATTCAAGGAGTACATGCGGTCGTCGATCACGGTCACCCTCGAGGCAGATCACGTCACCGATGTCGCCGGTGACGGCTTGGATGCGGAGCTCTTCGCCTCATATCTGGCCGCATGGCAGGAACCCGAGGCCTATGCCATCAGCCACGTCGGTTGGGGAATGAACCGAGCGTGTAGGTGGGATGTCCTTCCCCTCTACGACAAGGCCGACATCAACGGAACCGAACTACGGGCCTTTGCCGGGAACTTCCTCTGGTCGACCGGTGCCAACGAAACGGCCGGCAGGTTCTGTAGAGGTCACTTCGACCTTCCCATGCGGAACTGCACCGTCGCCTTGGACGGTGAGCCCGTGGTTGTCGAGGGTCGCCTGATCGACGTCCTGGCCTGACCTGCTACGTCACCGTCAGGCTGGCGTGCACCTGACGGGCAGGTGCTTGAAGCCGCTGATGAAGTTGGAGCGCAGACGTTCGGCCGGCCCAGCAATCTCGATGTCTGACGTGCGGTCCAGGAGTTCCTGCATGGTGATACGGATCTCCATGCGTGCCAGCCAGGAGCCGAGGCACAGGTGCGGCCCGTTGCGGCCGAAGGCGACGTGGTCGTTGGGGTCCCTCGTGATGTCGAACCGGTAGGGGTCGTCGAAGTTGCGGTTGTCGTAGTCGGCGGAGATCCACCAGAGGACCACCTTGTCGCCCTTGCTGATCTGCCTTCCGCCCAGCTCCAGGTCGCAGGTGGCGGTGCGTCGGAAGTGGGTGGTAACCGTGGTCCACCGCAGGATCTCCTCAACGGCGCTGTCCATAAGGGTGGGATCGGCACGCAGGAGTGCCATCTGGTCGGGGTGGTCCAGCATTGCCTTGAGGCCGCCGGTGAGCGTGTAGCGGGTCGTGTCGTTTCCGGCTGCCACCAGGAGGGTGAAGAAGTTCTTGAACTCCAGGTCTGTGGCCGGCTCGCCGCTCGTCGTAGGGGCGAGCAGTTGAGAGATGACATCCTCACCCGGGCAGGCACGTCGTTTGGCCGCCACCTCTTCGGCATACTTGAACACCTCGAGGCCGGTGGGGCTGCGGAACGGTATGAGCCGCCATTCGTCTGTGTCAACCTGGTCCACGACGTGGTCGGTGTACTCGGGGTCGGTGTTTGAGAGCAGTTGGTCACCCCATACCACGAACTGTGCGGCGTCTTCGTCGGAAACGCCCAGGAGGCGGCCGAGCATCCGCATCGGGAGTACCCGAGAGACCTCCTCGACGTAGTCGAACTCGCCCAACTGCAGGGCATCGTCGATGATGCCGACGGTGAGCTCGCGGATCGGGTCCTCGTAGGCCTCGACGGACCTGCGGGTGAAGCCACGGCTCAGGAGCCTGCGGAGCCTTGTGTGGTGTGGCGGATCGTTTTCCATGAGGGTGCGGCGTGCCTCGGTCTCCTCGGCGTCCATCTCCTCGAGGCGGATTCCGAGGCTTGAGGTGAAGGTCTCCCACTCGTGGTTCGCCCAGATGACGTCCGCGTAGCGGGTCAGGGACCAGAACCCTGAGCCGTCCTCCTCGTCCCACCACGAGACCGGATCCTCGTCGCGGAGCCGCTGGAATGTGGCGTACGGGGCGCCGGGCACCCATGCGTCGTGGCTGGTCAGGTCAACGAAGCCGTCATCGCTGTCGGGCATCCAGGGGTGGTTCTCGATCATTGCGCCTCCTCGACAAGGGTGGTTCCGCCATTCCATGAGACGCCGACGCTTCGCCAGTAGCCGGCGATCATCTCCGTGGGGGCCAGGCGGGTCAACTCCTCGACCGGTGAGTCGAACACTCGCAGCTCGACGTCGCCTGTGAAGGCGGGGCCCACGTCGGCGTCGTAGCCACGCATGGTGACCAGTTCATTCAGCGAATCGGTTCCGTCGGCCTCGATTGCCGGAACAATCCGGTTGTGGAGCATGGGTAGGGCATTTACGAAGCCGGTGTTGTCGCTCGGTCCGGTGATGGTGAACTCGGCCTCGATCAGACGTCGTCCGTTCGCCGAGCAGGTGGCACCAAAGCGCCCTCCGGGCTCGAGGCGGGGACCGGCCCTTCCGACTGTCACCGGTCGGGTCACCCAGATCTCGCCCAACTTTTTCGGGTACCCCTGGATGTGACCGCGGACCATTGCGTAGTCCTTGTCCACCCAGATGTAGGCACAGCGGCTGTAGTCGTCGCCGTCGTAGCTGCACCGGACCACAACGAAGCACTCCTTGTACTGGGCCCTCACAGGGTCGAGTAGTTCGCCCCCGGTGTCTGAGCATGACTGCCAGTCGGCCCAGATGACTGCAACGGCGCCGGGGTCATTCTCGGCCGGGTTGAGGGGCTCGGGAAGAAGTTCGGCTACTGCGGCCGGGTCGGTGCGGTATTCGATGGTGAGCATGTCACCTGAGTAGTGCCACGGTGGTTGGGGTACAAGAGAGGAATTTCCCGTTCCGGTTCGTGGAAAGGTGAATCCCTTGACGTTTGGCATGGCGGGAACCCTATCATTAGGTACCAAATGAAATCGCCGGGCCAGCGCCTGTGCGGAACGCTCTAGGGGGGACGATTGATGGCCGAGGTTCGTAGAATCCTCCTGAACGGCTCGGTCACCACAGCCTCGCTTGATGGCACTGACCTTGTCGCAGATGATGGTCGCAGGGTCTCCGAGGCCGACGCAGTCCACCTTCCACCCAGCGAACCCTCAAAGATCCTCTGCGTGCACCTGAACCATGTGAGTCGGGTCGAGGAGTTCCAGGTGTCTTTGCCACCGGCTCCTACCTACTTCCACAAGCCCGTTTCTTCGCTCAACTCTCATCGGGGCGACGTTGTCCGACCTGACCGCTGCAGGTGGCTCAACTACGAGGGCGAGATCGTTATCGTGATCGGAGAGGTCTGCCGTAACATCAGCCCAGCTGAGGCAGGCGACTACATCGCCGGCTACACCATCGGCAACGACTTCGGGTTGCACGACTTTCGCGACACTGATGCGGGCTCGATGCTGCGAGTGAAGGGTTCAGACACGCTCTGTCCGGTCGGCCCGGGTCTCACCACCGACTGGGACTTCCACGGAAAGTCCATAAGGACGCTCGTCAACGGCGACGTGGCCCAGGACGGCACGACCGACGAGATGACCTGGGACATGCACTACCTCGTCGCCGACCTGGCCCGCACAATCACCTTGGTACCGGGAGACATGGTCTTCTCGGGCACGCCGGCCAACTCGCGACCGGTGCAACCCGGTGATGTCGTGACGGTCGAGGTGGAAGGGCTGGGAGCGCTCACAAACACGATCGTTGCTGGCCCGACGCCGATCCGAGATGACTGCGGAGCCCAGCCGACCGAGTCCGAAGAGGTTCTCTCGACAGCCCTTGGCGGCGACTGGGAGTTTCGCGGGGTAAGGGGCCCGAAGCGTGGTTGAGGAGTTCGGGTCCACCGCCCCCGGTCAGGCGTCTCCGCCCGTCG
This sequence comes from Actinomycetota bacterium, assembly GCA_014381745.1. Classification (GTDB taxonomy): domain Bacteria; phylum Actinomycetota; class Acidimicrobiia; order Acidimicrobiales; family MedAcidi-G1; genus UBA3125. The sequence continues at coordinate 37,823 of JACNLA010000038.1, read as the reverse complement.
GACGACAACAGCATTTGCTCCGTCTGTATATTTTATGCAAAAGTGCGCCTATTCGATCTGCTGATCTACCGAACACCACGAACCAGAAACCTTGAGGGGGAGAATAATGAAGTCCAAATCTCTTATCGCCGTTGTGGCGGTCCTTGCGTTCATAGCCGCTGCATGCGGGAGCGACGAGGAGGCGAGCACAACGCCCGCACCTACCACTGCAGCTGCAGCGCCAGCCACAACGGCTGCAGCACCAGCGACCACCGCTGCCGCCCCAGCGGCCACAACCGCGGCACCGGCTGCTCCGGTGGTTGTGGGTCTTGATATTGCTGCGATTCTGGGTGCTGATCTGGGGAGTTGTGTTGCGGCTCCGTCGGGTGATGCGATCCGGGTTGGTATGGCCATGGACTTCAGCGAGGTCGTCGGGTTTGTTGATATTCCGGGGTCGAACCTGGTGCCCTATGTCGCCGAGTTGATCAACTGCATTGGTGGCATCAACGGCAATCCTGTCGAGGTCCGTGTGGCTGAGGTGGGTGACGATGCCGGTTTGGCTGCTCAGGAGTTGTTGGACTGGGGTGCACAGTTCCTGATTGGTCCTCCGTTTGCCGACTTTGCCCTTCCGATCCTCCAGGCCACTGGTGGCGAGGTGCCGTTGTTCGTGGCGGCTTCAACTGAGCCGACCCTTGCGGACGCTTCGATCAACTCGTATCTGGTGACCTTTGATGACTTCGGTATGTCGGGTGCTGCTGCGCAGTGGGCGCTTGATCAGGGCATTAACCGTGCGATCGTGTTCACAGAGGGTGAGGGAATCCCCTACACCGGCGTGAACCCTGATGCCTTCGCGGCTGCCTTCGTGGCTGGTGGTGGTGAGGTTGTCAGCACCCAGACGTATGTGTGGGCTGCCGATACCGACTTCTCGGCACAGGTGAATGAGATCGCCGGCATTTCTGAGAACAACGAGGTGGTTTTCTCTGCTGCTCTTGCCTTCCAGGTGACGGCGCTTCGTGGCCAGCTTGAGGGGCAGGGCCTCGACGGTCTGACCTACATAGGTACAGATGCCATGGATGCCACCGGCATCCAGTTCGAGGCCAACAACGAGGGCATAGCCCACACACCTCACACCAGCATCACCGCCGGTGACCCGATCGACGGGTTGCTTGCCGGCTATGAGGCTTCACGTGGTGAGGCGCTCGAGAGCCGTGGGTTCATGGCCCTCTACGTGGACTCGTTGTTCCTCGGGATCCAGGGCATGTTGGACTGTGACTGCACTGAGCCGTCTGGTATCGGTGAGGCGGTGCAGCAGATTTCTGGCTTCCAGGGCCTGTCTGGTGAGATCACCTATGCAGGCACCAACGGCATTCCGCCCAAGGCGGTTCCGATCAACCAGATAGTCAACGGTGAGGACGTACTCGTCGCCACCGTCAGTGGATCCAATGTGTCGGTGACCGCAGCCGGTGCTGCCTCGGCGGCTGCTCCGGTGGTTGTGGGTCTTGATATTGATGCGATTCTGGGTGCTGATCTGGGGAGTTGTGTTGCGGCTCCGTCGGGTGATGCGATCCGGGTTGGTATGGCCATGGACTTCAGCGAGGTCGTCGGGTTTGTTGATATTCCGGGGTCGAACCTGGTGCCCTATGTCGCCGAGTTGATCAACTGCATTGGTGGCATCAACGGCAATCCTGTCGAGGTCCGTGTGGCTGAGGTGGGTGACGATGCCGGTTTGGCTGCTCAGGAGTTGTTGGACTGGGGTGCACAGTTCCTGATTGGTCCTCCGTTTGCCGACTTTGCCCTTCCGATCCTCCAGGCCACTGGTGGCGAGGTGCCGTTGTTCGTGGCGGCTTCAACTGAGCCGACCCTTGCGGACGCTTCGATCAACTCGTATCTGGTGACCTTTGATGACTTCGGTATGTCGGGTGCTGCTGCGCAGTGGGCGCTTGATCAGGGCATTAACCGTGCGATCGTGTTCACAGAGGGTGAGGGAATCCCCTACACCGGCGTGAACCCTGATGCCTTCGCGGCTGCCTTCGTGGCTGGTGGTGGTGAGGTTGTCAGCACCCAGACGTATGTGTGGGCTGCCGATACCGACTTCTCGGCACAGGTGAATGAGATCGCCGGCATTTCTGAGAACAACGAGGTGGTTTTCTCTGCTGCTCTTGCCTTCCAGGTGACGGCGCTTCGTGGCCAGCTTGAGGGGCAGGGCCTCGACGGTCTGACCTACATAGGTACAGATGCCATGGATGCCACCGGCATCCAGTTCGAGGCCAACAACGAGGGCATAGCCCACACACCTCACACCAGCATCACCGCCGGTGACCCGATCGACGGGTTGCTTGCCGGCTATGAGGCTTCACGTGGTGAGGCGCTCGAGAGCCGTGGGTTCATGGCCCTCTACGTGGACTCGTTGTTCCTCGGGATCCAGGGCATGTTGGACTGTGACTGCACTGAGCCGTCTGGTATCGGTGAGGCGGTGCAGCAGATTTCTGGCTTCCAGGGCCTGTCTGGTGAGATCACCTATGCAGGCACCAACGGCATTCCGCCCAAGGCGGTTCCGATCAACCAGATAGTCAACGGTGAGGACGTACTCGTCGCCACCGTCGGTGGCTGATACTCCATGCTCGAAGTGTCGGGTCTTACAACCAAATATGGTGAGATCTCGGCACTCAGAGAAGCAAGCCTGCACGTTGGGTCCGGTGAGGTAATAGGCCTCATCGGACCCAACGGTGCCGGCAAGACAACCTTGTTGAACACCATTGCCGGGCTTCTGGCACCGAGTGGTGGCCGGGTCTCACTTGACGACGAGGACGTAACCGGCCACTCTCCGGAGAGGTTGCTGAGATCAGGCCTGGCTCTTGTTCCAGAGCACCGCCGGATCTTCGTGAACCTGACGGTGGAGGAGAATCTCAGGATCGGTGGCGTCACGGTCCCCTCGGCGGACCGCCCGGGTCTGCTCGAGGAGATGAGTGAACGCTTCCCGGTGCTCCGCGACAAGTGGACCACATCGGCCGGATACCTTTCCGGCGGTGAGGCTCAGCAACTCGCCATTGCCCGGGCGCTCATGTCAAGGCCGCGACTTCTCATGATGGATGAACCCTCCCTCGGGTTGGCCCCTCTGCTTGTCGACGTGGTGTTCGAGTTGATTGACGCTCTCCGTGCCCAGGGTCGAACGCTGCTAGTTGTTGAACAGAATGCGACGAGGATGCTCGAGCTTGCCGATCGGGCCTACGTGTTGCGCAGCGGTGAGGTCGTAGCCGAAGGTACCGGTACCGAACTGAGGGACAACAAGGACCTCTTCGATACCTTCGTCGGCAACTGAGCCATGACCGAGCTCCTCCAGAACCTCATCGACGGCCTCGGGCGCGGAAGCATCTATGCCCTGTTGGCACTGGGTGTGGCGGTCATCTTCGGGGTTATGCACCTGCTCAACTTTGCCCACGGCGAACTCATCACCGTCTCGGGTTATGCATCCTTCTGGGCGCTGGGTGCCGGATGGTCCTGGTATGTGATGGTGCCGCTCATAGTGGCGGTCAGCGTGGCGACATCGCTGCTCATTGAGCGTGTCGCCTTCAGCCGGGTGAGGGGGGCTGATGACTTCACGCTGTTGCTCACATCGTTTGGTGTGCACTTCGTGGTATCGGCGATCTTCCTGCTCTACGTCTCAGCGTCGGTCAAGACCTTTCCCCGCCCGACGTGGGTGACAAACACCTATGCCGTTGGCTCACTACGAATCGAGGTCTTCGACACGGTCGTGATCGTGGTTACGGTCGCAACCCTCGTTGCCACCACCCTGATCCTCCAGCGAACCACCTTTGGGTTGTCGTTGCGGGCGGCTGCGGCTGACTTCGACACCGCCCGACTGATGGGCGTCCGATCCAACTCCGTGATTCGGGGGGCATTCGCCCTGTCGGGGGTGCTGGCCGGAATCGCCAGCGTGTTCTGGCTGATGAGGTCGGGGAGCACAAGCCCGACCGCTGGGATCGATCCCATGCTGAAGGGGGTGCTGGCAGCGCTCATTGGTGGTCTGGGCAGTCTTCGTGGCGCGGTCCTCGGTGGGTTCACCCTTGGACTGGCAGAGGTAATCCTGCGCTCGCGCCTACCTGACTCAGTGGCGAGCCTTACCGAAGGCGTGGTGTTTCTCCTGATAGCACTGCTGTTCATCTTCAGACCGCAGGGCCTGATTTCCGTGCCGCACGCGGAGAGGGTCTGATGTTTCCCAACCTCCGCCGCGACGTCGTCTTCCCGGTGTTTGGTTCGGTGATCCTGTTCGCGGTCTTCGTTGCAGTAGGTCTCGCGTACCAGAGCCAGTTCAGTGGAGCCGCGGAGCGCCTGGTCACGTTCGCCCTGATCGACGCAATCCTGGTGCTTGGAATCCAGATCTACGTGGGGAACACGGGAATCTTGTCGTTTGGCCACATCGGCTTTGGGGCGATTGCCGGCTATGCCTTCGCCCTCTTCGCCATCTCACCGGCGGAGAAGCTCAAGAGAATCCCCGATGCACCGTTTGGGTTGCTCGATGTGAGCGTGGGCCCGTGGATGGCAGTGGCTGTCGCTGTCGGCGTGACCCTTGTCGTGGCCCTGATAGTTGGTGTTGGGCTGGCGCGCTCAGGCGCCGAGTCTGGGGCGGTGTCGGCAACTGTCATCACCCTTGCGCTCCTATTCGTGACGCATGAGGTGGCTCGCAACTGGCCTGACCTGACCGGTGGAGACAGGGCGGGGTTGTCGTTTCGGATTGGGGGAACGCTGGACAGTCGTGTTCCGATCTATATCGCGCTGTTGGCAGCCATCGTCGTAGCCAGGTTGTATGCGCAGAGCAGGGGTGGGCGTCTGGCTGTGGCGGCCCGAGAAGACGACCTGGCGGCAAGGGCCATGGGTGTGAACCCACTTGTCCAGCAGATGGTGGCTCTCCTGATCTCGGTTGTTGTCGTTAGCGTCGGGGCCAGCCTGCGGGTATACGAGAACGGCTCGATTCTTCCCCGTGACATGTTCTTCAACCTCACGCTCGTCACCTTGGTGATGCTCATTGTGGGTGGCCGTCGCAGTGTTACCGGAGCCCTGGTTGGGGTGGCGGTCATTACCGTCGGTCGGGAGGTCGCTCGGAAACTGGGCCAGGATGGCTTTGAACTGTTCGGCATAGGTCTGGACGGGGCACCCCTTGACTGGATTTTCAGGGAGAACCTGAAGTCGGTATTCATGGGTGTCTCGATGTTGGGTTTCATGATTTGGCGTCCCGCTGGCCTTCTCGATGACTGGGAACTGGACAAGTGGCTGCACGGCAAGCTTGGTCGCAGGAGCGCGTCGCCGCCTGAGAGCCTTCCGCCGGTGGAGCCAGACGATTCCTCAGTGCTGGTGGCACAGGGTGTCGACGTGGCCTTCGGCGGCTTTCAGGCACTGATTGATGTGGATGTCGAGGCAGCGCGGAGCGAGGTGGTCGGCGTGATCGGTCCCAATGGTGCCGGCAAGACAACCCTGTTGAACGTGATCACGGGGTTGGTTGAGTCCAACTCAGGGAGCGTGGTTCTGGGTGGCACGGACCTGAGCGCGACCCGGTCATTCAAGATTGCCCGGAGCGGATTGGTCCGGACCTTTCAGAACCTCCGGCTATTCGACTCGCTGACAGTACGGGAGAACGTGGAGGTCTCCTACCTGGTGGCTGCGGCCCATCGTCGGCACCGGCCCCCTCCCGATGTTGACGGGTTGATTGCTGCGGCGGGTCTCTGGGAACAGCGCGACCGTCGGGCACGTGAACTGGACTACGGAACCTCTCGTCGGCTGGAACTTGCTCGTGCGGCTGCCACCGCACCTGCATTCCTCCTACTGGATGAACCGACATCGGGAATGAGCGACTCGGAGTCCCTCGTGATGGTCGAGCAGGTCAGACAGATGGCCGGCCTTGTCGGGGCGGGGGTGGTCGTCATCGACCACGACCTGAACTTCATCATCGGTATCTGTGACCGCATCTACTGCCTTGACTGTGGGCAGGTAATCGCCGAGGGCACCCCAGCTGAGATTCAGGCTGATCCTGTCGTTCAGGCTGCATATATCGGTTCGACAGCCGAGGGCTGATTCCAACAGGTTGGCAGGCGACGGCTCAGGACCGCTCGGTAGCCGCTTCGACCAACCAGGTGAACAGTGGATCTGATGGTCTGGTTGGAAGCATCTCGGGGTGCCACTGAACGGCGACGATCGGAAGGTCCGTGTGTTCGATTCCCTCGATGGAACCCTCGGGAGATCGGGCGCTCACCCGGAGACCGTCACCGACGCGGTTGATCGTCTGGTGGTGAAGCGAGTTGACAGGGCGTTCTGCTCCGTAGATGCCTCCGAGGACCGAGCCGGACTCGAAGGTGACCGTGTGCCATTCGGTGGTGGTCGGCTGGTCGAAGCCAGCGTGTGGTGCCACGTCCTGGTGGAGTGTTCCGCCTGCGTAGACGTTGATGATCTGCAGGCCGCGGCAGATGCCGAGGATGGGAACTGTCAGTTCGTAGGCCCGGTTCACGAGGGCGAGTTCCTGTTCGTCCCTTGTGGGTTCGGGTGGAAAGTCGTCTGTCTCCGATTCGGCCCCGTACCGACCCGGGTCTATGTCTGCTCCACCAGGGAGGATGAGTCCGTCCAGATGGTCGAGCAGGTCAACCGGGTCAGCATCGACCGGGAGGTGAACGGGCAGGCCTCCGGCCTCGAGAACGCCGTTGGCGTAGTCGGCGTAGTAGAGGTCGACGTCGAAGTCGGACAGGACCTCCAGGTTGTCGACGATGTCTCGCCCCTTCTTGCGCCTGCCGGTGATTCCGATCAGAGGTCTGTTGGCCATTTGTCCACTGCTCCGTGTCTGTCGGGTGTTGCCAGTTCTGTCCCTTGCCCGCGACTATTATTATGCATAATGTATTTACTATATGGAGACTCTGACGGCCGGTCCGCCAACCCTCGGTACAATTGGGAGCACCCACGGTGAACGTTGAGGGAACTCTGGATCAGGATGACCCGTATGTGGCTGCACCGCCATCATCGCGGAGACGAGGGGTACTCGCCGACGAGGTCGCAGGATATGTCCGTCAGCTGATCCTCACAGGATCCCTCCGCCCTGGCACCAAGATCGACCAGGACGCGGTAGGTCGGGCACTTGATGTCAGCCGCAGCCCCATCCGCGAGGCACTGGTTGTCCTTGGCCACGAGGGACTGCTGGACCTCACCCCCAGACGGGGCGCCTCGGTCGCCCAACTTCGCCGCGAGGACATCATCGACCACTACGAGCTGTTCGGGGTCGTGTCAGGCAGGGCTGCAGCGATGGCTGCCGAACTGCTGGATGAGGACCAGATCCGGGAGCTAAACGAGCTGCACTCCCGCTTCACGGGCGACGACCAGGAGGTACTGCAGCAGTTGAACCACGACTTCCACCGAGTGATCAACCTTGCGGCGCCTCGTCGAACCCGGTGGCTGCTCAGACACCTCGAGCGAACGGTTCCGGCCAACTACTACGAGTTCGCAGACGGTTGGAACCACCGAGCAGTTGAGCACCACGCCTCGATCCTGGAAGCCATCACCCGGCGCGACCCTGAGGGAGCTCGAAGTGCAATGGAGGGTCATCTCCACGAAAGCGGTGTCGCCGCAGCGGACCAACTCGAGGAGCGGGGTTTCTTCACCGATCCCGACACGGGCGGGCCGGCGGAGGCCGGCCAGTGACCGATGCACACGACCTGGAGACAGTTCGTACCGAGGTCCGCCGCCTGGCCGACAAGTACGGCTGTGAGTACTGGAGGGGCCTGGAGCCGGACCGGTATCCCGATGAGTTCGTCGCCGACCTGACCTCACACGGCTGGCTCGGGGCCCTCATCCCTGAGGAGTACGGCGGCGGCGGTCTCAGCCTCACCGGCGCATCGGTGATACTCGAGGAGATCGCAGCCAGCGGCGGAAATCCCAGCGCCTGCCACGCACAGATGTACGTAATGGGAACCCTGCTCCGTCACGGCTCCGATGACCAGAAACGGCGGTACCTGCCTGAGATCGCCGACGGCCATCTTCGGCTGCAGGCCTTCGGCGTGACCGAACCGGTCGCCGGGTCCGACACTGGCAGCATCAGGACCAGGGCGGAACGCGACGGTGACACATGGCGAATCAACGGCCAGAAGATCTGGACCTCGCGGGCGCTCCACTCGGACCTCATGGTGCTTCTCGCACGGACGACGCCGGCCGACGAATGCGAGCGCCACACCGACGGGCTGTCCGTGTTCCTCATCCACCTCCGCGACCCTGCGGGAGAGCTGGTCCCGGGGCTCACCATCAACCCGATCCCGACGATGATGAACCACAGCACCACCGAGGTCTTCTTTGATGACATGGAGGTGCCGGCCGGAGCCCTGGTCGGTACGGAGGGAAACGGGTTCCGCCAGATCCTGGACGGAATGAACGCAGAGCGCATCCTCATTGCCGCCGAGTGCATCGGTGACGGCCGGTTCTTCGTGGAGCGGGCCTCCGCCTACGCATCTGAGAGGGAGGTGTTCGGTCGGCCCATAGGCATGAACCAGGGTGTCCAGTTTCCGATTGCACGTGCCTACGCCGACCTCCAGGCCGCCGACCTCATGCGTTACCGGGCGGCCGACCTATTCGACCGCGGCGAACCATGTGGCCCCGAGGCCAACATGGCCAAGTTGCTCGCATCAGAGGCCTCGTGGGCCGCCGGCAACGCGGCACTCGACACCCACGGTGGATTCGGCTTCGCCGTCGAGTACGACATCGAGCGCAAGTTTCGCGAGACCAGGCTCTACAAGGTGGCTCCGGTCACCAACAACCTGATCCTCTCCTTCCTAGGTGAGAAGGTGCTCGGAATGCCGAGGAGTTACTGATGCGCGCAGTTGTCCTGGGCGGTGTCGGGGAAGGCCTCGAAGTAGTGGATGACCACGCCGAACCCGTTGTCGGCGACGGCGAGACCATCATCGATGTGACCGCCTGTGGGGTCTGTGGTTCCGATCTACATGTGGTCGACGGCGACTTCCCCAGCAACCTGCCGATGATCCTCGGACACGAGGTGACCGGTGTCCACGAGAGGTTGGGGCCGGTGATGGTCTATGCACCGTGGGGTTGCAGGTCATGTACACAGTGTGAAGCCGGCCTCGAACAGATCTGTCCCGACGCCACAGAGGCGGGGCTCTTCACCGACGGTGGATACGCCGAGAGGATGCGCATACCGGGCGAGTCGTATCTCTCCGTGCTTGAAGGCCTTGATCCTGTCGCTGCGGCACCGCTTGCATGTGGCGGCCTTACCGCCTACCGGGCCGTAATGCACGGCCTCGACCTGCTACGGGACCGGGGCGAAGCCGGACGGGCACTTGTGATCGGGGCCGGTGGGCTCGGTCAGTACGCCATCCGCTACCTGCGGCTGTTGACCGACACCACGGTTGTGGCCGTGGACCTCGACCCGGCCAAGCAGGGCACCGCCCTGGAGGTCGGGGCGCACGAGGCCTTCGGCCCCGATGACGGGATCGGTACGGCCGACGTCGTGCTGGATTTCCTCGGCGCTGAGTCCACGATGGTCCTGGCTGCCGAGGCGGTCCGTCGCCAGGGACTTGTAGCGGTCGTTGGTCTCTACGGCGGCCGTATTCCATTCGGCCTCGGGGCCGTACCCCATGAGGCACGCTTCATGTCCAGTTTCTGGGGATCCCGGGCACAGTTGGACGACTTGCTGGATCTGGCCCGCAGCGAGCCGTCAATCGTGCAGCCGGTGGAGACGCTTCCGCTGGTCGACGCCCAACTGGCCCATGACCGCCTCAGGAGGGGAGACCTGAAGGGTCGCCTCGTCCTGACCATGAAGTAGACCAACTGACCCGATGAAGACAAGGAAGAACTGAATGACACCCCCCACCCACACCCTCGAGTCCTTTCGTACATTGTGCGACGAACACGACGTGCACACTGTTGAGATAGCGGTGCCCGACACGCAGGGGCACCTCCGCGGCAAGCGGATTCCCAAGGAGCGGTTCTTTTCAGCATGTGCCACCCGTGGTGTCGCCATCGCCGACGCCATCTTCGTGTTCGACATGCAAAACGACCTTCCAGACAACGAGTTCGTGAACATGGACACCGGCTACCTGGACACCCGCCTCATTCCAGACATCGGCACCGCCCGCCTGTTGACCCACCGTCCGGGCTACGCGCTTGTGTTCGCCGACGCTTATGGGGTGGATGGGGACCTCCACTCCCTTGCGCCCCGAACTGTGCTGGCTCGACAGATTGACCGCTGTCTGGAACTCGGTCTTGATCCCCTCGTCGCAACCGAGCTGGAGTTCTACCTGTGCACCCCGGACTGGGAACCCATTCAGCAACACATTCAGTACAGCTCCCTGACGGACGCGATTGGAGCTGAGGAGGTCCTGGCAGAGATGCGGGTTGCTGTTGCAGGTGCCGGAATCGAGGTTGAGTCATCCAACTCCGAGTACGGACCTGGCCAGTTCGAACTCAACTCTGGCCCCACGGATGCAATGAGGACCGCCGACAACACGGTTCTGTTCAAGTCGATCGTCCACCAGGTGGCGGTGAAACACGGCCTCAGGGCGACCTTCATGCCAAAGCCGTTTACCGAGCAATCCGGCTCCGGAATGCACGTCCACACCAGCCTGATCGTGGACGGATCCAACGCTTTCGCCGAAGCCGACCACCTGCCAAATCCGCTGATGTCCTGCTGGACTGCAGGAATGCTTGAGCACGCTCTGGCCATGTCGCTCGTGGCGACCCCCACGACGAACGGGCCCAAGCGGATTCGGCCCTACACGTTCGCTCCCACGCACGTGCACTGGGGGCTCGACAACAGGACCGTCCTGGCCCGCTGCGTGGTCGAGCCCGGATCGTCATCCAACCGTGTTGAGTTCAGATCGGCTGGCGCCGACGCCAACCCGTACCTGCTCATAGCGGGCCTACTTGCCGCCGGGTGCGACGGGGTTGAGAGGTCGCTCGAGCTTCCAGCCATGTCGGAGGGAGACATGTACACCAACCCGGGGGACTGCGTGCCCCTGCCGACGAACCTCTCCGGAGCAATCGACGCCTTCGAGGGGAGTGCACTCGCTGCCATGCTCGGCGACATGTTCGCCACAAGCTTTAGCAGCATTGCCAGGGCCGAGGTGGCTCTGGCTGCCGAAAACAACCCCGATCCCGACAATGTGAACGACTGGGAACGAGCCCGGTTCATCGACTTCAGTTGAGGAGCAACTTGTCGTGATCGACGTAGCCACACCATCCATCTATCTGGACGGAATCCCCCACGACCGGTTAGGGGCGATCCGAGACCTTCCTGGCCTCATGTGGCATCCCTATGAGACAAATGGATTCTGGGCCGTCACCAGGCACGTGGATGTCGGCGAGGTGTCCAAGCACCCTGAGGTCTACTCATCGGGCATCGGCCACACCAACCTCTGGGACCTTGAGGCCGACGCCCTGGAGGCACGCCGGACGATCATCGACAGCGACGCACCAGACCACACCAGGTTGCGCCGACTGGTCAGCAGGGCGTTCACCCCCAGGAACATCATGGTCTGGGAGGAGACAACGCGTTCCATAGCCGCAGAACTCCTGGACGGCTTCATCGCCGGAGGCGGTGGCGACTGGGTGGATCTGGTGGCGGCACCTCTGCCGATCCGGGTGATTCTCACCATCCTGGGAGTGCCTGTGGAAGATGCCGCTTTCTTGAAGCAGTTGTCCGACCATCTGATCGAGGGCACCACCGGCGAAATGACGCTGCCCGATGATGCCTTCGGCAACACAACACCGCTGCGGCTGTTGCCGTTCGGCAGCCCGGCCAGCTTCGCCATGTACGAGTACGGCGAGCGCATCGGCGCCGAGAGAACGGCCGATCCCAGAGACGACCTGGTCACGCACCTCGTGCTGGCCGAGTCGAACGGAGACCGCCTGACACCGACCGAGTACAAGAACTTCTTTCAGGTCCTTGTCTTTGCCGGGAACGAGACGACCAGAACGGCAATTACCCACGGTGCCGAGGCCTTCGCCATGTTCCCGGATGAATGGAACCGCCTTATGGCCGACCCTTCCCTGATGGAGTCGGCGGTCGAGGAGGTGCTGCGCTGGGCGACACCGGTAATGCACATGCGGAGGACCGCCGCCGTCGACACCAGCCTGGCCGGGACCGAGATCGCAGCCGGCGACAAGGTCGTGATGTGGTACACCTCGGCCAACAGGGATCCGGAAGTATTCGAGGATCCAGCCAGGTTCGATATCTCGCGGCTCGACTACGAGCATGTCTCGTTCGGCGGAGGGGGACCACACTTCTGTCTGGGGGCGTTCCTGGCCCGGATGGAGATCCGGGTTCTGTTGGAGGAGATGCTCAAGCGCAATCTGGTGCTCTCAAAGGAGGGCGAGCCGGTGAGGGCACCTTCCAACTTCGTACACGGTGTGCTCTCTCTGGACCTGGGAGTGGCATGAACGGGGTTGAGATGGTCCGGGTGGTGGTTGACGCCGAGAAATGCATCGGCATCGGTCAGTGTGAGTTGCTTGAGCCAGAGATCTTCAGGCTGGATGACGAGACGGCTATCTCGGTTGTGGTTGGCGACGGGCTGCTTCCGTGCGACCGGGCTTCTCTGATAGCCGACAAGTGTCCCAGTGCTTCGATCAGCATCGGGAGATGATTGTTTCGACACGCCGGGGAGTAGGAACCAAGGGTCCCCTGACAGATGTCAACTCAGTTGGCACTCAACTCTTCGAGGTCCAGTAGGGACAGGCCGTTCTCCAGAGCCACAGCGACGGCAGCGGAACGGTTGGGGAGGCCAAGTTTGTGGAGGATCGCCTCCACATGTGTAGACACAGTTCGTCTGGCAATGTCGAGCCGTCGAGCGATTTCAGCGTTCTGACAGCCGAAGATGATAAGGCTGAGTACCTGGAGTTCGCGGCGCGTGAGGCCCAACAGGTCGGTTCTGGGTTCCACAACCGTCAGGATCGACTGCATCTGACTCTCGGTGCGCCTGAATGCGTGTAGTTGTAACCAGGTTCCATCAGTGGTGTTCAACAACCACCTTCCAGATCCGCTGGTGAGGCGTCGGCTTACTGCTGAAGCGACCCGGTGGTCGGCAAGCAGTCCCATCGGTCGGTCACCCACTGGATGAGCAACTCCATCGACATCAATCAGGGCAGCATCCGTCAAGCTGTCGAAGCCGCTAAGCAGAAGATCAATGTCCAGGGCCGGATCCACGGCGTTCGCTATTGCCTTTGCAAGCATCCCTACAAGCGATCGCGCATTATTGGTCGGTTGGCTGGCGTCATCTGTTGACATGTTGAGCAGGCCCACATAGCGGTTGCTTGAAGTGAAGAGGGCCGTGGTCATTCCCTCCTCATAACCGGCTGGATACAGGAACTCCCTTACCGAATCGTTGCTTTCTGGTCCGTCTGGAATGTCGCGCATACGAGTTGGATTGCGGTGGTCGTGCAAACCGAGAAGTCTCACCTCGTGGTCGAAACTGATGGAGTTAAGGCGTTTTTCGACTTGGCTGTCGTAATCGTGGCACGCGAGCGACTCGTGGCCTCGGCCGCGCTGTTGCGACAGAGTGATGTTCGACGCGATGCTTGGCACAACCGCTTTGAGAGCAACTAGAAGATCATGGGCGCGCTGAGCAGGTCCGGTAGTTGAGGAGGCAATGGCTGCCACCTCTGATGCCGTCCGAGCGTGAACGTGCAACGCTTTGGTACCTCAGGTCCTGTTCATGTCCCCTCGGTCAAATGACCGATGTACAAGGACTGGATGATCCCCAATCCTAGACGACATACAAACTGGGTGTTAAGTGGCGCGGCAATTCGCTCGTGGCTGACACCGGAGGGGATCTGATAATGCGACGAATGACACTGATCGGCCTTGTGTCGGCTGCGCTCCTGCTGCTGGCGGGTTGTGGAGGATCGACCGAAGAGGGTGCAACTGAGCAGCCTGCAGCAACGACCGCTGCTCCTGCTGCTACGACTGCCCCTGCTACGACTGCCCCTGCTACGACTGCCCCTGCTACGACCGTAGAGGTTGCTGTACCGGCGTCTGGTGAGCCGATTGTGTTGGGTTTGCCGGTGAATCAGTCTGGTCCTGTGGGTGTTGCGGACCATCAGGATTGGGTGAACGGTGTCACGTTGGCTATTGAGGAGATCAACGCTGTTGGTGGCGTGTTGGGTCGGCCGTTGGAGACCTTCATCGTCGATACCGACATTTTGACTCCTGATGGGACGGCGGCCGGGTTCTTGGCGATGGCTGATGCTGAGGTTGATGCGATCCTGTCGCCATTCGTGTTGATTCCCCAGCCGGCCATGGATGCTGCTGCTGCCTATGGGGCGCCTTATCTGCATGGCAACACGCAGCAGTCGATGTTGGATCTCTACGCCTCGGACCCTGTCGCTTATCGGAACATGTTCCAGATCGATACTTCTGAGGTGTGGTACGGGGCTGGTCTTCCAGCGTTTCTAGATGACCTGGCGGCTTCTGGTGAGTGGGTCCCGAAGAACAACCGGATGCACATCGTGCAGGGTCAGATCGCCTACACCCAGGTTATCTCCGAGGCCACCCAGGCTGCTTTGGAAGCATCGGGTGGCACATGGGAGTTGGGGGGGATTACTGACATTCAGTTCCCCGTTCAGGACTGGGCGCCGGTCATTGCGGAACTGCATGATTCGGATGCTGGCGTGATCATGATCGACTACTGGGTGGCGGCCGAGTTGGCGGCATTCGCCCAGGCGTTTAGTGCTGACCCGGTCGAGGGTGCGTTGGTGTACCTGCAGTACGGACCGAGTCAACCTGAGTTCTTGGATCTTGGTGGTGAGGCGACAGAGGGCTTCGTGTGGGGCACGGTGCTGGGAACCTACGCCGACGAGCAGGGTCAGGCGTTCAGGGACGCATACCAGGCGCGTTTCCCGGGGACAATGGGGCTTGCCTACACGGGTGGTGGCTATGACACCGTCCAGTTGTTGGCTGACGCTATCGAGGCAGCTGGGACCACGGAGTTCGGTCCTGTAATCGATGCGATCGAAAAGACTGCATACCGAGGCGTCACCGGTTTCTACTCGTTTGATGAGAACCACTCGGGACAGACCTACCCGGACCAGGTATCGGATCCTGAGGCAGGCCAGGCCCACCTGTTCCTTCAGGTGCAGGACGGTGCACACCGCATCATCTACCCCGAGCCCTACGACGAGGTGGACTACATCACACCCCCATGGGCACAGGGCGTAGAGGTTGCTGTACCGGCGTCTGGTGAGCCGATTGTGTTGGGTTTGCCGGTGAATCAGTCTGGTCCTGTGGGTGTTGCGGACCATCAGGATTGGGTGAACGGTGTCACGTTGGCTATTGAGGAGATCAACGCTGTTGGTGGCGTGTTGGGTCGGCCGTTGGAGACCTTCATCGTCGATACCGACATTTTGACTCCTGATGGGACGGCGGCCGGGTTCTTGGCGATGGCTGATGCTGAGGTTGATGCGATCCTGTCGCCATTCGTGTTGATTCCCCAGCCGGCCATGGATGCTGCTGCTGCCTATGGGGCGCCTTATCTGCATGGCAACACGCAGCAGTCGATGTTGGATCTCTACGCCTCGGACCCTGTCGCTTATCGGAACATGTTCCAGATCGATACTTCTGAGGTGTGGTACGGGGCTGGTCTTCCAGCGTTTCTAGATGACCTGGCGGCTTCTGGTGAGTGGGTCCCGAAGAACAACCGGATGCACATCGTGCAGGGTCAGATCGCCTACACCCAGGTTATCTCCGAGGCCACCCAGGCTGCTTTGGAAGCATCGGGTGGCACATGGGAGTTGGGGGGGATTACTGACATTCAGTTCCCCGTTCAGGACTGGGCGCCGGTCATTGCGGAACTGCATGATTCGGATGCTGGCGTGATCATGATCGACTACTGGGTGGCGGCCGAGTTGGCGGCATTCGCCCAGGCGTTTAGTGCTGACCCGGTCGAGGGTGCGTTGGTGTACCTGCAGTACGGACCGAGTCAACCTGAGTTCTTGGATCTTGGTGGTGAGGCGACAGAGGGCTTCGTGTGGGGCACGGTGCTGGGAACCTACGCCGACGAGCAGGGTCAGGCGTTCAGGGACGCATACCAGGCGCGTTTCCCGGGGACAATGGGGCTTGCCTACACGGGTGGTGGCTATGACACCGTCCAGTTGTTGGCTGACGCTATCGAGGCAGCTGGGACCACGGAGTTCGGTCCTGTAATCGATGCGATCGAAAAGACTGCATACCGAGGCGTCACCGGTTTCTACTCGTTTGATGAGAACCACTCGGGACAGACCTACCCGGACCAGGTATCGGATCCTGAGGCAGGCCAGGCCCACCTGTTCCTTCAGGTGCAGGACGGTGCACACCGCATCATCTACCCCGAGCCCTACGACGAGGTGGACTACATCACACCCCCATGGGCACAGGGCTGAGACTGACTAGTGGATCTTGAGGGCGGAGGGATTTCTGGACACCAGTTCGGGTGTTCAGAAATCCACCTCAGTCTTGGTGGGCGCGAGATTCTCAGCGGTGTCTCGCTCAACGTCACATCGGGTGAGATCGTCGGGATTGCGGGCCCGAATGGTGCGGGCAAGACAAGTTTGCTGGACGTCCTGAGCGGTCGCCACCGGAACTACACAGGTGATGTCAGGCTGGATGGTGAGTCCCTGAATGATCTGCGGCACCCATACCGTGTCAGGCGCGGTGTGGCTCGTACCTTCCAGCATCCGGTAGTTCCCGAGAATCTCACGGTTGCAGAGGTGATGGAGGCCTCCAGAAAGGCATTCTCCCCCACGCGATCCAGGATGGATGCCGAGTGGGCCGTCGACATGGTCCACCTGGACGCCCCTCAGGCACTTACGTGTGGCGGTCTTGAAACTCTCGACAGGAGGAAGGTACTGCTTGCCTGCCTGTTGATGCGCAGGCCCAAGGTTCTGCTGCTGGATGAGCCGGCGTCTGGTCTCGTGAGTGCGGAGATCGACGAGTTGGACTTCATCATCAAGGAAGCCGCCTGGGAACTCCAGATCGGCGTGGTAATCGTCGAGCACAGGCTGGAACTGCTGGACGCCATTACGGATCGGGTTGCGGTGATGGATGTTGGCAGGATCATTGCCGAGGGCTCAGCGGAGGCTGTCTTCAGCGACCCCGTGGTCAGAGACGCCTATTTCGACACCGGTAGCGCAGAGGAAGAAATCTCGGAGGCCACGCTGTGACAGGGCTGCTGGAGATCAGATCGCTGAGCGCAGGGTATGGACCCATGCGGGTAATCCATGATCTGGACCTTGTGGTCCATGCAGGTGAGCGCCTGGCGATAATGGGCCTTAACGGTCACGGCAAGACGACCCTGTTCCGGGCAATTTTGGGCCTCACCGACTGGCAGACTGGAAGCATCCTCTTGGGGGGCCGTGAGATTGGCGGCAGGCGGATGTCGGCTCCCGGCAGGCGTACACACCGCATAGCTGCCAGTGGTGTGGCTCTCCTTCCGCAGGGCGATGCGATCTTTCCCGGTCTAACAGTCGAACAGAACGTTCTGACCGGTGTCACCTCGTCAGGTACATGGCGGCGGCGGCGGGGTCGTCTGGACTCGGTGTTGGAGATATTCCCCCCCCTGCGACCGCTGTTGGACATGCCTGTCGGAAAGATGTCCGGAGGTGAGAGACGCATGGTCTCGTTGGCGAGGGGGCTGATGGGTGACAACCGCGTGTTCCTTGTTGATGAACCGTCTCTGGGCCTTGCGCCAAAGATCGCGGCCGGGGTGATTGATGCACTCGGTCAGGTCGAACTGGGCGAGGGGGCGATGGTCATTGCCGAGCAGAGCATTCCCCTGCTGAGTGGACGGATGGACCGCATACTGGGAATGCACTCTGGTCAGATCAAACAGGATGCGGCAGATGCCTTCGCCGGAATCTCGGTGGACCACTGATGGAAACGCTCGTAGCCGTTTTGGTGTCAACGTTGTCATTGGCGGCGGGATACGGGCTACTTGCTATCGGCATCTCCCTCACCTGGTCGTCGCTCGGGTTACTGAACCTCGCACACGGCATCACCTTCGGATTTGCCGGCTACGGGGCATGGTGGTTCGGTACGGAGGTCTCCGCGAATCCCGTAGGAGTTGTTATCGCGGGTGTGGTTACAGGTGCTTTTACGGGGTTGGTCGTGGTTGCCGTCGCGTTCCTGCCGATCAAGCGTCAGGAGAACTTCCCGGTCCGGTCGTTGACGATCACGTTGGCGCTGAACCTCGTCGGCACCCAGATTCTTCTCAGGGTGTTCGGACCAAAGGCGAAGAATATCCCGTCAGTATTCACCTTCGACTCCATCAACCTGTTCGGCACAGTAATCCTTCCAGATCGGACAGGAATGATTGTCACCGCAGCAGTCGTGCTTCTGGCAACGCTCATCTGGTTCCGGCGTTCACGCAGTGGGCTACGAGTACGTGCGCTCATGCAGAATCCAGAGGGTGCGGCACTCGTAGGCGTGAGTTTGAACCGGACAGCGGTCGTGGTCATGATGGTGTCGGGAGCGCTCGCCGGGCTCTCAGCTGTACTCCTCCAGGAGATCTTCTTCGCCAGTCCGTACTCCTGGAGCACGCCGCTCATCAAGGGCCTCGTCATAGCCCTGCTGGGTGGGCTGGGGTCCATTCCCGGAGCACTTCTAGCAGCGCTGGTTCTGGGGGCGACCGAGGCTGGTACGGCTCGGTTCGTCGGAGGGCAGTACGTGCTCTACACGCAGTTCGCACTTGTTGTCGGGGTGTTGCTGGCGAGGCCACGAGGTATTGGTGGCCTTCTGGACGAGGTTCGAGAAGCTGATGAGTAAAAGGAAGTTCAAGAGCATCAGACAGACCTTCGTCAGGTCGCGCCGGCCTCTCCACCAGTGGCGTCAGGTCAGGAGCGATCGGCATGCGTTCGCAAGACGCGCCTATGTGAACCCCAGGACTCTTCGGCGGGAAAGGGAGTTTGTTGACGAGAGGACCTTCTGGTGGGCTGTGGCGCTGGTGCTGTTCGCGCTTCTAACCGTGGTAGTGGACAATCGCACAGCGTTGAATGTGATGGGAATCTTTGCCATCTACGCTGCAATCAACATCATGTGGGCTCTGGTAATGGGCTCGGCTGGAGTGTTCAGCCTCGGGACCCTTGCCATCGTCGGGACTTCTGGATTCATTGCCGGGCGGGTGGCACTAGAGACAGGGCTCCCTTGGTATGTCATGTTGGTCGTCGGTGCTGTCACCGGGGCCGTAATGGGCGTCGTTATCGGAGTTCCAGCACAGAGGCTCGACGGGATGTACTACGCCCTCTTGACGCTGGGTGTTGTCGAGGTGGCGCGCACGTTCTTCAAACAGTCGCGGGGGTTCGGTTCCGCCTCTGGAGGTCTCATCAGCCTACCAACCTACCTATCCAAGGACCAGATGTTCTCGATAGACGGTCTCCGAATCCGTGTGCTGGTGGCGTTGGTTCCCTTCGTGCTAGTTCTTGTCCTGTATCGGGTGCTTGAGGGTCGCCGGTTGGGTCTGCTGCTAAGGACGACCCGCGACTCAGAGGCGTATGGCGACGCAATCGGTGTCGACCTCGTCCGAATCAGGCTGAGCCTCTTCGTAATTTCATCCTCGGCTCTGGGAATGGTCGGAGGGTTTTTTGCCGCCTATAACCGGAGCATGGCCCCAAGCGTCTTCGACATGGGCCTCCTGTTGCTGATGTTCGCGATGGTCGTGGTCGGCGGTGTGGGGTCGGCTGAGGGAGTCGTCATAGGGACCGCCCTTGTGGTATTCGTCCACAACGGGTTGATCAGCATCGGTCCCATACGGATCATCGGTATTGGCGTTGTCGTGGTCCTCACCGCGTTGTTTACCAAGGGAGGCCTGTACGGAATCCCCGGGCAGTATCGGCGGTGGCGTGATAAGCACAAATCTGAACGAATTGCCGCGGCAAGCCAGCGACAGGGCGACCTCACCAGTGAGGAGGCTGCTCTAACCGACGACAAGGACCTTGTGGCCGTAGCCAGGTTCAATGATCGTTATCGGTGGCAGTTAAGGGAACTTGTTACGGAGGCGGTAGTTGCCGAGCATCAGGCCAGACCGGTTGGTCGGCACTCACCCGAACTGGATCGACTCCTCAACTATTTCAGGAAGGGTGAGTTGGCCGATAAGTACGCAGTGATGACCGTCGAGCCGTTCAGCACATATCGGGTCGTCGCCCTCTCTGGAGTTCGTGGGATTCCGCCGAGAGAGGTTGATGAGAAGGTCTACGGCTCGCTGGACGATGCATATCACGCCGTGTTCCTTCGGCGGATCCACGATCTCATGGAGTCCTGACATGGCGACCCAGAAGTTGTTTGCGTATTCCGAGGAGATAAGCGTCAAACCAGCCGATTCGCTTCAGGTCATGGTCTCGGGAGAGGGAACTCAAAGTGCCGACGTGCAACTGGTGCGGTTGGTTCATGGTGATGCCCACCCTGATGGGCCAGGATTCGTTGAGGTCGAGGTTGATCATCCGGTGAACGGCGTGCACAGCGTCCACCGTCAGTACACCCAACTTGGCAGCCATGCGGTCGTCGATGATGGTGTGGAACTTCTTGAGGGGACGGAGCCCTTTACCGTCGCAACCTTTGTCTGGCCTTCATTGGTGGGAACCGGACGTCAGGTGCTGATCGGGAACTTCGATTTGTCAAGCAACTGTGGATGGGCGCTGGGCATCGGCTCTTCCGGCCACTTGGAGTTCTGGCTGGGGGATGGGACTGATACCGATCATGTGATGGCAGAGGTCCCGCTCATGGAACGCGTTTGGTATCTGGTGGTTGCAACGTGTGATCCGAGACGACGGAAGATCACCCTGAGTCAGGTTGCTGTTGTCTCGTCGACGAACTCCGTCGTCTCTCCGGCGGTCCCTCATGATCTTGATTCGGTGGTCGTCGAGAGGACCCGTCGCAAGGTCCGGAGGTCTGGACGACCTTTGGTGTTGGCTGGTTGTTGGGACGAAAACGCCGAACGTGGGAAACACGTCAAATGGCTTTTCAATGGAAAGTTGGATCGCCCGGTGATCGTGGATGGCTGTCGAGCTGGCGAGGTGGCGGAGGCGCTCCGTTCTGGTGACTCACCAGACGGTGTGATTGCGTTCTGGGATACCTCTGCCGGATATTCACCAAGTGGTGCATCTACTGACCTGCTGGACGTGGGTCCTAACGGCCTCACCGCCAGGTCGGTGAACATGCCCACACGTGGAATGACCGGATGGAACTGGGATGGCCGGACCGAGTGTTTTTTGACTGCTCCAGAGAAGTACGGAGGGGTGTTGTTCGCCGAGAGTTCTATGACAAATTGTCGGTGGTCCCCGACGATCGAATTCGAGGTTCCGCAGGTTCGCTCCGGCTGTTACGCGATACGCCTCCGGGCGGGTTCGGCCGAGGCGTATGCCCCGTTCTTTGTAAGGGCGAAGAGTCCGACTGCCAAGGTTGCATTCCAGGTTCCGACCGCCTCCTATCTCGCCTATGCAAACATGCTTATGGCATTTGATGCTCAGGTTGCACAGTCGATTGTCTCCCACACTCCGGTGCTGGCACCCGCCGATGTTGAGTTATATCGCAACTCACAGTTCGGGCTGAGTACCTACGACCACCACGCTGACCATCTTTCCGGGGTCTGCTACTCGGGCTGGCGTAGACCGATCATCGACATGAATCCAAAGCACCGCGCTGCAGCAATTGACACCACCTGGCAGTTCCCGGCGGACCTCTCGATCGTGGGTTGGCTGGAACAGACTGGAATCGATTACGAGGTCATCACCGACCACGATGTACACAGGGAGGGGTTGGAACTTCTGAAGCACTACAACGTGGTAATCACGGGCACACACCCTGAGTACCACAGCGGCGACATGCTTGAGGCCACCGAGGACTTTATGGCCGATGGCGGTCGTCTGATGTATCTGGGTGCCAACGGCTACTACTGGGTGACTTCGTTTGTGGGTGACGGCGATGTGATCGAGGTCCGCAAACTCGAAGGTGGCACACGTGCATGGCAGGCCCGACCCGGCGAGTACCACCACATGGCCGATGGCGTCCGCGGCGGGGTGTGGCGAAACAGGGGCCGTGGTCCACAGAAGGTGACTGGAGTCGGGACGACGTCCGAGGGGATGGACATCTCGGGGCCTTACAGGCGTCAGATCGATGGATACGGGGCTGGTGTTGAGTGGATCTTCGATGCGGTGGACGGGGAGCTCTTCGGTGATTTCGGCCTGGCCCACGGTGGTGCAGCTGGGATGGAGATCGACCGGTACGCACGGACCCTCGGAACCCCGGGCCGCACCCGCCTTCTCGCTTCTTCGGAGGGGCTAGCCGATGGGTACCTGGTGATGATTGAGGATCTCTACGTGAACCTGCCAAACCAGTCGGCGGTCTCCAACCCGCGTGTTCGATGCGACATGACCTACGCGACGACTGATTCAGGTGGGGCCAGTTTCTGTACCGGGTCGATCGCCTGGGGTCAGGCTCTACCGGTTGACGGTTACGACAATGATGTGGCGAGGATTACCGAGAACGTGCTCAGGCGGTTTGCCTCTGATGGCCCCTTGCCAGTGTTGTATGACGAGCTTGATGATGCCGACGTGGCTGTGGTCAGGTCTTGGCGTCAGAAGCAGGACGCTGTCATCTCTGCGCTGTGCGATAGGACGGTCTTGACCAATCTGGAAGCGGCCGTTTTTGGCCCACACTCCGACGTCAACCTGCGGATTTTGTCACATCTTCGTGGAGATGAAAGTGGCGCGAGATGGGAACTTGTTGAGGAGCAGCCGTATGCCCGTTATGTGCTTAGCGACCACCGTGAGGGAACTACAGAGGTCTTTAGCTCCGCGGAACTGGCAGTCCACCGGTTCCTTCTGCATCGGATTGCAGCGCTGGAGGGTGAACAGTGACCGGCTTAACCGGCTATCTGGCAGACATCAGCGTCCTCCCGGGAGCTGAAATAGCTGTCCACCTCTCGGCCGACAAACCGGTGGAGGTAGAGATGACCGTCGTACGGGTTGAGCACGCCGATGGACATCCCCTAGGTCCGGGCACCTCAATATCTGAAGTCGATGGCATCGGACCTGCCACGGTCCAGGTGCGGCCGCAGCGGACTGCTCCCGGAAGCCACTTCGAGGTGACGGGAGGAGACGATCATCTGGCTGCTCGACCTGGCCGCCTGGTGTGGGCGTTTGTGTATCCAACTCTTCGGTTCGAGTGCGACCAGACTGTCGTGTCCTGGAACGGTGGCGATGAGATGGCTCTTGTCGTGGATCCCTCAGGGCGAGCGACGGTGAGGTCTGTGCGAGGTTCACTGTCGATCGATACACCTCTTGCGTTGCACACATGGCACCTCATGGTCCTGAGGTTCGCTGCGGAATCCGTGGTTCTTGAGGTCCGCCCGATAGTTAACCCCTACAACGGAAGGTTCGGTCCGCACTACTTCGACTGTGGTACCGAGACTGTCGACGGCGAGATCTCCTATCCCGAAGGGGGCGGCGGTCAGGTCGTGAGGATCGGAGCTGGTGGCACCGGCCCTGAAATTACAGATGCTTTCACCGGAAAGATCGGTTCGGTTGGTATCGGTCTCAACGGCGTTGATTTGGATGCGATCGCTATCGACCCGCTGTCGGCAGCAGAGGGGGTCCTAGCCCACTGGATTCCCCTGCCGGGGATCGACGATCCGGGCCGGTCGATGAGTGATCGTGGACCCGGTGGCAACGATGCGTTTTCCGTGAACCTTCCTGTCGGCAGTGTCACAGGGCCCCACTGGTCTGGCGCCAGCGACCGGTGGTCTCTGGACCCCGGGGGTTACGCAGCCCTTCGCTACTCTGCTGAGGCTCTGACCGACTGCCTATGGGAGGTAGCCAGCAGCCTGAAGCTTCCCGACTATCTCCCGTCCGGCGTTTACGCACTATCTGTTGAAGCACCTGGCGACAGGCTGCTGTTGACGTTTGTGGTCAGGTCCGCCAGCCCGGAGGCTGACGTCGTTCTGGTTCTGCCGACGATGTCCTACATGGCCGAGGGAGGCCGTCGACCGGGGAATGTCCATCCAGGGGTCCATACTCAGGTCAAGGCCATACCGGCGGCTGCCTATAGAGACTTCGGAGGTTCGACTCTGGACGTAGCCGCTGACAGTGCCGGCATATCTTTGGCATCGCGGCTAAGACCTGTAGCGGAACTCAAACCGCTCAACCGGTCACCGGATCTGCCGATTGCAGGTCGTCTTGCAACCGATCTATCAATCCTGGCATTTCTCCGCTCCACGGGTCGAAGTGTTGACGTGATTACGGACGAGGATCTTGATCGTGATGGCGCTGGGGCACTGTCTCAGTACCGGGTAGCGGTCACCGGTTCGTATCCCGCATATGCGAGCAGAGCGATGCTTGATGCATGGGAGACGTATTCGTGTCGAGGCGGACGGATCATGTATCTAGGTGGTGGTGGTTTCTACTGGCTGGCTTCCTACAACAGCGATCGGTCAATGGTTGAGGTTCGCCGAGCAGAGTCCGGTAGTCGGCCATGGCAGGCGGAGCCGGGGGAGTACGACCATTTCTTGGAAGATGAGAGGTGTGGTCTCTGGCGGGCCAAGGGGCGTCCACCTCAGAAGGTCTTCGGTGTGGGAATGGCTGCTGAGGGTAGAAGTTCGGGAATTCCGTTTTCCCGGATGCCAGACAGCTTCCATCGCTCCGTGGCGTGGGTATTTGACGGCGTACATGGAGAGGACGTTGGGGCGAAGGCACTTCGGCCGGGAGGAACCGCAGCGATGGAGGTCGACCGATACGACCGACTCCTCGGATCACCTCCCCATGCCCGGATTCTGGCAAGTGCTGTTGGTCTTTCGAATGACTACATGAAGGTCTCCGAGGAGATCCTGTTCAACCATCCGGGGCTCTCCGGGGAGGAGGACCATCAAGTGCGGGCCGACATGGTCATGTTCACTACGCGAAATGGTGGTGCGGTGTTCAGCGTGGGTTCGTCGGCTTGGGCTTCGGGCCTACCGGTTGACAATTTCGACAATGACGCGGCACGAGTTACGGGCAATGTCCTGGATGCGTTCGTCGCAAGAGGGCGATTGCGCGGGTCGCGCTTTGGCGACGAGGATGACCTTGTCGGAGGTCGAGGATGGCTCAGCAGGTTCCGCCGCGGAACCTCAGTGAACGGCACCGGATAGTCAAGCCGATCCGGTCTTGGTTTGGGTAGTTCGGGTGGCCTTATCCTTCCATTATCGTATACGGTGCACATAAATAATGTGGAGGAGGCCTGTGAAAGAAGTTGTGACCGACGAATACGGGCAGGCGGTCACAGCTGCCGACCCGTCGACGATCAACGGATGGAATGCCGCTCTTGCTGACATCTTCGACTTT
This sequence comes from Actinomycetota bacterium, assembly GCA_014381745.1. Lineage (GTDB taxonomy): Bacteria > Actinomycetota > Acidimicrobiia > Acidimicrobiales > MedAcidi-G1 > UBA3125. Next base: position 12,533 of record JACNLA010000038.1, on the reverse strand, counting down.
CGTGGCGACCCGGGAGCCACGCTTGCCGACCTGGCGGCAGCCGACGGTGATTTCGTGATGGGGCTCGTGGTTATGACAGCCGGAGCGGTATTGGGTGGCGACGATCCCAGTGGAGTTGAGGTGACGGACAGCCTTACCGAGGCGACCCGCAGGTCCGCCGGAGCGACGTTACGCGAACGCATGCACGTGGATGCCCTCGTCGACCTGGTCGGAGGTAACTTCACAGAGGCAGCAGCGAAGTGGGATGCCGTAGCGACCGGCCACCCCCACGACATTGTCGCGACGCGACTCGCACACGACATCTACCTTCATGTCGGCGATGATGCCCGGCGACTGAAGGCATCGGAGTCGGCCTTCGCTGGCTGGCAGCCAGGCGAACCCGGATACGGCTGGACGGCGGGCCAGTTGGCGTTTGCCCTCGAGGAGTCCGGCCATTACGACGAAGCCGAGCGACACGGCCGGCTGGCACTCGAGGTCGACCCAGTCGATGTCTGGGCGCTCCATGCCCTTGCGCACGTGTTTGAGATGCAGGAGAGACATGAGGAGGCAGTTGAACACCTGAGGTCCACGAGGGCCGGCTGGGAGGAGCGCGACCATCTGGCCCTCCACCTTCTCTGGCACCTGCTCATACGGCTGGTGGCGGTGCGGGAGTTCGATGAGTGCCTGGCTGAGTTCGACTCGCAGGTCGGGGAGGTTGAGAGGGCATTTGGGCTCACCGACCTTACATCGCTGCTCTGGAGGCTGGAGTTGGCCGGATGTGACGTTGGCGACCGGTGGCCGACGATCACTGAGAAGTGGCGGAACCACGATCAACTGCACACCACGGGATTTCTCGACCTCCATGCCGCCATGGCGTTCGCCAGATGCCCTGCTGATCCCGGTGCCGGGGCCTTCTGGGAGGGTCTGGATGCATGTCACAGGGGGGTCTCATCAGAGAATGATGAGACCTTCGATCTGGTCGTACGGCCCATAGCTGCAGCAATCAGCAACTACCGGGAGGGTCATTTCGGCGAAGCAGCAGATGCCTTTCGAGAGTTGAAGCCGGTCACCTACCGCGTGGGCGGCAGCATTGCCCAGCGTGACATATTCGTTCGGACCGGGCTCGAAGCCCTTCGGCGGTTCAGATGAGCGACACCCCGATAGAGGAGGAAGCCAGATGACCCAGACCCTTTCCCACACGGTCGATCTCGCCGACCCGGGCACCTACTCAAGCGGCATACCCCACAAGGTGTTCAGGAACCTGAGGGCACAGCCCGGGTTGGCTTGGAACGACACCGGTCCCTACGGGTCGGGCTTCTGGTCGGTCACCCGCCTCGATGATCTGGTTGAGGTGTCGAGGGACACGACCACCTATTCATCAGAACTCGGCCACATCCAGATCTACGACATCGACGACGATGTGCGGGCTGACCGGGCCTCGATGATTGATCTGGATCCGCCGGTCCACACCTGGCTCAGGCGTCTGGTCAGCTCAGCGTTCACGCCCCGTCACGTCCAGAACTATGCGCCCGCCATACGCAAGCGGGTCCGTGGGCTGCTTGGAGACCTCGCCGCCAGGGGGTCAGCGGACTGGGCCTCGGCAATCGCCATGCCGATACCGATAGGCGTCATCTGCGACATCATGGGGGTACCCGAATCCGACCACGACCTGATGATCGAGATGTCCGACCACCTGGTGGAGGGCACCGCCACGGCCCCACTGGATCCCACCGCCTACGGCAACACCAAGCCCCTCCGCGAGCTGCCGTTCAACAGCCCGGCCGCGTACGGAATCGAGGAGTACGCACGCAGGGCACGTGCCGACCGCCTGGCGAAGCCCCGCGACGACCTGCTCACCAGGCTGGCCGAGGCCTCGATCGATGGAGAGGCCCTCAGCGAAAACGAGTACGCCCGGTTCTTCCAACTCATGATCTTTGCTGGAAACGAGACCACCAGATCGGCCATGTCGCACATGGCCACCTATTTGGCAGACCACAGGGACCAGTTTGACCGAGTGAGGTCAGATCCGTCGTTGGTCGACACGGCGGTTGAGGAGATCGTGCGGCACGCCTCACCGATCCTCTACTTCCGCCGGACAGCGACCATCGACACTGTGTTGTCCGGAACCCCGGTGACGGCCGGAGACAAGGTCGTCATGTGGTACGCCAGCGCCAACTTCGACGAGAACCACTTCGAGGACCCCTACCGGTTCGATGTAGCCAGACCGAGGGTGCCGGCCAACGTGGCATTCGGCGGGGGAGGAGCCCATTTCTGCCTTGGAGCATCGCTCGCAAGGGTCGAGCTGTCGATCCTCCTCGAGGAGTTCCTTGCATCCGACATGGACGTTGAGGTGATGGGCCAGCCGACCCTTGTTGAGTCCAACTTCGTCAACGGCGTCCAGCGACTCGACGTATCGGTCAACTCGAGGGTGGCGACATGAGGCCGCTAGATGGGCTCCGGGTCGTGGACGCCGCAACAATCCTGGCCGGACCCTTCGCCGCCACGATCCTCGCTGAGTTCGGAGCCGAGGTCGTCAAGGTCGAACAACCCGGGGTCGGCGACCCCATGCGCCGGCTGGGAACCGAGAGCCCTGCCGGCGACACCTACTGGTGGCTGAGCGACGCCCGCAACAAGGTCAGCGTCGAGATCGACCTGCGAACCGAGGAGGGAGCCGACCAACTACGTGAGCTGGTCGCAGGTGCCGACGTGCTGATCGAGAACTTCAGGACGGGCACGATGGAGGCGTGGGGGCTCGGCTACGAGGACCTCAGAAAGGCCAACCCGGGGTTGATCCAACTTTCTGTCAGCGGCTACGGCCGCACCGGACCGCTGGCCTCGACCGCCGGCGTAGCCCGGATAGCTGAGGCCTTCACCGGCCTCACCCACCTCACCGGCGAGGCCGATGGACCGCCCGCAATGTCGGGCTCATCCGGCCTGGCTGACTACACGACCGGCCTCTACGGAGCGATCGGCGTGTTGCTGGCGTTGCGGGCCCGTGACGAGACCGGGGAGGGACAGATGATCGACGTGGCCCTCTACGACGGTATCGCCAGGCTGCTCGACGAGCTGATACCTGTTCATGCCGCCACCGGCAACGGCCGAGAGCGCATGGGTGGCGAGACCCACCGGTCGGTGCCCCACAACAACTACCTGTCGGGAGATGGGCGATGGGTCACCGTCGCCTGCACCAACGACCGCATGTTCGACCGCCTCGTCGAGGTCATGGGCAGATCCGACCTGCTCGTAGACGAGCGGTACGCCACCAACTCATCCCGGATCGCCAACCGTGAGGTAGTGAACAGGTCGGTATCTGACTGGGTCGGCTCGGTCAGCGCTGACAAGGTGGTCGAGGGCTGCACCGCCGCAGGTGTTCCCTGTGGCCACGTCAACACCGTCGCTGAATACCTCGCCCACCCGCAGGTGGAAGCCCGCGGGTCGGTGGTCACGATCGACGATCCACGGGCAGGTCCGATAAGCGTTCCTGGTGTGGTGCCCAACCTGCATGGCACCCCCGGATCCATCCAGAGGCTCGGTGGGCCACTCGGCGAGGTAGATGTCGGTGAGATCATCAGGCGGTGGGCGACAACGACCTCTGACCCGATGAGCACAGGAGGCGAATGACCATGTGGGACCTAACACCGCAACAGATGGCCCTGAGGGAGAGGGCCAGAGAACTGGCCACTGAGGTGATAGCGCCCCGGGCAGCCGAGGTGGATCGTACGGAGGAGTACCCCTGGGACAACGTGGACGCGTTGCGGGAGGCCGGCTTCACAGGGATGACCGTTCCGACTGACCTGGGAGGCCCCGGGCACTCCCTACTGGATGCGGTCATCGTTGTCGAGGAGATTGCGAGACACTGCGGCGTCACCGGCCGCATTGCCGTTGAGGCCAACATGGGGGCGATCTCGGCTGTGCTCGCCTACGGCACCGGGGAGCAGCGCCGGATGGCTGCCGACTTCGTGCTGGGTGGCGATAAGCCGGCAATCTGTATCACCGAACCCGGGGCTGGAAGTGCCGCCTCGCAGATGACCACCCGAGCCGACAGGCGCGGCGACACCTACGTCCTGAACGGGAAGAAGCACTGGATCACAGGTGGTGGGGTCTCCCGGCTGCTCCTCATATTCGCAAGGGTCTACGACGAGGACGGTGGGGAGGAGGGAATCGGCGGGTTCCTAGCAGTTCGGGACGAAACTCCCGGGCTGCGAATCGGATCAAGGGAACCAACCATGGGGTTGCGGGGCATCCCCGAGACCGAGGTCATATTCGAGGACATGGAGGTTGGCGCCGACATGGTCCTGTTGCCGCCATCTGGGTTCCGGCGGGGCTTCGGCGACCTCATGAACGCCTACAACTGCCAGCGTGTGGGTGCCGGAACCGTTGCGCTCGGTCTGGCGGCCGGCGCCTACGACCGGGCTCTCGTATTCGCCGGCGAGCGGAAGCAGTTCGGGCGACCCATAGCCGAATTTCAGGGCCTCCAGTGGATGCTTGCTGACATGTCCACTCGTCTGGAGGCGGCCAGGAGCCTCACCTACCGCGCAGCTGAGTCAAGGGGCCCTGATGGAAGCGGGTTTCCTGACGCCAGCCTCGCCGCCCAGGCAAAGATCTTTGCTGCTGAGACCAGCATCCAGGTAGTCAACGACGCGCTTCAGGTGTTTGGTGCAGCCGGCTATTCGAGGAACAATCCCCTCGAGCGGATCTACCGCGACGTCAGGATGTTCACCATCGGTGGGGGTACCGCACAGATTCTGAGGACCGTCGTTGCATCCCGAATCCTTGACCGCAAGTTGCCACAGACGCGCGACGGGTATGCCCATCTCGCCGGGGAGAACGACGGGTGAGCACGGTGGGCATTGGACTGCGCCCGATAGCAGCTGCCGAGCGAAGCCTTTCAGACCTTGCCTACAACCAGATCCTTGCTGCGGTGCTTGACGGCGGCTTCAAGCCGGGTGATCGCCTCATCATGGACAGGCTGGCCGACGACTTGGAAATATCCCGTACACCGGTCCGCGACGCACTCCAGCGCATGCAGGGTGACGGTCTGTTGGAGGCAGCCCCGAAGGGCTATGTGATCCGGACCCTCACCGCAGAGGACGTGGCGGCCATGTACGAGGCGAGGGTCCCGGTCGAGAGTTTCGCTGCGCGGATTGTTGCCGGAATCGCTGAAGAGGCCCGGGAGTCAATCTTGACGGCACTGGACGGTTTTGCCGGTCTGGCCGAGGCTGCTCCATCGGAGTCGTTCCTCACGAACCGCGCATTCCACAGGTCGATAGTTTCGGCGACCCGGAACACGGTCCTAGTCGACTGCTTCGACGCTATCTGGGGCCGCGGTCTGGCGGTGATCTCATTTGCCGAGACCTACCGATCAGGTGACAACATCGAGGAAAGTGATGAGCACCTGAGGCTCTTCAGGGAAGTTATGAGCGGAGACCCCGACAGGGCCGAAGCGGAGACGATCGCCCACATTCGCCGTGGTGCAGCCTCGGTCTGAGACCGCTCCATAGGCGTCGGATCAGGGCGCGTCCCAGCGGCAGCGCAGCGACGTAGGGCCGCGGAACTCGAAGCCTCGGATATCAACCTGCTCATCGCCGACAAGTTCCAGGTTCTGGAGTCGTTCAAAGAGTCGCATCGAACCGATTCGGACTACCTGTCTGCCCATCCACTCACCAAGACATCGGTGGGCACCCAGGCCAAATGCCGCATGGCCACCGTCATGGCGGTGCAGGTTGAACTGGTCGGGATCAGTCCACCGGCGCTCGTCCCGATTTGCTGACCGGAGTACCCCTGACACGAGGTCACCACCCTTGATGAAAGCACCGCCCAGTTCTACCCCTTGGGTGGCCTGACGGGTAATTGTTCCCACGGGGGAGTGAAGACGGAACACCTCGTCGACACAGCGCCGCCACAGTGACGGGTCTGCACGGAGTTCATCCAACAGGCCCGGCTCACGTAATACCGTCGCTACGACGAGGCCCACTCCGTCACGCGGCTCGTTGATACCCCCGCTGATCATGAGGCGGACGTTGTTGATGATCTCGTCCCGTGTGAGTGGGCCGCCCTCGGGTCTGCTGAAACAGAAGGCGCCTATTGCAGTTTCGAAGTCGGACCCGGGTTCTCCGGAGCCGGCTGCATCAATGGCCAAGCCAATGGCCTCGGCAAGGGAATCTCGGGTGCGCTGCCCAAGCGCCCTCAACTCAGGGTCATTGGTGAAGTTGGCGAGGTCGGAGCAGAGGCCCTCGCACCATTCCCACACCTGGGCCCAGCCGTGGTGGTCGATGCCGAGCACTGTCGCAAGTGTGGCAGCGCTTAACGGTGCGGCGTAGGAAGTCATTAGGTCGGCACAACCAGCGGAGGCAAAATCGTCGATCAGATCGTTGGACATGTCGGCCAGTTGGCCGGCCACGAAACTGCCAGCCACACCGCCAGCCTGGAACGGAGGCAGCATCGCCGAACGGCAGCGCGACGCTTCCTGCGCGTCCATTGTCAACATGTTGGGGCCGAGGGTTCGTGCCAGAAATGAGGGTTCGGTAGCTGCGCTGAACAGTTCAGAGTGGTCCTCGATGAATGCAACGTCGTCCCAACGGGTGACAAGCCACATGTCGAGGGCTGGTATGAAACACACCGGCTCCTCTGAGCGAAGTCGGGTCAGGAGCGGCCCGGGATCATGCTCCAGATCCTCGAGCGTCAGGTTGTAGCCAATACCCATCTCAGATGTAGGGGAGGTACGTGTCGTTCTCCCAGTCGGTGACCATGTCCCTCGCGGAGTCCGTGTCCCCTACTGCGGTGACGTACTTTTCCCATTCGACTGCTTTCACGGCCATGAACTGGTCCACCATTTCGCGGCCGATGGCATTAGCTAAGGTCGAGTCGGATTCCAGAGCGGCAAGAGCCTCGGACAGGTCATCAGGAGAATGCTCCTCGGTACACGCGGCCTCAAGGGCGTCGCCCGTCTCGGGGTCAGGGCACTCAAGGCCGGCTTCGACACCAAGGCGTGCGGCGGTCAGCACGGCTGCCACCACCGTGTGGATCGTGGCAGAACCGTCGGGCATACGGTTCTCCAGACGGGTCGACTGGTCTCGTTCCGGGTTGACGCGGACCGTCGCACACCGGTGGTCGTGCCCCCAGTTCTTCCAGTAGCCCGACAACTGACCCGGCTGGAGTCGCTTGTAGGAGTTGGCAGTGGGAGCGCACAGTGCGGTCATCGCTGACATGTGGTGGAGTTGGCCGGCGATGCACTGCTTTGCAAGCACGGAGAGGCCATCGTCGGTTGACGGGTCCAGGAGGGCGTTGTTGCCATCGGCATCCAGGAGGCTGAGGTTGATGTGGAGGCCGCTCCCGCCGCGGTCGATGATGGGCTTCGGCATGAACGTGAGCAGATAGCCCAGCTCATAGGCGACGTCACGGGCCATTGCCTTGAAGAGGAACGCCTCGTCTGCGGCAGCCATGGCGTTGTCGTACTCAAGCGTGAACTCGAACTGGGCTGCGTCGAACTCGGTGTTGACCGACTCCAGCCTGAACCCGACCTGATCTGCAGTGTCGTGGATCATGTTGACGATTCCGGCCGGGTCATTGAGTGGCCCGGTCCCGTAGACGAATGACCCTGGGCAGTGGTAGGGCTTCCAGCCGTCCCCGTCCGGCTCCATGAGGTAGGCCTCGAACTCGATTCCGATCTGGGGGGTGTAGCCGAGCTCCTTCCATTCGTCGATGGCGTTGGCGAGTACGTGGCGAGGCGCAAGGGGGAGAGGCGCCCCCTCACGTTCGAGGTCGCCGACAACTACGCCGACACCGTTCTCCCAGCCGAGGCGCACCTCGGTGGGGTCGAACCGGCATTCCATGTCGGGCATGCCCTCAAACATCATTGCTCCCGGGGCAGGCACCATGTCCCGGTCGTAGGTGAGACCGAACAGCGTGATTGCATGGCGTGTCCCGCGGTCGGCCAGATGGGGTGGCAGGTACTTGCCCCGTGGGAGGCCCAGGTGATCAGGCCACAGGACCCGTATCCGTCGAATGTCGCTCATCTCGCCCCCCGGCAGTCAGTCAGAGGACAGGGTAGTTGCGGAGAGGAACCCGGCAACCAGGGAGTTCACCTCGTTGGGCGACTCCAGGTTGCTTAGATGGCCGGCACCAGGGATCTCCTCATACCTGGCCCCCGGTATCCCGTCTGCCAGCCAGCGGCTGTAGGCAGGTGGGGTTTCCGTATCGAGGTCGCCTACAGCGACGAGTGTCGGGCATGGGATGTCTGCCAGCCGGTCCCTCACATCGTGGGATGGCAGGCAGCGAACCGCCGCTGCGAGGCCGCTCGATGAGATCCGTGCCATCGCCGCAACCGCCTCGTCAATGACGGGGTCCGGGGCCTGGGGGCCGGCCACTGACCGGAGTACGGCGGGCGCGATGTCAGCCGGGGTTCTTCCCATGGCGAGGGGTTCGAGCCTCAGGTTGGCCCATTCGCCAGCATCGGTGGTTCCATCAAGGCCGAATGCGGGGCTGGAGTCCAGGAGCACAAGAGATGTCACCCGGTTGGGGTGCCGAAGTGCCAGATGGAGGGCGATCATTCCTCCCATCGAGATGCCAACCACGGAGGCCCGGTCGGCCCCGAGCGTGTCCAGAAGTGAGGCGGCCGAGTCGGCGAGGTAGGTGAAGGTGAGGGGGTCGGTTCCGGGCTGCGACCTTCCGTAGCCGGGCATGTCCCAGGCGACGCAGCGCCGCGACCTGCCAAGGAATCTGAGTTGGGGTTCCCATGCCATCCGTGATCCGCCGAGGCCGTGCAGGAATAGGACCACGTCTCCTGACCCAGCTTCACGCCACGCGATCGGGGTCTGGTCAACGTCGACTGTCTGGGCGACGGTGGGTGAAGTGTTGTGGTGCTCTGTCATTGGCCGATCCGAGGCGCTCAAGATGTCTGTTGAGGGACAGTGTTTCAGAACCGGACGTTTGGACCCAAACAGTAGTGTGACGCCATGCCACGAGCCTTTGCCGCCGGTGACGAGGAGTTGGTCGAGGCTGAACACCTGATTCGTGACCAGATGTCGGGTCTGGACCTCGACCTCCAGGCCCTGGCTGCTGTGTCGAACATCTTTCGGGCTGCGACTGCGGTACGCAATCACATGGAACGAGACGTGCTGGCGGTCCACGCCCTGTCGTGGACCGCGTTCGTGGTGCTCTTTGTGTTGAGGGTGTGGGGAGAGCAGTCATCGCGGGATCTGGCGGCAGAGGCTGGGGTAACCGGGGGCACCCTCACGGGGGTCCTTGACACCCTTGAACGCAAGGGGCTCACCGAGCGGAGTGTCCACCCCGATGACGGGCGCAAGGTGACAGTACGGTTGACCGACGAGGGTGTTGATGCCGTTGACGGGGTGATGCCGGCGTTCAACGTGGAGGAGGCCAAGGTGACGGGTGGGCTGACCACCACCGAAACCAACAATCTGGCAAGTCTCCTCAGAACTGTGTTGCGTACAACCTCCGAGCTCAACCAGCGGTGACGAGCGGGCGGTTCTGGCCGCGTGACGAATCGCTGCTCCGGGCGGTTGTCGACTGGAGCGTCAACCGCATTGTCGACGGCCAGGACCCGATGACAGCGGCGCGGCCGCCCGAGGAACTCCTGGACGAGATCGGCGACACGGTTACAGCCGGCGGAATTGGTGGAGCTGAGGCCCTGCGGCTGTTCACCGAGGTGTTGGTGCCCGCGACCAGAGCCCAGGACGACCCGATGAACCTCGCCTACGTTGCCGCTGCGCCGACCGAGGCGGCGCTTGTATTCGATCTTGCCGTCAGTGCTGCCGAGATCTTTGCCGGGACGTGGGAGTCCGGGGCCGGGGCGATCGCCGCCGAGAACCAGGCGCTTTCATGGATAGCGTCCCTGCTGGGTTGGCCAGCGGCGGCTGGTGGTTGCTTCGTCTCTGGTGGCACCATGGGGAACCTGAGTGCCCTGGTGGCGGCGCGATCCGGGGCGGAAACTCCTGGGGTGGAACGGGCTGGCAGGTGGATGTTTGCGGCGTCGCCCGCTGCACACAGCTCTATTGGGTCAGCAGCCCGTGTAATGGACTGCGACATCCTTGAGGTAGCTGGTGACGGTCGTGGACGAATGACCGGCGAAGCCCTATCTGCTGCAGTAGCCGGTCTTTCTACCGATGACCGGGCTCGCCTGTTCGCAGTGGTGGCTACGGCAGGCACGACAAACGCCGGGGTTGTCGACGACCTGGCCGGGGTGGCCGCGGTCTGCGGAGACAACGACGTCTGGTTACATGTGGATGGCGCGTACGGCGGAGCGGCGCTGGCTGCACGGTCGGTTCGTTCGCTCTTTGACGGAATCGAAGGTGCGGACTCATTTGTGGTCGATCCCCACAAGTGGCTGTTTGCTCCCTACGACTGCTGCGCCCTCGTCTATCGAGAGCCGGTGCACGCAGCCCTCGTTCATTCCCAGTTCGCCAGCTACCTCGAACAGCTCGACCGGTCAGAGTGGAATCCGGCGGACTACGCGATCCACCTCAGCCGCCGGGCAAGGGGTCTTCCGTTCTGGTTTTCGCTGGCCACCTACGGCACCGACAGGTACAGCGAGGCGGTGGAGACCGTGCTGGCGGTTACCCGTGGGGTGGCAGACGAGGTTCGACTGCGTCCCTTCCTGGACCTCGTGATGGAACCCGACCTGTCCGTGGTCCTGTTCGAGCGAAGGGGCTGGTCAGAAGAGCAGTACCAGGCGTGGTCCGTCGAAAACGCCGTTTCCGGAACGGTGCTCTGTGTGCCCACACGGTGGGAGGGTCGACCGGTCCTGCGGTTCTGCTTTGTGAACCCCGATACCGAGGTGGAACGGGTGGCGAGGGTTCTGGACTCTCTCGCCGACTAGAATGTTTGGGTCCAAATGAAATTGTCTCGCCCTGTAGACGACCAAGCGACCGGGGGCTGAACATGGGTGAAATCGTCGGAGCGGCTGTGGTTTCCCACGTACCGCCAATCGTCATGTCCGAGGAAGATCGCCTGGACCTCAACGACGGCTCTGAGATCAGCCTGGTTCCAGGCCTGCACAGGCTCCGGTCCGAATGCATTGACAGGCTCGAGCCCAACACCATCGTCGTCCTCGATACCCACTGGTTCACCCTTCTCGAGATGGTCGTGACCAGCCATGAACGCCGCACCGGGCACTTCACCTCTGATGAGCTTCCGCGGGGCATGTCTGCCGTGCCCTACGACATCCCCGGTGACCCGGAACTTGCTAACGCCCTTGAGAGCCTGGCCGTCGACAGGGATGACACATGGATCACAGCCATCGACGACCCTTACCTGCCGATCCACTACGGCACGGTCAACCTGCTGGGTTTTCTGCAGGGTGACGAGCGCTGGCTCACGGGAAGCATCTGTGCGACGGCCGAGGCCGACGACTTTCTCCTCTTCGGCCGCCTGCTCGGCGAGGCTATTGCCAGCCTCGACCGGCGCGTCGTGATCCTGGCCTCGGGCAGCCTCAGCCACCGCTTCTGGCCTATGCGACAGATTCGGAGTCACGAGACCTCGGATCCTTCAAACATGATCTCCGAAGAGGCGAGGTCTGCAGACGAGCAGATCATGAGGTGGTGGGAGGCTGGCGACCACCGGTCGGTAATCGACAACTACCCGGATTTCAGGCGGCATGCCCCTGAGGGACTCTTTGGCCACTACCTCATGATGGTTGCGGCGATGGGCGGTCCTGACTGCACCTCGCAGGGTGTGCGGTACTCGGACTATGAGTCCGCAGCCGGCACCGGCCAGATCAACATGTGGTTCGAGCGTCCCGCCGGCGGCTGGACAGCCTGACGGGGATCACCGTCAAGTGGCTCAGAGCTTGGCAACGTCGGTGAGGAACCAGTCGACCAGGTCGGCTGCACGGCTACGGGCTGCATCGGCCCGCTCCACCGTCTCGGCCAGCATCGCATGCGGGTCGACGCTGTTCGCCGCCAACTCCTCGGTGCCGTAGTCGAGCCAGTCGGAGATGAGACGGGGCGTGACCTCGGGGTGGAACTGGGTTCCGAGGCTCCGCCCGATCCGAAAGGCCTGGGGTCCGAAGTCGTTGCGGGCCAACTCGATTGCGCCGTCGGGGACGGTGAACACGTCGAAGTGCCACTGGAACCACGGGCCGGTCGGCAGTGGACAACCATCGACTGATTCGATGTTGCACCAACCGAATTCGGGGCTGTCTACCCGGGTGACGGTGCCACCCATGGCCGCTGAGAGGACCTGACCCCCGAAGCACATGCCAAGTACGGGGGTACCGGCGTAGTGGGCGGCACGCACCATCTCGACCTCACGGTGGATCCACGACCCAATTGGATCCGGGTCGGCCAGAGACCACGGTGATCCCGTTACCACCAGTGCGTCGTACCCGGTGGCATCGGGAAAGGCCTTGTGCGAAACGGGATCATCGGGGTCGTCGAGGACCAGGAACACCTCGAGTTCGAAGCCACGTTCCTCGAGGTATTCACCGACGCTCTCGGCCGGTCCGTGTTCATCATGTTCAATAACGAGAGCGCGCACCAGCGGACTGTACCGCCCGCATCTCACCGGGGGCCGAGTCAGGCAGGCCCGCTGACTAC
>JACNLA010000029.1:11782-55707 GCA_014381745.1 Actinomycetota bacterium | reverse complement strand
ATCGACGGTGCGCTCGTGTCAGGGACCGAGGGCGAGGGCGGCTGGAAGGCCGTACCGTCACTCGCCACCGACAGGGAATCCGTCCTTGCCGCCTCAGGAAGCCGCTACACCTACTCCGCCAACACGATAGCCATCCAAGAGGCCCGTCAGCAGGGGCTGGGTTCCCTTGCGCTCGTGGGAATGGGCTGTCAGACCTCGGTGGGACCCGTCATGTGGCACCGCAGGGTCGGCAAGGCCGGCAAACCCATCAAGTTGAACATCGGCCTGCTCTGCTCCAAGTCCTTCGACGACGCCATATTCGAGGACCTCTTCTGGGCCAAGTACCGCCTCCGCCGCGAGGAAATGGTCAAGATGAACATCAAGGGCGTGTTCCAGATCTGGATGAAGAACGGCGACTACCACGAGGTGAACCTGAAGGAATGCCACGCATGGACCCGGGACGGCTGCAACCACTGCCCCGACTTTGCCGCTGAACATGCCGACATTTCCACCGGGGGAATCGGTGAGAACAGCGACTGGACCCTCACCGTCGTGCGAACCGAGCTGGGTCGTCAGGTGATCATGGCGATGCTGGCGGACGGCGTGATCGAAGGCCGCCCCGGCGACTCGGACCCGGGTGCCATCGCCCTGATGCACAAGCTCGCCGCCAAGAGCAGATCCAGATGGCCGGAGTGGGCCAACCCGGCTGTGTCTGTGGACCTTCCGGCATAGGTGGTTCGATCTCCCACCAGGCCACCCGGGTCAGACGGGGCAGGCCTCCACGGCCTCGGCGAACCATCCAAAGTTCTCGCCGAGCATCTCGGCCGTGACATCGGTCCGGTGGGTGTCGATGAAGTCATCGAACTTGGTGAACTCCTCGAAGGAGACAGCTGCCTTGACCTTGGCCAGCACGCAGGTGCAGTACGACCGGGCCTTCAGTTCTGAGAGGTCCCCGTTGGCCTCGACACACGAGTCCAGGAAGTTCCTCTCCGCCAGACCCCTGCCGGTCTCGTCGGCCTGGTCACCCCATGCCTCAGGCTCGCCAGAGTTCGCACATGCGGAGGCGAGCAGCACAACAGCGAGCACCGCTGGTAGGAATCGACCTGGCTTGACCACGGCGCCGAGGCTATCGCCCTGCGACCGCCGCCCGACCGGCGGTCACGCTCCGGCCAGTTCCCGGGCACGACCCAGCACAGCGTCAAACATCGGCTCGGTGAGGCGACCCGTAAAGGTGTTCTGCTGGCTCACGTGGTATGAGCAGATGAGCGAGCGACCGTCGGGGAGGTCAACCTCCAGACCGTGACCGAAGCGTGGGCGAGGGGTGAGGTCGAGTTCCACCGCAGCGGCTGCGTAACCGATGGCCCCCAGGACCAGCACCACCCTGACCTCCTCCAGAGCCGCCAACTCACGTTGGAAGAACGGCCGGCAGGCTGAACGCTCACCGGGTGTCGGCTTGTTGGCCGGTGGAGCACACTTGACCGGCGCCGTGATGAACACGTCGGTGAGCGCCATGCCGTCGTCGATGCCAGTCGCCTCAGGTTGGCTGGCCAGCCCGGCCCGATGAAGGGCAGCGAACAAGAAGTCCCCCGAGCGGTCACCGGTGAACACCCGGCCCGTCCGGTTGGCTCCATGGGCGGCAGGCGCCAGGCCGACTATCAGGATCCTGGCACCGTGGTCGCCGAACCCGGGCACGGGACGACCCCAGTAGTCCTGATCCCGGTAGGCGGCTCGCTTCTCCCGGGCCACCTGCTCGCGCCATGACACCAGGCGGGGGCACGCACCACAGGAGACGACCTCTTCATGTATCAGGGCCAGGGCGGACGACTGCTCCACGGCCGCAGAGTAGGTTGAGCGGCCGTGTCCTCCACCCTTGTGCTGTTCGTTCGCCACGGTCGCACCCCCACGACGGGAACAACGCTGCCCGGCCGCGCCCCCGGCCTCCACCTCTCAGATGAGGGAATCGGGCAGGCCGCGGCCGTCGCAACAAATCTGGCTGCAGCAGCGTCCACGATGCCGGGGGGTGCAGTTGCCGCTGTCTACAGCTCTCCGATGGAACGTACCCGGGAGACAGCTGCTCCGATCGCCCGGGCCCTTCGGCTGAGGGTCCGAACGGCCCCCGGCCTCATCGAGTGCGATTTCGGCGACTGGACAGGGAGGCGCCTGAAGGAACTCTCGCGGCTCAAGGCGTGGAGGTCCGTGCAGCGGCAGCCTTCCACCTTCCGCTTCCCCGGAGGCGAGTCGTTTGCAGAGATGCAGGCCCGGATCACCAGCCAGGTCGCCGACCTCGTCGCAGCCCATCCCGGAGAGACGATCGTGTGCGTGTCCCACGCCGATCCGATAAAGGTGGCCCTCTCATCTTCCCTCGGCAGCCCCCTCGACATGTTCCAACGCCTCGTTATCGGACCCTGCTCGGTAAGCGCCGTGCTCCACTCCGACGATCACCCTGTGGTGTTGAGCCTGAACGGCAACGGGGCCGTGGCCGGCCCGGCCGCCTCCTGACCCGAAACGCTAGGTTCGAGGACAATGGAACGACCCGACATCGACTGGGATGACACCGATGGGTTCACCAACGGCACCGTGGGCCCCGCCGGACGACGCGTCTTCTTCATCCAGGCTCACAGGAAGGGAGAGGTCGTGTCCCTGAAGCTGGAAAAGCAGCAGATGGCGGGGCTGGCCGAGTTCCTTGACAAGATGCTGGCAGACCTCCCACCGGTCTCCCATCCGTCGCTCCATACCGATGACCACCCCGCTCACGATGCCCCCGCCTTCGAGGCTCCAGAGGAGGCCGACTGGGTGGTCGGCAGCCTCGGGGTCACATACCAACAGTCAACCGACCGCCTCGTCCTGATCGCCGAGGAGCTGATACGCGACGAAGACCTGAAGCCCGCCCAGGCACGGTTTCCCCTCCGCAGGGAGCAGATCGCGTCCTTCGTCGAGTCAGCCCGCGCCCTGGTTGCGGCCGGACGCCCACCGTGCGAATGGTGTGGCGCACCGCTTGAACCGGAGTCCGGCGGCTGGTGTCCCTGTGCCAACTGAACACGTGACCGCTGGCGAGACGGCACCCGAATCCCCCTTCCGAAACCGTGGTCCAGTCTCCGACGAGGTGGCACTGAAGACGTTGGAGACCTGCGACATGGAACTCCTGGGCCAGATGCCGTGGTCCTCGAACGGCACCTTCCTTGTGGACCTCGCCCCGGCCACCGAAGATGGCCAGATCCTCCAGGGCGTGTACAAGCCCGGGCGGGGCGAGCGGCCCCTCCGTGACTTCCCTGCCAACCTGTACAGGCGCGAGGCCGCCGCATGGGAGTTGGCCAGCCACCTCGGATGGGGCCTCATTCCACCGACCGTGGTCCGTGATGGCCCGCTCGGCGCGGGATCCGTCCAGCTGTACATCCCCTGTGACTACCGCAAGCACTATTTCACGCTCTGCGAAGAGCCTGGGAGAGAGAACGAATTGAGACGTCTGGCCATCTTTGACCTTCTGGCCAACAACACCGACCGCAAGTCCGGACATGTTCTGGCAGGCACCGACGGCCGTGTCTGGGCTGTCGACAACGCCCTCTGCTTCCACCACCAGTTCAAGGTCCGGACCGTCATCTGGGACTTTGGCGGTGACCCGATCCCCGCCGCAGAACAAGACGACCTCGCCCACCTCGTCGACGCTGGGCTGCCACCCTCCCTGTCTTCCCTTCTGGACTCCCTTGAGGTCGACGCCGTCATGACTCGGGCTACGGCCCTGCTGTCCGATGGCGAACTTCCCGTGGACACCAGCGGTCGTCGGGTTCCGTGGCCACTGCTCTGAGGGTGCCATCTTGACCCACGGTGCCGACCTTGACCGTCTCCTGGATCAGGGTGACCTTGACGGTCTTCTGCGGCTGGTCGATGACCTCTGCGAAGCCGCCGAGTGGGACCTCCTCGAGACCCTCGCCTCGCGTGGGCGCCTGGCCGTTGACCGCGGGCACCAACTCTGGCCCGCTGCCGACCATGCCGAGCATCGGTTGGC
Source organism: Actinomycetota bacterium (assembly GCA_014381745.1). Classification (GTDB taxonomy): domain Bacteria; phylum Actinomycetota; class Acidimicrobiia; order Acidimicrobiales; family MedAcidi-G1; genus UBA3125. The sequence goes on along the minus strand of JACNLA010000029.1, from coordinate 51,725 downwards.
CCATGAGGCACCGGGACCCCACGCTGCCCGCGCTGTCATGAGGGACGCCATCAGGTTCGGACCGGCTCCACTAGCTGAGGTGGCTGCTTCGTCCCATGCCTGGAGCGAACTCGACCCCCACCTCTCCCAGGGCCCACTTCGTGCCACGGTCGCACACGAACGGGTGGCCCGCGGTGACGACCTGGCGGGTTCGACAGACCTGGGCAGCGACGACCCCATGGGGCTACCCCTCAGGTTGGTCGCCTGGGAGCCCGTCTACCTGGTCCCCGAGATCGGGCCTTACGGGCTCGAGGACCCCGTTCCACATCCCGGAACGCTCGAAGCGGTGAGCCTGCCCCGACCGGTCGAGGAAGTTGGAGGCGGTGCACTCGCCGGGCTCGGGGCTCTTCGTGATCTGGCCAGGACCTGGACCGACGAGTCGAACGGGCACTCCATGTCGGTGGTGGTAGGTGGCAGCGCGGCGACGGCCATCGCCACCCTCGTGTCCGATGGCGCTTGCCGGAAGGTGCGGTGGCGAAGGCTCGAGCCCGGCGAGGCCATCAGCCTCATGGCATGGGCTGGAGCGTCGGGCGGGGCCCATGGGCGCCGCCGTGGCGCAGCACGGGGCCGCTTTGAGGCCTGGTGGTGTGCATCCAGCCTGGCGGGGCTGCTCGATGAGCCGGACGACCCATGGCCACCCGACCCAGATCACATTGGCGAAGCCGTTGCAGAGATGGGCTGGTGGCGCTGGGAGGTGGATGGCGAGCAGACCGGTTGGCACCTGAACCTGGCTGTTGAAGATCCCGCCGACGGGCTCGCCTGGGCCCTGGCTTCGGGCGACCACTACTCAGTTGAGACCCCGGGGAGTTGAGGCCCCTCAGCGGGACTGCAGTGCCTCGATGAGCTTGGGCAGCACCTTGTGTACATCACCAACAATGCCGAGGTCGGCCACGCCGAAGATGGGTGCCTCCTCGTCTTTGTTGATGGCAATGATGTTCTGGGAGCCCTTCATGCCGACCAGATGCTGGGTGGCACCTGAGATGCCGCATGCGAGGTACACGGTGGGCTTGACGACCTTGCCAGTCTGGCCCACCTGGTAGGAGTAGGGAACCCAGCCCGAGTCAACCACGGCCCGTGAGGCACCGGGGGCACCCTTGAGCAGGGACGCCAGGGTTTCGATCATCTCGTAGCGGTCGGCGTCTCCGATGCCCCTGCCTCCGGAGACGACTATGGCGGCCTCGTCCAACTTGGGGCCGGAACTCTCCTCTACGAAGCGGTTCTTCACGACAGCGCCGGCCGTGTTGCCGAGATCGCCGGCCTCGATGCTGCCAACCGTGGCTGATGCTCCACTGGCCGTCTCGGCGGTGAAGGACTTTGGCCGCACCAGGAAGATTGCGGTTCCGTCGCCGGTGAAGCCGGTCGTAACGTCGGTGTTGCCACCGAACACAGGCTCGACACCCAAGAGACGGTCACCGTCGACAACGAGGTCCACCACGTTGGTGATCACGGGCGCATCCAACTTGGCCGACAGGCGGCCGGCGACGTCCCGACCGTCGTAGGTGGTCCCACAGAGCAACACATCAGGGCCGGTTCCGGCAGAGATTGCTCCGGCGATCGCAGAGGCCACGCGTGGTCCGGGGAGGCCCTCACCGAGGTCGCCGACTGAGAGAACCGCTGAGGCTCCGTGTTCGCCGAGCACGTCGGCGAGGGCTGAGGCGTCACCATGGACGACCACCTCAACGGTGTCGGTGAGGGTGCGGGCCTTGGCCAGCAGCTCCAGCGTGGTGGTGGCCACCACCCCGTCACTGGCCTCACCGTAGATCCAGATCTTCGAGAGTCCCATCTACCGCCTCCTAGAGGATCTTCAGGTCGTCGAGAAACGCCAGGATGCGTTCATGGGCGTCGCCCTCGTCGACGATCACCTCGCCCGCTTCACGAGCAGGTGCCTCGGCGATGTCGGTGATCTCCTGGCCGGCGCCGGCCCAACCGACGGTTCCGGGGTCGATTCCCAGGGCGGCCAGGTCAACCTCGTCGACCGGCTTGTTCTTTGCAGCCATGATCCCCTTGAACGACGGGTAGCGGGGCTCCACTACGCCGGCTGTAACCGAAACCACTGCGGGCAGGCTGCACTCGATCTCGTCGTAGCCGTCCTCGGTCTGGCGCTTCACGGTTGCGACACCGTCGGCGACGGCGATCTCCTTGGCGAAGGTCACCGAGGGCAGGTCCATCAACTCGGCTACCTGGGCCGGAACGGTGCCGGTGTAGCCGTCGCTGGACTCGGTACCGGTGAGGACCAGGTCGGGCTCACAGCGTCGGATGGCTGCGGCCAGAACCTTGGCTGTGGAGAGTGCATCGGAGCCGGCCAGAGCCTCGTCGCTCACCAGGACGGCGCTCTCGGCACCCATGGCGAGGGCGGTACGCAGGCCGCTCACCTCGCTGTTGGGAACCATGGATACGAGGCGGACCTCGCCCTCGCCGGCGGCATCCACCAGCTGCAGCCCCATCTCGACCCCGTAGGAATCTGACTCATCCAAGATGAGCTTGACATCCCTCTTGAGGGTTTTCGTATCAGGATCCAGGGCACCGGGGTCTGCCGGGTCCGGGATTTGCTTCACACAGACGACGACGATCATGGGCGACAGTGTGCCCGGTGAGAAGGGTCAACCGGCAAACCCGGTACGGATTTCTGAAGCATTTTCCCCATTGCCAAAAGCATGCATAGGGTGGCCTGATGGCCACGGCTGCGAGTTTCGCTGAAGCGTCCCGGGTCCTGTCATGAAGGTCCTGTTGGTTGTCAACCCCTCGGCCTCTTCTGTCACCGCCCGGACGCGGACCGTCATCCAAAAGGCCCTGTCCGCCGACCACCGTCTCGAGGTCGCCACCACCAGCCGGCGCGGACACGCCACGCGCCTCGCACTAGGTGCCGCGGAAGACGGCATGGACGTCGTTGTCGTCCTGGGCGGAGACGGCACGCTGAACGAGGCCGCCAACGGTCTCGCCGGATCCGAGACGGCCCTGGCTGTCGTTCCCGGTGGTTCCACGAACGTCTTCGCCCACACACTCGGGCTGCCCGACGACCCGGTGGAGGCCACAGGCGCCGTGCTTGATGCCATCGAAGCCGGATCCATTCGTCGGGTCGGCCTGGGCCAGGTCGACGACCGGTACTTCCTCTTCAATGCCGGTATCGGGTTTGACGCCGCCGTTGTGGAACAGATCGAGCGGCGCGGCGGCCTTCTCAAGCGATTCGCCGGGCACCCTCTCTTCGTGGCCGCTGCCTGCAACACCTGGCTCAACCACTACGACCGCCGACAGCCCGCCTTTCGTGTGACCGTCCGACGGGTCGACGAGGAGAAGTTGGGAGACCCCGTGGCCTCGGGCGTCGACGGAATGTTCGGTGTCTGCCTGAATACAGACCCCTACACATATCTTGGGAGTCGCTCGCTGTCACTCTCACCCGACACGAGCCTGGACAGCCCGTTGGCGATGGTCACGATGCGGTCGCTATCGCTGGCCAACGTGGTGCAGGTCCTGGTCGGGGCCCTGGGGTTCGGCAATACACCGGTTTCGGAGTGCCGAGGCGTCGACCATCGCAGCAACCTGTCTGAGATCCAGATCAGCTGCTACCGACCTGTCCCGTATCAGGTGGATGGCGACTACCTGGGCGAGGCCTCCGAGCTCACCCTCAGACACCGGCCCGCTGCACTTGACCTGGTCGTGCCACTTGACCCACCTGCACCATGACCCTTACCGGCGGTCAGGCGGGAACCACCTCGTCTACAACCTGACGGGCGGTTCCGGGAAGGTTCGTGATGATCGCGTCCACACCCCATGTCGCCAACTCGGCGATCCGGTCAGCGTTGTCCACGGTCCAGGCATTAACCCTCAGTCCCAGTTTGTGGGCTGCCGCGACCAGTGCCTCGTCGATCAGGTCGTCCCACGGGTTCACGGCTCCATGACCGTGTGCCACGGTCCGCTCCAGTACCTGGCCCGAGCGCTCCATGACCAGCCAGCCGGTAGGAAGGCGCTGCTCGGAGGCCCGTATGCGATCCACGGACTCCATCTCAAACGACGACACGAGCAGTTGGTCGAACGGCCTGTACGCCCCGGCGAGGCCCACAACGGCCTCACACACGAGGTGGACGTCGCCGTGGTCGGGGTCTCCGGGGAGGTTCTTGATCTCGATGTTGACACCCATGGTGCCGCAGGCCTCGAAGGCCTCGGCGAGGCTGGGAACCTCGCCTGGAAGGTCGCTGGCGTCGACCTGACGTATGAGCCTCCCGTCGGTCAGGTGGGCGTCGTGGTGGACCACAAGTACCCCGTCCGCCGAGAGGCGGACGTCCAGCTCGACCCAGTCGGCGCCCTGGGCCCGGGCCTCCTCGAATGCGACCAGCGTGTTCTCGGGGTGGTCCATCGAGGCCCCCCTGTGGGCGACGACCAACGGTCTCCGGTTGTTCATACGGTCACCATGCACGACAACCTGACACATGTCGCGGACCTCATGCCAACGGCTCCTGGGCCTCGTCCCTTATCCCTACGAGACGAGCCGACGGAACCTGAACCTCGGCCACCGTGCCTGAACCCCTTGTGACCGGGTCCAACCGAATGGAGCCCCCCAACTCTCCCTCTACGAATGTCTTGACGATCGTGAGGCCCAGCCCGGTGGATTCCTCCAACCGGAAATCTTCGGGAAGGCCGACGCCGTTGTCGACCACCGTCACCTTCAGGCCGTCGGGTCGTCTCTCCATCTGGATGTCGACGGTGGCCACTCCACGACCATCGGGCCCAACCTCTCCCGGTTCGAAACGAAAGGCATGGTCCACGGCGTTTTGCAACAACTCGGTGAGCACCACGGCCATGGTCGTCGTCACCTGTGCAGGGAGCACGCCGGCATCGCCCTCGACGCTGAATGAGACCGGACGAAGGGGAGATGAGACGCTCTCCTCCACCACCCCCACCAACGGTCTGACAATGTCCACAAACGCCACGTCGTCCTCGGCGCTCTGGGCGAGCGTCTCGTGCACCACCGAGATGGCCCCGATGCGCCTGATCGACTCGTCCAGTGCCGCCCTGGCCTCGTCTGACCGCAGGCGTCTCCCCTGCAGGCGCAGCAGAGATGAGATTGTCTGGAGGTTGTTCTTCACCCGGTGGTGGACCTCGCGGATGGTCGTGTCCTTTGAGACAAGTTGCCGGTCCCGGCGACGCAGTTCGGTTACGTCCCGAACCAGGACGATCGCTCCGGTGGGGTCCTCGCCGTCCAGCAACGGGAAGCAGTGGCTGACGACAGCCACCTCGTTTTCGCCCTCCATCTCATCAATGACCGTTGTTCGCCTCGCGAACGCTGTTCGCAGAATCGAGGCGCCCAGGCCAGTGTCGGCCAACCTTGCACCGATGATCCCCCTCTGCATTCCAAGCCTGTGGAGCACCGAGACGGCGTTGGGCGAGGAGAACTCGATTCGCCCCTCGTCGTCGACGAGCAGCAGGCCGTCACCGACCCGGGGGGTTCGGTGTCTCAGCCGGGCCTCGTCCCGGTAGGGGAACTGTCCCTGTTCAAGCATTCGGGCGAACCGCTCGAAGACCTTCAGGTAGGTCCGCTCCTGTTCGCTGGACGGTCGTTCTGAGACGTTGGTCCTCTCTCTGGCCAGGACGGCGACGGTCTCACCGTTGAGGACAACAGGTACAGCCATGATGTTGAGGCCCCGGTCGGCCCCCTCGTCAACCGTTCCATGTACCACCTCCGACCTCTCGAAGCAGTCGGCAATCAGACCTCGGCGCTGCTGTTCGAACACCTGGCCGACGAGGTCCGCCCTGTAGAGCGTGGTCCCGGTTGTGGGTCGCACGTGCCCGAGCAGGACGAGGGTCGAAGCGGTGTCAACTCCGGACCTGCCGTAGAGAATCAGGTCGGCAAACGAGAGGTCTGCGAGAAGGCCCCACGAGCTGACCAGGTCCTTGAGGTGCGCGACCTGCTCCGCATCCAGATTGGTGTGATCGCGGGTGAGGTCAACCAGGGTGGCCATGGGGCGACCAGCCTATGTTCAGTGCTGACAGGTCCAGGTCAGCAGCCAGTGTGTGTCAGGTCGCTCAGGATGGACCGGCTCAGCTAAAGCCGACTGGGTTGCCCGAGCCGTCAGACCCTATGTCGACGTAGGCGATCCGATCGGCCGGTACACCAACCTGACGCCCACGGACATCGGTCAGCCACAGCAGCTTCGACGTGCCGTCGAGTGCGGCCTCGACGTCGGCACGGATTGCAGCGGTGTCAGCGGAGTCGTCCAACTCGACGGTTATCTCCTTGGGCGTGTGGGTAACGCCGATCCTCACATCCATGGCTGTGGCTCTCCCTGCTCGTTGTGTTCGTGCAGCCCACGCTGGGGTACACGTGTCAGCTCAGTGTGTCAGAGGATTCTGAGCTCGCGGTGCCGACGCGTCGTGGGTCGAAGGTCAACGTCGACGACGCGGGCCATCTCGGCAAACACGGCTCCCGCCTCGCTCTCGGCGTCGACAGCAACCGGTCGCCCCGTGTCTCCACCTTCGCGTAGCGCAGGGACCAGGGGGACGCTGCCAATCAACGGAGCGCCAATACGCTCTGCCAGCTCGCCTCCTCCGCCTGATCCGAACAACTCGTAGCGGGTACCGTCGTCGCCGGTGAACCACGACATGTTCTCGATCACCCCGTGAACCTTCAGGTTCACCTTGTCGGCCATGAACGCCGCCCGCTGTGCGACGGTTTGGGCGACGGGTTGTGGGGTCGTCACCACATACATCTCGGCGGTCGGAAGAAACCCGGCGAGGGAGATGGCTACGTCTCCGGTTCCCGGAGGCAGGTCCACCAGCAGGTAGTCGGGTTCGTTCCAGGCGACGTCTGTCAGAAACTGTTCGAGCGCCTTGTGGAGCATCGGACCGCGCCAGATGACCGGCTGATCCTCGTCGGCGAAGAAGCCCATGGAGATGCACCTCACCCCGTGCGCCTCGGGAGGTATGAGCATGTCGTCGATGACGGTCGGCGGTTGGTCCACCCCGAGCATCCTGGGGATCGAGAAACCCCACACGTCGGCGTCGATGACCGCGACGTCCCTACCGCGGGCGGCAAGTGCCACCGCCAGGTTGGTTGTTACCGAGGACTTGCCGACACCGCCCTTGCCTGAAGCGATGAGCATTACCCTCGTCGCTGCATTGGCCTGCGCAAACGGAACTGCCCGATTTGCGGAGTCGTCGTGGGTGGGGTTGTTGCCTGCCACGTGTGCTCCTGAGGCTGGAAGGTAGCTCTGTCTGCGGCTGGCCCGGACGTGGGCCCGGCGGTCCGGGAGCCGTGTTCGGTAGGCTAGCGATGTGGATGGGGCACCCCTCACGCCAACCGAGTTCGCTTCGGCAGTCACCGCTATCACCGGTGCCTTCGGCGATCCGACGAGGCGCGACATTTTCCTCTTCGCCCGCGAGCGCGCCAGTGGGGCTACTGCCACCGAGGCTGCCGAACGATTCGACCTGCACCCCAACGTCGCCCGCCACCATCTCGACAAGCTGGCAGCCGGCGGCTATCTGGAGATCTCAGTCGAGCACCTCGAGGGTGCATCTGCCGGCCGGCCATCCAAGCACTACAGGGCGACCAACCCGTCAGCCCCTCTGGAGTTGCCGATTCCCCGTGATGACCTGCTCATCAGCATGCTGGGCCGCGCCCTTGCGATGCTCCCTGCGGGTCAGGCAGAAGAGATGGCCGAGGAGGTCGGAGCAGAGGTAGGACGCTCCATGGCCGAATCCATCGGGCCCGAGGACATCCAGCGGTCGTTCAGGTCGGCGATGCAGGTGGTGGCCGACGCCCTCACGGCACACGGATTCGCAGCCCGGGCAGTGAGGGCCGACGGAGACCAGCTTCGCATCGTTTCCGAGCACTGCCCCTTCGGCGGCGCACCCATCGAATACCCGGTCATCTGCGCGGTGGACCGGGGTCTCGTGAGGGGGATGCTGGCTGCCCTCTACGGCGAGGCCACCACCGACCTGAGCTCATCGCTCCCCATGGGCGACACCGTCTGCATTACAGACGTCACCACCTGACGGGCCTCGCTAGCCGTCTAGCCGGCGGGGCCCAGCCCCTCGGCAACCAGCAGGTCAGCAAGGCCGGTCGGCCTCTGGGACAGGGCAAAGAACGCTTCGGCATCTACCAGGGCCAGTTCCTGACGGTCCAACAGCACGCTGTTCACAAGAGCCCTGTATCCGAGTGCCCAGGGGTTGTCCGGCTCGATCCTGACGGCCTCATCCAGGGACACGAGGCTCAACTCGACAAGCTGCAGCTCTCCGGTTCCTGCCAGAAGCCAGCCTCTCTCCGCCAGCAGTGAGGCAGATCCAGGGGTTGCATCCAGGCCCGAGTCGAGCAACTCGAGCGCAGCCAGGATCTCCCCGCTTCTGGCGAGGCCCCCTGCCACGCGCTCTCTCAGGTGGCTCTGGGCGACCAAGTCACCAACGATGGGTGCCGCATCTAAGCCGTCGAGCACCACAAGATCGGCTGCGGCGCCGACTGTGTCGTCGTCGGAGAACCGCTGCGAGGCCCGAAAAACACGCGCATCGGGATACGCAGGATCCAGGTCGATTGCGGCGTCCAGATCGGACCGGGCCTGTTCTGCCTGGCCGCTGCGCCATAGGGCCCAGCCCCGATAGGCGAGTGCCTCAACGTTGGATGGCTGGATCTCGAGCACCTCACCGTAGAGCTGGATGGCCTCGGCCGGCGGTGCCACACCTGCCTCGATGAGCAGCGTCCGGGTAGACAACCTGATGTCTCCCGACGTCAAGCCACTACTTCCCCGACCCGCTGTAGAACGCGTCATGAGCACCACCGCCAGGATCACGACCACCACAACCCCGGCCAGCACCAGTGGGCGGCCGCCACCGGGTCGACCTCGTGTCGAGCCTCCCTGCCACCGCTGGACAGCCAGCCAGAGACCCGTAGCCGCTGCGGCGACCACCAGTACGGGAAGCACCCAGACCAGACCCGTCAGGCCACGTCCGCTCGGCGAGTAGTCGATGTCCTCTCCGAAGCTGGCCACCAGCAGATCGCGAACCTCGGCATCGGTGGCTCCGTCATCGACCATCCTCACGATCGTCGCCCGGATGGTCCGAGCCACAGGTGCGTCGGACTCGGCGATGGACTGTCCCTGACAGACGGGGCAGGCGAAGTCCTCGGCCAGATCGTGCACCCTGTCGGCATTGGTCAACGCCGGCCGGTCCGCCGTCTCGGCAACCATCAGGGCGCCTGTCGCAGCCAGGATGATCAGGAGCCAGGCCGCACGCCTCTTCATTCGATGGACCTCTTGGCGGCGGCAAGCAGTTCCTCGAGGTCCTCTCGCTCTACACCGCCCACCACCTTGGCGGCAACGTGGCCCGAAGGACTGACGAGATACGACTCTGGTACAGCCACCACGCCCCAGTCGACGGCAATCTGGTCGGTTTCTTCGGCCAGCACCGGCCAGCCCCCACCGTTCTCCCTGAAGAACGTCTCGACCGCCGATGCCCGGTCATCGAACGCCACACTTACGATCCGTACGTCGTCGGCCTCGGCGTGTGCCTCGGCGAAAGCCACAAGCTCGGGATGCTCCCTGATACATGGCACACAGGTGGTGGAGAAGAAGTTGACGACAACGAAGCGGCCCCGCTGGTCGTCCAGGCTCCAAGCCTCGTCGTCGACCGTGGTACCGATGATCGGAGGCGCCACCTGACCGACGAGGTGCATGCTTACGCGGGTGGGTCCAGCGTCACGGGTTGCCAGCACACCCACGAGCACTGCTCCCAACAGGCCCACGCCGATGGCAGCCGCCCGCACCGGGCTCAACTCGCCACCCCGGTTATGCCAGACCTTTCGGCGACGGTGCCGTCGTTCTCCACATCTTCGTTCCGAGCACGGCCCGGTACCGCCGCCATGAGCGTTCCGAGTGCCATCACCCCGCCGCCGAACCACAGCCACCACACCAGCGGTTGCACCGTGACCCTCACGATCGTGGAACCCGACCCCTCGGGCACCGCCAGAACCGCCAGCTGGACGTCGTCCCAGATCGATGAACGCGTTGCAGGGGTACCGATGGTCTGCCCGCCGAACGGGAACGTGCTTATTGCAGGTTTGTGGAGTTCACCGTCGACCAGCACGGACACCCGGACCTCGTTCTTCTCAGACAGCTCCACCGACTCGAGGCCTTCAAACACCAGCGTGTGTCCGGCTATCGAGGCCCTGTCGCCCACCTCATCGAAGCTGAACTCGGCCTGTCGTAGGAACGAAGAGGAACAGGCGAATGCGACGGCCACGATCGCCACACCAACATGTACGACCATGCCGCCACTTGAACGCCCCAAGAGGCCACGCGGACCGCGCGCCCGGACTGCAAGGAGCAGCTGCCTGACGGCTCCCGCCACGGCGAAACCCCCCAGACCCACCGCCAGGGTTGGCGCCCAACCGCGGCTGCCTGCCAGGACGGCGACCACCATCGAACCCACCCCAACCAGAGCCGGCCACATGAGCCTCCTCGACAAGAGCTCGACCCCGGCCCTTCCCCACGGCAGCGCAGGTGCGACGGCCATGAGGAACAACAGGGCGAACCCAATGGGCATGGTCATTCGCTCGAAGTAGGGGTTCCCCACCGAAATACGGCTTCCGTTGGCAGCCTCGATCAGGAGAGGGAACACCGTTCCCAACAGAACCACGAAGGCGAACGCCCCGAACAGCAGGTTGTTGGCAAGGAACGCCCCTGTTCGTGACAGCGGGGCGTCGATCTCGCCACCCCTGCGGAGGTCGTCGCCCCGCCAGGCGATGAGACCCACCGTGGCGGCAACGACCAGTGCAAAAAAGGCCAGGAACATGGGCCCGATACCAGACTCTGTGAAGGCGTGAACCGAGTCGAGAACACCGGACCTGGTGATAAACGTTCCGAGGATGGTGAGGGAAAAGGTGGCACTCAGGAGCGAGAGGTTCCAGACCCTCAGCATTCCCCTCCTCTCCTGGACCATCACCGAATGAAGAAATGCCGTACCGGTCAGCCACGGAAGGAACGAGGCGTTCTCGACCGGATCCCACGCCCAGTACCCGCCCCAGCCGAGCACCTCATAGGACCACCAGGCCCCCAGCACGATCCCGACGGTCAGGGATCCCCATGCCAGCAGCGTCCACCGGCGGGTGCTGACGAGCCACCCCTCTCCCATCCGGCCGGTAGCCAAGGCACCGATGGCAAAGGCGAACGGAACCGTGAACCCGACATAACCCAGGTAGAGGACCGGCGGGTGAAATGCCATGAGAACGTGGTTCTGGAGCAGCGGGTTGGGCCCTGGCCCGTCGTAACCGGCCCATGGCTCGAACCGGGTGAACGGAAACGCCGGTCCTGCCAACAGAAGAAAGAAGAAGGTGCAGACCATGAACAAGACGAGGAGGGCCCACGCCACCATCGGGTCAGCGAGACGGCCCCTGAAGCGCCAGGCAACCGCAACCACGTAACCGGCCAGGATCAGCACCCACAACAGGATCGAGCCCTCAAGAGCCGACCAGAGGGTTGCCACGTTGAACAGGGCAGGGGTGCGATGGCTACCGTGCTCGGCGACGAACGCGACCGTGAAGTCACGGGTAATGAGCGCTCGCTCCATCACGGCGAACTGGCCGACGGCGGCTACACCCACCAGGATCACGAGGTTGCGGGACAGCTCCACGAGGCGCCGGTTCCGCGTCAGCAGACCGTAGGAGATGCTCGACACCCCCATGACGGAGGCAGCCAGACCTAGGGCAACGAACCCCGTTCCGAGCGTGGCGTTCAACGGATCGCCGAAGTCCCGGACCGGTCGGTCACGAGCCAGCCCCGCATGACTCCAACTCGGCCTCATCTCCCCGGTAGTCGTTGTCGTGCTTGACGACCATGTGGTCGGTACGCAGGTACCAGCCATCGCCCGCAGCGAACGGAAGGCCGTGCAGCCCGGGAGGGTCGCCAGCCACCCAGGAACCCTGGAGGACCACGGGCACACCGGGTTGGAACAGTTCTGCCGGGTCGCCAAGATGGGCCACATCGGCAAGCACGTCGGCCACACAGAGCGTGAACACCACTGCTGCCTGACCGTCGAGCCGGGTCTCTACCAGCCCGGGCTGTGGGGTGCCCACCACCCGGAAGCGTTCGGCTCCGAGCTCGGACCTGGCGGCCACGGCCTCGTCAACCTCGTAGAAGAACAGCGAGGCGTCACCGAGGGTGCGGAGCAGCACGAACACCACGGCGGCCACAACCACCAGGAGAACCACGATCGACATCGGCCGCCTGGGACGTTGCTGCGGTCGTGAAGCCGACGGGGTCAGGTCCAGCGGGCCGGCCTCGCCTGATTCCTCGTCCATGTCCTCAACCACTGCCGTCATCTCCTGACGAGGTCAACCAGCGCTGCTGGTCCTCTGGCACCGAGGCTGCCAACAGGCGCCCCCGTCGCACGATGCGGTACCCGTACATTCCCAGGACAAACAGGGCGATCCCCCAGCCGGCCACCAGGTATCCGAGGTGGGTCATGTTCCGCCTCCGGTCTCACCTACAGCGGCGTCGAGGTCGAGGGTCTCGATCTCGGCGTGCCTCTCGGCAATGGCGGTTTCAACCTCATAGCGGGCAAGCGCCTGTTCCAGCCAACCCACCCGGAAGCGGTGCAGCATCAGCCAGGCGAACACCATGCCAAACACCACAAAGCCCAGCATCAGGGTGAACAGGGTGAGGTCCTCGATCTTCAGCTCGGCGAGGGTGGACTGCTGGTGGAGCGTTCGGTTCTCCCACCATTCGACCGACCGGTTGATGAGGGGAATGTCGAGCACCGCCACAAGAGCGACAATGGCCGCCCTCCGGGCCTGTCGCTGTGGGTCGGCCGCCGTTCTGCGCAGGGCCAGATACCCGGTGAACAGCAGGAACAACACGAGCGTGGTCATCAACCGGACGTCACCCCACTCCCACCAGGTGTTCCACACCGGACGACCCCAGATCGAACCGGTGACAAGAACAAGGCCGCAAAACACCGTGCCCACCTCGGCTGATGCATGGGCGGTGACATCCCACCAGGGACCGCGTTTCACCAGATAGGTGGCGCTGGCGACGGCACAGGTCAGAAATGCGACGTAGGTGAGAACCGCCATCGGCACGTGAAGGTAGAGAAGCCTCACCGCGTCGAACTGGCCAAACTCCTCGCCGGTCGTGGGGTGCAACCTCACGTCAGGTTCTGTTAGTACAAAGGCGAACAGGAGCAGACCCACCAGCCCGACCAAGGTGGTGACGCCCAGCAGTCGCGAACCTGACGACGAAGTCGATGTGTTCCGATCGGCCATCTGGATCTCTGTCTCCTGTCCCTCGGCCCTACGTCAGTCCTCGATCATTGCGCCGTGCGCAAGGGCGCCCAGCACGGTGGCAACCAGACCGAACACGGCCAACAGGCCCAGCCAGGCCCAGCCGTCGACGGCCGCAGCACCAAGCGCGTCGTCAAACGCCCGGGTGGCACCGATTAGCACCGGCGCAAGCACCGGAAGCAACAGGATCGGGAGGAGGGTCTCCCGGGCCCCGAGCCCCGAGGCCAGCGCTGCGTAGAGGGTACCCATGGTGGCAACCGCCACGGCAGCGGCAACAGCCGTCAGAGACATCAGCACCGGATCGTCGATCTCTGAGCCGTAGAGCACCACTATCCCGAGGGTCAACAGGACCTCAAGCACCATCAACTGGACGAACACGGCTGCTGCCTTGCCGAGGAAGATCGAGGATGGCGACATTCCCGATAGGCGCAGTCCTGAGTGAGCGTCGTCGGAGTGTTCCACCGAAGCAGAGCGGGCAACGGCCAGCAGTGCTGCGAGCAGCACCGTCACCCAGAAGAGCCCTGGTGCGAAGGTCCGCAGGGTGCGCTGGTCGGCGTCCAGGGCAAATCCGAACAGCACCAGCACGAGGAGGGCGAACGGTGCCACCTGGTTGACCAGCACCCGGGACCGCGCCTCGATTCGAAGGTCCTTGGTGGCGACCAGGCGTGCATCGGAGAACATCTCACGCATCGATTCCACCACCGGTCGTGTCCTTACCGGCGGCACCGTGTTCGCCAGCCGAGGTGTCGCCGACCACCATGCCGGCGGCAACCGTCACAATGCGGGGCGAGAGGGACCTGACCCGCTCCAACTCGTGGGAAGAAACCAGGACGGTTGCACCGGCAGCTGCAGCATCCCGAATGAGCGAGTCGACGGCATCCCGCCCGGCCTGGTCCAGGCCTGCGTGTGGCTCGTCGAGCAGCCACAGCTCGGGACGACGGACGGCAAGGGCGGCAATCGAGGTCCTGCGGCGCTGGCCCGCCGAGAGGACGTTCACGCTGCGGGAAAGAAGGCGGTCGTCGATCCCCATCAGCCCTGCGGCAGTTGCCGCCCGTGACTTGGCTTCGGACCCGGTCAGGCCTGCCGCCCTAGCCCAGAAGGCGATGTTCTCGGCGACGGTGAGATCGCCGTAGAGGCCCGTGGCGTGGCCTAGCAGGCCCACCCTGCGGCGCACAGCCCGGCGTTCGACGTTCAGATCATGGCCGAGCACCACCGCTGCGCCATCGGCGGGCCGTAGGAGGCCGGCACATAACTGAAGGAGGGTCGTCTTTCCAGCACCGTTGGGGCCCTGGATGAGCACTGTCTCTCCGGCGTCAACGGACAGGTCGATCCCTGAGAGGGCAGGAAAGCGCCCCAGGAGCGCCACGGCTCCCCGTAGTTCGACCACCGACACGCCGCCACGGTACCGGTGGACCGACTCCCCTACCCTGAACCCGTGCATATCCACGGTTCCCGCATGCCCCTCACCTGCCGTCGACCCGCATCGGCGCTTGCCCTGCTGGTTGTCATGACCTTGACGGCAGCCGCATGTGCCGACACGGACGGCCCTGTGGCCGAGCCCACATCGTCGACAACCCCGACCACCACGATGGTCCAGGTCAGGCCCACGCTCGCCGAAGAGGATGCCCCTGACTGGATTGGTGAGGTGGTGAACCTCCACGACCTGGCCGGCGACGCCTGCTTCAACCAGTACTCGTGGGTCCAGGGAGATCGCCTCGTTGAGATCGACACCCTGGTGCCCTGCGAGGGGCCCCATCAGTTCGAGATCTACCACCTCGCACTCCATCCGGCCCGCCGTGGTGCGCCCTGGCCGGGCGACCGTGAGATGGACGCCTTCGCTACAGCCGAGTGCTACAACGCCTTCAGCGACTTCGTCGGAACCATCTATGAGCTGTCAGAACTGGAGCTCGGCTTCCTCGTTCCCCGCCGGACCGACTTTGAACACGAGAAGGCCCAGTTCAGGGGAGTTCACTGTTTCGTGTCCGAAGGAGACGGATCCGAAATGGTCGGATCAGCCAGGGGATCCCTTCGCTGAGCAGTGCCCCGGCAGGTGATCCAGCCGTGCGGTCGGTAAGCATGGGTGCGATGCCGCTCGCCACAATCGTCTCATTCAGGTTCGGCCCGACCGATGGGGTGTCGGTCGTGGCCCGCACATGGGGCGATGCGCTCACCGGGATGGGCTTTGAGGTTGCCTGGGTCGCCGGTTCGTTCGAACCCGGCTGGGAAGGTGAGGGTCAGACCCGGACCGTGCCGGGCATGGGAATCGCCGGCACAGGCCCACCCGATGCTGGAGCACTGTCTGACGCTCTCGACGACGCTGATCTGGTGATCGTGGAGAACCTCTGCTCCCTTCCACTGAACCTTCCGGCATCACGACTGGTGGCGGACCTGCGTAGTGGCCTGCCCACGATCCTCCACCACCATGATCCGCCGTGGCAGCGCCCGCAATTTGCTGAGGTGACCGAGTTGCCCCCTGACGATCCGACATGGCGCCACGTCACCATCAACGACCTGACCCGCAATCAGATGGCCGAGCGTGGAATCACCGCCACGACCATCTACAACGGCTTCACCAGTACCCCTCCGCCAGGCAACCGGGAGGCCACCCGCTCCAGGCTGGGCGTCGCCGATGACACCATTCTCGTGGCACATCCTGTCCGCGCCATTCCCCGCAAGGCCGTGGACAGGGCCATTGGAGTGACCGAGGCAATCGGTGGCACCTACTGGCTGACGGGACCTGCCGAGGACGGGTTCGGCCCGGACCTGGCGAGGCTCATGGCCACCGCCCGGTGCCCGGTGATCCACGCCGGTGTCCAACCGGTGGAAGACGTCTATGCGGCATCAGATCTGGTGGTCTTCCCATCCACATGGGAGGGCTTCGGCAACCCTCCGGTCGAAGCTGCACTCCACAGGCGGCCTGTTGTTGTCGGCGACTACCCGGTGTCCGGTGAGTTACGGGACATGGGGTTCTCCTGGTTTACCGCCGACAAGCCAGACGAAATCCTGGCCTGGTTGCATGGAAACAACGCAGAGGCCAGTCGAAAGATGCTTGAGACAAACCGCAGGCTGGCCATCGACAACTTCTCCCTCGAGATGGTTGCCGATGGTCTGAAAGTGCTGCTCGACGGGGCAGGCTGGCTGCCGTGAACACTTCACCGGGAGACGACGATGTGCTGGCGAGGCGTGCGAGGGCATCATTTCTGGCCCGGACCGGCCAGCGGATCGGCTACCTGGCGTTCCTGACAGCGATCGTGGTGTTCGCCGTGGGGTTTGCGACCACCTTTACCGAACGGGTGGCAACCACCCTGATCGTTCTGCTCGTAGCAGGGTCGATCGTGTTGGCCCCGGCGATTGTTCTCCACCACGCGGTGAAGGCCGCCGAGCACGAGGACGCGACCTCACCCCGGTAACGCACGTGTCCCCGGTTGGGTCCGCACATCGCACGGTGGCTACCGTCCGTACATGACCGCTACCGTCGCTTCGCCCGTGCGACTCCCTGCCCCGGAGCGTCGACAACAGCTTCTGTGTGTGGCCCTGCAGGTCTTCGCACGCCTCGGCTACCACGAAACCTCGATGAGCGCCCTGGCATCTGAGGCTGGAATCACCAAGCCGGTCCTCTACCAGCACTTCGCCTCCAAGCACGACCTGTTCAAGGAGGTGCTGGCCCAGACAGGCGACCGCCTCCTCAGTGCAATCAGCGAACGAGCACAGGAACAGGACACCCCCCGGCTGGCAGTCGAGGCCGGATTCCGCGCCTACTACCACTTCTTTGACGACAGCCCCGATGCCTACGCCGTCCTCTACGGGGCCAGCCTCGGCAACGACCCTGAGTTCCGACATGACCTGCGGCGTGTAAGGGACTCGTTCGCCGAGATGGTGGCGAGCCTCATCAGGGCAGCCGACCACGACGACGCCCTGGCGATGGCCTCCGGGGTGAACGGCATCTCAGAGGGAATGATCCGTCACTGGATGCACGAGGGCCGGTGCAGGTCCGCCGACGAGATGGCGACCCTCACCGCCCGGCTGGCATGGGGTGGCCTGGAACGCCTCGCCTGACCCTCAGACGATTGGCCGGGGCGAGATGTCCACGGGTATCTCAGGCAGGTGGCCTGCGACGATCGATGGCAGGTGTTCTCTGAGGAGTTCGGGCAGGACCATCACGTCCGACTCAATCAGCTCGTCAACGACCCACCACTGGGCACCCATGAAGGCCGCCGCCTCCAGGGCCTCGAGATGCGTCGGCCTGTACTCGCCGCCGTCGCACCGTGCAACGTGGATCTTCTCGCGGCTGTCGAAATGGAACCCTCCGAAGGTGAACTGGACATGCTGGGTCCATATGACAGGACCCATTTCGACGTCTTCAATTCCGGTCTCCTCGTAGAGCTCCCGTGCGGCAGCCGTGGAGCTGTCCTCTCCCCAGCCGATGCCACCACCGGGGATCTCCCACCAGTCTGGTTTGAAAGGATCAAGTGGGTCCTCGGCGTTGACGAGGAAGATCCGGTCGTCCCGATCGAGCAGCACAACCCTGGCAGCGGGGCGCTTGAGCAGCACAGTCCGGGTCCTCCGCTACGCGGAACCATGGCATGCCGGGCAGCGGCCCAACATGTCGAAGCGGTGCGACTCGACACGAAAACCCTGGGCTCTGGCCACACCGGCGAGGCCCTCGATGCCGGCCTCGAACTCGTCTGGCACCTCAAAGTCATCGACCCGGCCACAGTCGATGCAGACCAGGTGGTGGTGGTGGCCGGTCAGGGACTCGTGCAGTTCGAAACGCGAGTGGTCGTAACCGGACTCGACTCGACGAACCACACCCACCTCGACGAGCTCGCCAAGGTTGCGGTAGGCGGAGCTCTGTGCGAGACCCTGTTCGTGCCCCGCAGCGAGGATCTCGGGAAGGGTAAGCGGCCTGCCACCTGCAGCCAGAACCTCGACCACCGAGTAGCGGGAGCGGCTGTAGCGCATCGAGGCAGCCCGCAGCCTCCGACCAACGGTCACATGCAGGTCCTCAAGGTCAACAGGGTCGGCATGGGCGGCCTCCCCGACCATCGTGTCCACCGTTCCCTCAGACATAGCGGTCGAGCCTAGGCCACCCGGGGCGTTGTCGGGAATCAGCGAGAACAAAGGCGCCGGTGAACCGGCTCAGTAGAGAGCCACGCCCGCCAGGCGGAGGTGAGCCAGCTCGTTCATCGAACCCACGCTCCGCTCGCCCGTCGAGGCGGCCATGACACGGCTCACCGATGTGTAGGAAGCCTCGAAGAAGAAGATCCTGTCGATGCCGAGAAGGTGCGACAGGTAGGCGCCGATCACGCCGCCGTGACATGACACGGCCACCCGACGGCCCGGGTTGTCGGAGATGATCCGCTCCATGGCGGCCACAACCCTTGCCTGGAAGGCCTCAGGTTCGGGAATGCTGTCCTCGGACATGAACTCCAGCCACCTGGGGTCGCCAGAGGCCTTCAGCTCCTCGATCGGGATGTACTCGGGCTCACCGAAGTCGAACTCGTCGAGGTCCGGTTCCACGCTCACCTCCAGGCCCAGATGGCCTGCAAGCGGTGCAGCGGTCTCGCGGGCACGCCGCTTGGGTCCGCTGTAGACGGCATCGATCTTCTCGTTGTGCACCCCGTCGGTTGTTCCGGCCGGGTGAACTGCCAGCCAGTGCGCCAGGGCATCGGCCTGACGACGCCCCAGATCAGAGAGAGTCGGATCGGCCTCCTCGCCCGTATGCCTGTTGTCCACGCGGACAGGGAGGGCGTGACGGATGATCAGGAGTTCCATGGAAGCCGGACGCTAGCGGTACCACGGTCTGGCACTACGGTCCGCAGCATGAAGATAGATGGTGGCCTCGTAATCGGCAGCCCGGGTTCCGGCGATTCCGGGGGAGACGGGATCGGGGTTATCGCCGACACGGCACGACGCCTCGAGGAGGCCGGCTACTCGGGCGCATGGACCGCCGAAACAAGCCGCGACCCCTTCCTTCCCCACATGATCGCCGCCGAACACACCGAGAGAATTGAGCTGGGAACCTCGATCGCCGTCGGGTTCGCCCGCAACCCGATGCTTCTGGCGAACCTCGGCAACGACCTCCAGTTCCACAGCCAGGGCCGGTTCATCCTCGGTCTCGGAACCCAGATACGACCACACATCACCAAGCGGTTCTCGATGGAGTGGTCAAGGCCCGCAGCCCGGATGCGCGAGATGATCCAGGCAGTCAGGGCCATCTGGGACTGCTGGAACCAGGACGCCCCCATGGCGTTCCGCGGCGAGTTCTACCGGCACACCCTGATGACACCGTTCTTCAACCCGGGCCCAAACCCCTACGGAACCCCGAAGGTCTTTCTGGCCGCCGTCGGACCGAAGATGTCCGAGGTGGCCGGCGAGGTCTGCGACGGGATCATCTGCCACGGGTTCAGCACCGAAAGGTTCCTACGTGAGGTCACGCTCCCGGCAGTACAACGCGGCCTTGATGCCTCGGGGCGCAGCATGGACGACTTCGAGATCGTTGGCCCCGGCTTTGTCGTGACCGGTGACAGCGAGGAATCGATGGCCAGGGCGGCAGCGGCAACCAGGCAGCAGATCGCCTTCTACGGATCCACCCCCGCCTACCTGCCGGTGCTGGAACTTCACGGTTGGGGTGATCTCCAGGCCGACCTGAACAGGATGTCCAAGCGTGGCGAGTGGAGGGAGATGGCAGACCTCATCGACGACGACATTCTCTCTGCCTTCGCCGTCGTCGGCGAACCGGAGACAATCGCCCCGGGATATCTGGCCAGGTACGGAGACTGCGTGGACCGCCTCACCCTCTACACACCGGGCAGCGGCGACAGCGACGAACTCTGGGCACCCATAGTCGCTGAGTTGGCCGCCTGACCGGGGCCGCCCCGGCGACTGACCTTTGCCCGCCGGTAGGTTTAGGAGCATGGCAGACGCACCTGAGTTCAACTACACGGACCTGTTTCCCCTGCTTGAGGACCCGTACGCCACCACCGCATACCGGAAGCTCACCACAGATGGCGTGTCCACCGTCGACGGGCCTGGTGGCCGCACCTTCCTAGAGGTCGATCCCGAGGCGATAAGGCTGTTGACCGCTACGGCCATGCGCGACATCTCCCACCTGCTGCGCCCGACCCACCTGGCACAGGTGGCGGCGATCCTCGACGACCCGGGGGCATCCGACAACGACCGCTTCGTGGCCCTGGAACTACTCCGGAACGCCAACATCGCTGCTGGTGGCGTGCTCCCCTCCTGTCAGGACACCGGAACCGCCGTGATCTCGGCCAAGAAGGGGCAGCTTGTCCTCACCGACGACACCGACCGTGAAGCCATCTCACGTGGGGTCTACGACACCTTCCAGACCTCCAACCTGAGGTACTCACAGCTGGCACCAATCGACATGTTCAGCGAGGCGAACACAGGGACGAACCTGCCCGCCCAGATTGACATCGAGGCCGTACCCGGCAACGAGTACCGGTTCTTGTTCATGGCCAAGGGAGGCGGCTCGGCAAACAAGAGCTTCCTGTTCCAGGAGACCAAGGCCCTCTTGAATCCAACCAGCCTCACCGCATTCCTTGATGAGAAGCTGCGCGCTCTCGGCACCTCAGCCTGCCCCCCGTACCACCTGGCCGTGGTGATCGGCGGAACCTCGGCCGAACAGAACCTGAAGGTCGCCAAGTACGCCTCGGCCCACTACCTGGACCACCTGCCGACCTCTGGCAGCGAAACCGGCCACGCCTTCCGTGACATCGGATGGGAGGACCAGATCCTGGAACTCACCCGCGGATTCGGCATCGGAGCCCAGTTCGGAGGAAAGTACTTCTGCCACGACGTGAGGGTGGTCAGGCTGCCACGCCACGGAGCCTCCAACCCGGTGGGAATCGCTGTCTCCTGTTCCGCCGATCGACAGGCTCTTGGACGCATCACACCAGACGGCGTGTTCCTCGAACAACTCGAGGAGGACCCGGCCCGCTTCCTGCCAGACGTTGCCGACGACGAACTTCCCGGCGACGTGGTCGCCGTGAACCTGGACCAGCCCATGCGGTCCCTCCTGGAAGAGTTGGGAAGACACCCCGTCAAGACGCGGCTCTCCCTCACCGGAACCCTCGTCGTGGCACGTGACATTGCACACGCCCGTATCCAGGAGTTGCTGGATTCGGGTGAACCGATGCCCGAATACATGCGCAACCATCCCGTCTACTACGCCGGACCAGCCAAGACCCCTGAGGGGTACGCATCAGGGTCGTTCGGACCCACAACAGCCGGGCGTATGGACGCCTACGTCAACACCTTCCAGGCGGCAGGTGGAAGCCTCATCATGCTCGCCAAGGGGAACCGTTCACAACAGGTCACCGAGGCCTGTGCCCGCCATGGCGGCTTCTACCTGGGGTCCATCGGCGGACCGGCGGCACGTCTGGCCAAGGACTCGATCCGCCACGTCGAGGTTCTCGACTACCCGGAGCTCGGGATGGAGGCCGTCTGGCGCATCCAGGTCGAGAACTTCCCGGCGTTCATCGTGGTCGACGACAAGGGCGGCGACTTCTTCGCCGAGGTGACCACTCCGGTTCTGCTGCGCTGACCCGGCGGTACGACAGTCGCCGCAGGCCTCAGACGCAGTGGTTAACGAGACGGCCGACTCCGCCGATCTGAGACTCGACGACCTGGCCGGCCCTGAGGCACCTGCCCTGTGCATCGCCGACACCAGCGGGTGTACCGGTGAACACCAGATCCCCGGGGAAAAGGGTGCATATCCCCGACAGGTAGGAGACCAACTCAGGTACGCCTGCAATCATCCGGGATGTTCGGCTGTCCTGGCGAACCTCACCATCCACGGTGCAGGTGAGCAACAGATCGTCGGGATCATCGAGCAGGTCAACTGAAACCACCGCTGGGCCCGTAGGGCCGAAGGTGGCGTGGCTCTTGCCGAGGCTGAACTGCGGAGGCTGGGCGGCTGTCTGAAGTCGCCGATCGGAAATGTCCTGGCCCACCATGACTCCCGCCATCGCCTCCCACACCTCGCCGGGTAGCAGGTTGGTGCACCGCATTCCAACCACGACCACCAGCTCGACCTCGTAGTCCGTCCGCTCTCCCACTACCTCCACGTCGGCAGTTGGACCGACGAGACAGGAGGGGAACTTGGTGAAGACAACCGGCTCACCGACCGATTCTCGGTCCATCTCATCGACATGGTCCCTGTAGTTCAGGCCAACCGCGAAGATCTGGCGGGGTTGCGGGACGGGAGGCCCCAGCTCAGAGAGTGAGACGGTGCCGTCAGGGTCGCCGTAGGGGACTCCGCCGGCCCCGCAGAGGTCGTGCAGTCGCTCAGGCTCTGCAACCGCCACCATCGGGTCGGCCAGGAGTTCTCCGGTCATTCCACCCAGATCCCACCACCTGGCGCTGCCACCCGTCAGATGGCCGTCATCCACGAGGACCGCCCTGCCGCTCTCGAGACTGGAAAGCCTGTAGCTCATGGGGACGGAGTCTGGCGTGACATCGGATGATTGCAACTCAGACCACCGTTGTTACCAGCCCAGATGGAAGTTGGGAAGATGTGACATATGTGACCTGACACAGCCGGCTTTTCGCGTCATTATGAACATGTGGGAACAAGTACCCGCCACGAGAGCCAACAGGAGGCCTGACAACCGAGCGCACTGCACAGCCCAGATACACCACCCGACCCGAAGGGGAGACCTTGGTAAATCCAAATGCCATCTGTGATGTCGAACTGCTAGCGAAGGGAGAGGTGGGATCCGACGAACGGGACTACGCGATCCGCAAGATCCGGGCACAGTGTGAGTTGGGCCACGAGCCAGTGCTCTCGGCTGTGGTGAAGTTGAGGTTGCGGGACAACACCGCCCTTGACCTTCCGGCAATTGCCGAGGTCAGCATCGACCTGAACGGCGTGGCGATCCGTGCCCACGCGGCCGGCAAGACCGTCACAGAGGCCGTCGACCATCTCGACGAGAGGCTAAGCCGCAGGTTGCGACGGCGACGCAAGCGCCTCGAGGACAGGCGACGAGACCCCGAACCCGACTCGACCCACAGCTCACCCGGGTACATGTCCATCCCCCCGGACGAACGGCAGGTGGTGAGACACAAGACGCTGGCTCTCCATCCGATGTCCCTCGAGGAGGCGGCCGACGAGATGGACCAATTGGACCACAGCTTCTTCCTCTTCCTCGACGTGGACCACGAGGTGGACCGCGTCATCTACCGCAACGGCTCCAGCATCATCTGTGTGTCACCCGAGATCCCCGGAGAGGACCTGCCGGGCGACACCAGGCCGCCAATCCACTCAGGGCCGCTCGTGTTGAACCACCTGCCACTTGCCGAGGCCGAGGCCCTGCTCGACGAGGGAGACGAACCGTTCGTCTTCTTCGCCGTCCCCGGCTCCGACCGCGGTCAGGTCGTGTACCGGCGATATGACGGCCACTACGGCCTGATCATGCCCGCCGACTGAGACTTCCAGGGCCGGTGGGTCAGCCCGGCCGCCGAACCGGAACAACTATCGGGCCGGCCTCGTCGTCGATGACCCTGACCCTCACCCCATAGTGGCGGGAGACAGCCTCGCCCGTCAGCACCTCGGCCGCCGGACCGGATGCGGCGACCAGGCCGCCGTCGAGCATCACGAGGCGACTCGCGTACTGGCCGGCCAGGGTCAGGTCGTGCATGGTGGCCAGGACGGTCAGGTTCCGCTCTGACCTGAGCCCGTCAACCAGGTCAAGAACCTCCTGTTGGTGGCCGATGTCGAGGGCGGTGGTGGGTTCATCCAGCAGGAGAACCGGCGACTCCTGGGTCAGGGCCCGCGCTATCACGACGCGCTGTCTCTCGCCTCCAGACAGGGTGTCCACAGTCCGCCCGCCAAGATGGCCGGCGTCCAGATCAGTCAGCGCCGCCATGGCCACGGCGTTGTCGGCCGGCCCCTCGGCCTGAAAAAAACCGAGATGGGCAGTGCGTCCCAGCAGCACGTAGTCGAGGACACGCATGCCCGCCGGTATCACCGGTTCCTGAGGCACCAGTGCAACACGCCTGGCCAGCTCCCTGCGGGACAGGGAACCAACCTGCCTGTCCTCGAGGAGGATCTCTCCGCCAGCCTTCAACCCACCGGCGATCGCCCGCAGGAGGGTGCTTTTCCCGGCACCATTGGGACCGACAATTGTGACCCATCCACCCGGTTCGACA
The DNA here is from genome assembly GCA_014381745.1 of Actinomycetota bacterium. GTDB lineage: Bacteria > Actinomycetota > Acidimicrobiia > Acidimicrobiales > MedAcidi-G1 > UBA3125. The sequence continues at coordinate 27,253 of JACNLA010000029.1, read as the reverse complement.
TCAAGGTCAACTCCGCGCAGCACGTCGACGCCGTCAAAGGTGACAACGACCGATCGACAGGCGATACCCGTCATCCGGTTCTCCTTGCACTGCGCAGAACCAGGACGAAGAACGGTGCCCCAAGAAAGGCGGTAACAACGCCAATCGGAATCTCCGCCGGTTGCACCGCCAGACGGGCCACGATGTCAGCCAGCACCAGAAATGCCCCACCGAACAGGATCGTCAACGGCAGGATCACCCGGTAACTGGTACCGAACAGGAGCCGCACCGTGTGCGGGACGATGATCCCGACGAACCCGATAAGGCCGCTCACCGAAACCGCTGCCGCTGTTCCGAGCGAGGCAGCCACGACCGTGATGAGGCGCATGCGGCGGACATCCAGACCAAGGGCACCCGCCTCCTCGTCACCAACGCCAAGCGCATCCAAGCGTCGCCTCACCAGCAGGATCAGGCCGAGACAGACCCCGGTGTAGGGGGCCAGCAGAACCACGTCGTTCCACCCGGCCGTTCGGAGTTGGCCTAGAACGAAGAAGTACACCTGCCTGATCGTCTCGGACTCGCGTTGCTGGACGAAGGTCTGCACTGCTGTGAAGAAGCTGGCCACAGCCACACCCGAGAGCACCAGGCTGGTCACGGGGTCCAGACGGCCTCCGGCTGCCCCAACCAGGTAGGTGAGGGAGACCGCTGCCAGTGCCCCGGCGAATGCCGACAGCGGCACGGGGTCGAGGATGCCGATGCCATCTCCGGCACCGGAGACGATGGCCATGGTCGCGCCGAAGCCTGCACCAGCGGCCACTCCCAACAGGTAGGGGTCGGCCAGAGGGTTGCGAAACACCCCTTGGTAGGCGCCACCGGCAGTAGCGAGCATTGCCCCCACGAGAAGCCCCAGCACGACCCGCGGAAGACGAATCTCCCAGATAATGGCCTGCTGCCTTGCGGCCAGACCCGATTCCAGGTCCACAAGAGGCAGCCCATCAGCAAGCTCGCGGAGCACGTCGCCGAAACCGATCTCAGCCGGCCCGAGGGTCAGGCCGGCAACCCCTGCGACAAGAACCGCAATGCAGCCGGATGCCACCCACCACCCGCTGAGCCGCGCCGGTCGAACCGCTCTTGACCTCATGACGCACCCGAATGGTGGGTGATGTGCATCAGGACCTCATCAGCCTTCGAACCCCTCGATGGCCACCTTCACCGACTCGATGAAGTCGACCACCCGTGGCCCCCACCGGCCAGACGTGTCCTGGTCCAGCGGGACAACGTGCCCGTCCACTACCGCTGTCAGGACATCCCAACCAGGTCGGGCAGCAACGGTCTCGGCCGACTCACCCCATGCGGCATCAGACAGGAAGATGATGTCGGGGTCTGCCTCCAGGATGAACTCTGCTGAGAGTTGCGGCCAACCGAAGCCGGCCTCGTCTGCCGGGTCGGCGATGTTCTCAAGGCCAAGGAGGGCGTACAGCTGACCTACGAAGGTGGTCGAGGTGGCCGAGTAGAGCGTGTTGTCGATCTCGTGGAAGTAGGTCATCCCGGCACCGACCGGATCGTCGGACAGTTCAGCCAGTCCGGCCCGGATCGACTCGTTTACGGCCGTCGCCTCTTCCACTTGGCCGGTCAGGTCTCCCAACTCGGCGATCTGCGAATAGGTGTCCTCGATTGAGTTGGCAGCCCACTGCATGACGGTCGGAATCCCCAGAGCCTCGAGACCATCGACCAGATCGCCCGGGTCGTAGGAGATGACCACCAGGTCGGGGTCATAACCGGCAATCGACTCGACGTTGGGCGTGAAGCCCGACAGCTCGGTCACAGGTGCTTCAGCTGGATAGTTGGACATGTTGTCCACGGCGACAACCTGGCGGCCGGCACCAATGGCGAAGAGGATCTCGGTCGCTGTGGGCGACAGGGAGATGATCGCTGTAGGGCCGTCAGGTGCCACGGTCGTTGCGACCCCCGAGACGGCTGGTTGACCCCCTCCTCCATCGGATCCACAGGCGGTCAGGGCGATTGCGAGCGCGCCAAGCAGTGCCAGGACGCGCAAGCGAAAGAGGGTTCGGACGGGTGGGCTGGTCATTTGTTTCTCCTGTCTGCCGAGTAGACGGGCGCAGACAGGAAGCCCTGCCCGACGACCGCTCTTCCTCGAGAGCCGTTGTCGAGCCCCATGGCCGGTCGGCCTGGCTCGCCCACCCCCTCACGGGTGCGGGCACACAGTTGCGGGACAGCGCCGGAATCGCACCGGCTTCGCCTCGCCACGGGGCGCCGTCACACTACAGGTCCACCCGGGGTGCCGCGCCACCCTTTGGGTCGCTCCCGGTCTGCTACCAGACCAGACAGGAGCGGACCGCTTCGGTGAACTCCGGCCTGGTGACCAGGAAGCCCGGCACCACCGGCCGGGCCTTGTTGTAGGAGAGGTCCGATCCGTCCATGCCGCAGACGTCGAGACCGGCCGCTGCCGCAACCGCCGCCGGTGCGCAGACGTCCCACTCGTAGAGCCCAGACGGGTGCACGTACACGTCTGCAGTCCCCTCTACGACGGCCATGGCCTTCACCCCGGCCGACCCGCAGGTACGCACCACGCCACCTATTGCAGCAGCCACGTGCTCGGCCTCTCCCCACTGAGACCGGCTCGTTATGACCACCGGCCTGTCACGTGGAGTGTCACAGCCGTCGGGCACGGGTTCCTGGAGGGTTCCGTAGAGCCTCCCGACGGCTGGAAGGTCCACGGCTGCCGCAACGGGAGCACCGCCCACGACCAGCGCCACATGCACCGCCCACTCAGCGCTACCGGGCATTCCGTAGTCCCGGGTTCCGTCCAGTGGGTCGAGGATCCACACACGCCTTTCCGTGAGCCTCGACCCGTCGTCGGTCCCCTCTTCTGAGAGCACTGCATCATCGGGCCGGAACCTGGCCAGCGCTTCCACCAGATGGTCATGGGCAACCCTGTCGCCGACGGCCCTCACCCGATGCGCGGGAAGCCCATCAGACAAGGCCTTCCTTCTCACATCAACCAGAAGGTTCCCGGCCTTCCGGGCAAGCATGCCAGCCAGGCGATGGTCACAGGTGTGGTCCGGATCGGCCCCGGAGACCAGCTTCGACATGGGCGGCGACCCTATCGGCAACGATCCACCCGGTCCGGACCGGGTGGATCCGCACGTAACGGCACCTCGGGGCCACTACCGTTGGCCTGGGCCGGCCGGCCTCTCACCGCGTCATCACACGGAGTACCCACATGCCCCACGGACGTATCACGGGATGGGCGACGAACCTTCCCGAGAGGGTTCTCACCAATGACGACCTGTCGAAGATGGTGGACACATCCGATGAATGGATTACCGCCAGAAGTGGAATCAGGAGCCGCCACATCGACGGCACGGTTACGGAGATGTCGACGGCTGCCGGTCGGGCCGCAATGGACATGGCTGGTCTGACACCGGAACAGATCGACCTGCTGCTGCTGGCGACCACCACCGCCGACCAGCAGTTCCCGGCCAGCGCGTCTGTCGTACAGCACGAGCTGGGCCTCACCTGTGGAGCCGTCGACATGAACGCAGCGTGTTCGGGCTTCGTCTACGGGCTCGTCACGGCAATGCAGTTCATGAACAGCGGGGTTGAACGCATCCTCCTTATCGGCAGCGACGCCCTCAGCGGAATCGTGGACTGGACCGACCGGGGCACATGCGTCCTTTTCGGCGACGGTGCCGGCGCGGTCGTGCTGGAACGCACCGGCGATGAGCCCTCACTGCTGGGATGGGACCTCATGTCTGACGGCTCGGCTGCCGGCATCCTCTACTGCGACCACGGCGGAACAATCGTGATGAACGGCAAGGAGGTCTTCAGGAGGGCTGTGATGGCCATGACCAACTCCGCCCAGAACGCGATCGATCGCGCCCGGGTATCCGCCGGCGATATCTCAATCGTGGTCCCCCACCAGGCCAACGTGAGGATCATCGAGGCCTCCCTGAAACGCCTCGGCATTCCGATGGACAGGACGGCACTGGTCCTGGCCCACACCGGCAACACGTCTGCGGCCTCCATACCCCTCGCCCTCGTGGATGCCATCGACAACGACAGGATCGCCCCGGGTGACCTGGTGCTCATGGTCGGCTTCGGAGCGGGCATGTCGTCGGCCGCCGCCGTGCTCCGCTGGGACCCTCCAACCGGCTGACCCGCCACCGGCGGTACCCTCGCCGCCGTGCTTACCGCCTCGGGCCTGTCCCGGTCATTTGGTTCCCGGACCCTTTTCCGCGAGGTCTCGCTCCAGTTGGGAGCTGGTCGCAGGGTCGCGCTCATAGGCGGAAACGGAACCGGAAAGACCACTCTCCTGGAGATCCTGGTCGGAATCCACGAGGCCGACACCGGCGAGGTTCACAGGCCAAAGGATCTACGTATCGGCTACCTGCCGCAGGAGTTGCCGACAGAGACGGGCCGCAGTGTGTTCGAACAGGTCATGTTGGGAGCTGAGCAGGTGACCCTCCTGGCGCACAGGATCCACGACCTCGGACAGCAGCTGGGAACAGCGGTAGGGCCAGAACAGGAACGCGTGCTGGCCGAGTTCGGGGAGGCCCAGTCCAGATTCGAACAGATCGGGGGCTACGCCGTCGAGGCAGAGGCCCATCGGATATTGGCAGGTCTTGGCTTCGACCCGGAGGCCCACGATCGGCCCATGGACGAGATGTCGGGCGGCTGGCGAATGAGGGTGGCCCTGGCGAGGCTTATCCTGTCTGCGCCCGACCTGCTGGTCATGGACGAGCCCACCAACCACCTCGACGTCGACAGCGTCGCATGGCTGGAACAGCAGTTGGCCGGGTGGTCGGGTGGTCTCCTGTTCGTCAGCCACGACCGGGACTTCATCGACGCCGTGGCCAACCGCATCCTCGAACTGTCTGGAGCGCGGGTCACCGAGTACATCGGAGGCTTCGCCGACTTCGTGGTCGCCCGCGAGGAACGCCTCGAGGCCCAGCGGGCTGCCGCCGCCCAGCAGTCCCGTCAGGTCGCACATGTCGAGCAGTTCATCGAGCGCTTCCGCTACAAGGCCACCAAGGCACGTCAGGTGCAGAGCCGGGTGAAGGCGCTCCAGAAGCTGGACCGGATCGTCGTTGATGAGCACGAGAGCCCGGCATCCAGGTTCGGGTTCCCCAAACCGCGCAGGTCATCTCGGATCGTTGCCGAGTTGGAGGACGTGACCGCTGGCTACGACGGAGACACCGGAGACGAGATCGTGCTGACAGACGTCACGTTCACCGTCGAACGGGGAGGGGTGCTGGCCCTGGTCGGCCCCAACGGAGCCGGCAAGACCACCCTCGTAAAGCTCCTAACCGGAGAACTGGAGCCCCTCAGCGGCAGGGTGTCAAGGGGAACCAACGTGGACCTCTCGTACTTCGACCAACTCCAGGCCGAGGTGCTTGACGAACAGAGGACCGTGATCGACGAGTTCAGGACCGTTCCAGGGGTAGGAACGGACGGTCGCAATCCCCGCACCTACCTCGCATCGTTCGGATTCAGGGGCGATGCGGTGGACCGGCTGGTGGGAGACCTCTCCGGTGGGGAACAGACACGCTTGGCGCTCGCCAAAACCCTGGCCGTGCCGGTCAACCTGCTGATCCTGGATGAGCCCACGAACCACCTTGACCTCCCCAGCTGCGACGTGCTGGAGGACGCCCTCAGCGCCTATCCGGGAACGGTCGTGCTGATCACCCACGACCGACACCTGATCCGCTCGGTTGCGGACAACCTTGTGGAGGTCAGGTCCGGACGCGCGGTGTGGCACACGGGGGTACCCGACAAGGTCCTCTACCCGGCTCAGGTCTCCTCCCCTCCGAAGGCACAAGCGGAGTCGGGCAGCTCAACACAGCCGAAGCAGAACCAGGGCCCCCGGAAGCAGCGCTCCAAGGATCCTGCCTCCGGTCTCAGGAAACGCCTCGCCCGGGCCGAGCGCGACTGGGAAGCGGCAGAGGCCGTTGTCGTCGCGATGCAGGAACGTCTGTCCGACCCCGACCTATACAAGAACCCGGAGGAGGCAGCTGCCGTGGTCGCAGAACATGAGGGGGCCAAGGACCGGGCGGCAACCCTCATGTCCGAGTGGGAGAAGCTGAGCGCCCAGCTGGGCGGCTGAACCGCCGCTGCCACCAGACCCACCTGACACCGCTACGGTCGCATCCCATGCGCATCCTGGTTACCAACGACGACGGCATCGACTCTGTCGGGCTGCACGTTCTGGCGAGAGCGATGCTCGAACACGGAGATGTCACGATCGTGGCACCTGATACCGAGTACTCGGGGGCCGGGGCGGCGTTCGGGCCCGTTCACCTGATCCGTCCCGAGGTCCACGAGGCCCACGTGGAAGGGGTGTCAGACGCATGGTCGGTGAGTGGCCCCCCGGGGTTGTGCGTCCTCTACAGCCGGCTGGGGTTGTTCGGCGAGCCATTCGATCTGGTGGTGGCAGGCATCAACCCGGGAATGAACGTGGGCAGGTCCGTGTACCACTCGGGAACCGTCGGAGCGGCGCTGACAGCACGCAACGGTGGGATCACCGGCGTAGCGGTCAGCCAGGCTGTCGCCCAGTGGGGTGTCGAGGGTCAGGGCACCGGCGAGGATCTCGACCAGCAGGTGTGGGACTCGGCTGCCGAGGTGGCCCGGGTGGCGGTCGGCGCCATAATTGAAAACCCGCCGGACACGCCATCGGTTCTCAACATCAACGTCCCCAACCTGGCCGTGGGCGAAATGGCTGGTTGGAAGCAGACCCAGATCGGTCACCTTCCGCCCAGGACGATGTCCACCGCAAGTCTCGAACCCAAGCCCGGCCATGAGGGCAGCTACGACATCGTCATGTCATGGGGTGAACCATCGGTTCTGCCACCAGACACAGATGGTGGCGCCGTGATGGACGGCTTCGTCAGCCTTACCTGGGTTGGTGGCATGGCAGCCGAACCAGCAATCGATGATGACCGCGTTGTGGCGGCTGTCGCCGACCTTCTGGGCTGATGCCTTCCGAGGCACCCGAAACGATCTGGTACGTGGCATACGGTTCCAACCTGCTTGAGGCCCGCTTTCTCGCCTATCTGACCGGCTGTGGTGACGGCGAGCCATGGGGACCACACCGTGGCGCCGCTGACCCCAGCCCGCCAAAGGCTGACCGGCGGGTGGAGGTGCCCCATCCGGTCAGGTTCGGAGGCAACTCTCAGAGATGGGGTGGTGGTTGTTGCTTCTGTCCGGTTGAACCCCTGCCAACGGATCGCCTCACCCCGGTAGGTCGAGCCTGGTTGGTGACCCGTTCCCAACTGGCCGACATCGTCACTCAGGAGAACCGTCTCCCTGCCGACTCGGTGCAGATTCCTGACCGGCTGCCCAAACCAGGTGACTCCACGCGCGTGATAGACGGCCTCATTGACAGGCTGTTGGCCATGCCACCTATCGACGGCATTTCGGCTGTGACCCTTGCATCGACCGACCCTCCACCGATAGCGCCACCGGCACCCCGGTACAGGACCGTCCTTGCCGGCGGCATGGCCGAGATGGGGATGACCCCATCCGACGTTGACAGCCACCTAGCCGACCTGGACCGCTCCTGACGCGACACCAGAACCATGCATCGTCCGGTGCCCGGTGGTAGGCATTATCTCCGTCAACCGATGCCGGAACCGGAGCAGCAGACAAGTTGAAGGTCGTAGTCATCCACCAGAGCCGCACAGGCAACACGAAGAGGGCCGCCGAGTTGATCGGAGGTGCCGCAGAGGCAACCGGTGCGACCGTCGCAGTTCGCCCTGTCACCAACATCGACATGGGCGAGTTGGCCGAGGCCGACCTCGTCTTTGTCGGCACCTGGGTGGACGGCCTCATCCTCTTCGGGCATAGGCCGGGCGACGCCACGAAGGTTCGCGGAATTCCAAAGCTCTGGAACAAGCGAGTCGCCGCCTTCATGACGCACGCCGTGAACCCCGGTAGTGCGGCCGACAGGTTTGCTGAGCTACTCGAGGCTCATGGGGCCGATGTGGTTGCGGCATGCTCGCTGAACCGAAGACGCCTCGATTCCGAGGCAGCCGAGTTCGCGACAAGGGTGCTCTCCTCTACCTGAGGCTGAGGCTTCCCAGCCGAGGTCAGGATCTGGTTCGGAGCACGCGGTGGTGCGACCTGCGGGCCGACCGCCAGCCGTCAGCAGCGAATACAGCCACGGCGACCCAGATGAAGGTGAACCCGACCAGACGGCCACCGTCGAACAACTCTCCGTAGACGAACACGCCCAGCAAGAAGTTGAGCGTCGGCGCCAGATACTGGATCATCCCGATCAGGCTGAGCGGGATCCGTCGTGCCGCTCCGGCAAAGAGCAGCAGCGGAACTCCCGTGAACGCCCCGCTGGCGACCAGCAGTGCGGTGGTCCCCGGGTTGGACGGACCCACGACACCGGAACCACCGGTGGTCCGAAAGGCAAGGAACACCAGAGCCGGCATGATCATCACCGAGACCTCGATTGCCAGGCTTACGAGGGGTGGGCTGTCGATCTTCTTCTTGAGGAGGCCGTAGAAGCCGAAGGTAAACCCCAGGACCAGCGAGACCCAGGGAAGGCTTCCAACGCCGACGGTGAGCCACACCACGCCGATTGTCGCCAACGCAATGGCGGCCCACTGGCCCCTACGCAACGACTCCCCCAGAAACACAACACCCAATAACACGCTCACCAGTGGGTTGATGAAGTACCCGAGGCTTCCCTCAAGCACCCGGTCGGTGTTCATTGCCCAGACCCAGGTCAGCCAGTTGGTGCCCAGCAGCGCTGCAGCCACGATCTCCAGAACCAGAATCCGTGGCGACGAGGCTGCCGCTATGACATCACGCCACGACCTGCGGACCAGATGGACCACCATCACAAACACGAAGATCCAGAGCGCCCTGTGGCCCAGGACATCAGCCGCCGGTACCGACGACAGGCTCTTCCAGAACACCGGGGACAGCCCCCAGATCGTGTACGCACATATCGCGTAGACGAGGCCCCTCTGCATCGGTGCAGTCTCGCCGGACCCGCCGCCCTATCCTCCTCCCGGTATGGAGAATCGGGTGAAACCACGTGGGCCGGACACATCGACCGTTTCCACCTTGGGACAGGGCCGGTCCTGACGGTGCGCATTGGACTGCTCCGCTGCGACGAGGTGGGTGGCGACCGGGCCGAACGGTTCGGCGGCTATCTGGACCTCTACAGCAACCTCTTGAGGGCTGTTGATCCGAACGTAGCCATCACGGACTACGACGTTGTCAACGGTGAACTGCCGGCTGACCCGGGCGAACAGGACGGTTGGCTGATCTCCGGTTCCAGGGCATCCGTCTACGACGACGAACCATGGCTGGCGGACCTCCTGGACCTGCTCGTGAGGCTGGATGCAGAAAGAGCCCCGACAGTCGGGATCTGCTTCGGCCACCAGGCACTCGCCCAGGCCCTGGGCGGTGAGGTGACGATGGCTGAAGGCGGCTGGGGAATAGGAATCCACCAGGCGCAGGTTGACGACCCTTCTGAGTGGATGCTTCCGGAGCGGGAGCAGTTCGGCATCGCCTACAGCCACAAGGACCAGGTGACGGCACTACCCGACGGCGCGACGGTCATCGCCACGAGCGACCACTGCCCCATCGCCGCCTTCACCATCGGCGACCACGTGCTGGGAATCCAGGGACATCCGGAGTTCACCACCGAGTTCGCCGCGGACGTCTACCAGAGCCGTACGGGGCTCTTTCCCGACAAGGTGTTGGACGACGCCATGCGCTCCCTTGAGGGCGTCATCGACAGTTCCGACGTGGCTGCATGGATGCTGGGGTTCCTGCGGGGGAGCTGACCCGCCCGCCCCTGAGGTCAGGTGGCCACCGGAGCCAGCGGCCTCGTGACGACCACTGCCAGAGCAGCCACCACAACAGCCATTCCGACTGCCTGAAGGCCACCTAGCTCCTCGCCGACCAGCCACCATGCGTAGAGCGGGGCGATGGCGGTGAACAACAGGCCGATAAGACCCATAACCGGTAGCGAAACGTGGGCGTGGGCGAAGTTGGTGAGGAGGTGACCCGTTCCCGGAATCACCGCCATGAGCACAACGGGCCACCAGTCGGATCCCACGGGAGGTGAGATGGGGTGGCCGACGATCAGGGCGGCTGGAAGGATTGTCAGAACAGCCACGATCGTCAGGCCCAACTGATATGGGACCGAGTCAAGTTCCGATCGTGCCCTCTTGCTGACCACGTAGTAGAGGGAGAACAGCAACATGGTGACCAGGGCTAGAAGGTCGCCCGACCTGGTGGCCACACCGCCACCCTGAGAGGCATACATGGCCAGAGCGACCCCACCGATCGAGACAAGCGACCAGCCGTAGAGGGAGCGAGGGGGTCTCTCCCCAAAGAGCCGTCCAGCCACACCCATGAGAATGACCGGTTGGAGGGCTCCGATCACGACAGCATTGGCTGCGCTCGTACGGCGCATGGAGGCCATGAAGAACACAAGGTTCACACCGAAGATGAGCCCACCGAGCATCGAGCGGCGAAGTTCCAACCAGCCGAAGTGCTTCCTTGTGGCAACCAGCACTACGGCGTAGCCGAGCGCACCGAACAGGAGACGCCAGAACACGAAGGTCATCTCGGGAAGGTCCGACATCTTCACGATGCTCGGACCGAACGCCATCAGGCCCACGGCCAGGAGCGCGGCACTCCTACCGACCTTGGTTCGACCATCCACCGCGGAACCCTCCCACGCCCGCCCGATCAACCCCCCACCCGGGCTGTGGACGTCAACGCATGGACACAGCGGCGTCCTGAGCCTCCTGCAACCCTGCAGTCAAGACCGTGGTCCATTCGCTCAGGGCGCTACGCGGGCCGCTCTGGTCCGGCGGCTGAATCGGTCGACCAACTGCCACCCTGACCCGCGTCGGCCTGGGAATCCTGGTTCCCATCGGCATGGAGGTCTCGGTACCTGAGATGCCGACGGGAACCACTACGGCACCGGTCTTGGCGGCCAGGTAGGCGGTACCGTCAAAGAGGTCTTCGATCTGGTCTCCGGTCTGTCGACCACCTTCAGGGAAGACCAGCAACATGGCACCCGCATCCAGAAGCGATCGGGCAGCCCGGATGGACTCCCTGTCGGCACTCCCCCGTCGAACCGGGAACGCACCGAGGGCAGCCAGAAACCAGGCCATCGGCCTCACCTTGAACAGACTCTCCTTGGCTAGGGCCCGAAACCGCCGCCTTGTCAGGGGCGCCAGCAACGGTGAGTCCAGGTTGGAGCGGTGGACAGGTGCCAGAATCACTGGCCCCGACACCGGAATATTCTGACGACCAACGGCCCTCACCCGGAAATACGGCCAGAGAACGAGACGGATCAGCGACCGGACCACTCCGTAGACGATGGTGGCCGACGCACCGGATGCGACCCTCTGGGCGCGGGCCCCGATGTCCTCGGTCAGCGTCGACCGATCCGGGCGCTCAGGACGTCGCGCAGGCTTACCATCCCGACGAGGCCCGTCGAGTCGACGATCGGCAGGTGTCGGAACCCCCGGCTGAGCATGAGGGTCGCAGCGTCCTCGGTGTCGAAGTCGGGACCGGCCGTGTCCGGTTCAGCCGTCATCCACGCCTCAACCGATGAACTGGAGAGGTCAGGCTCGCCTGCCGCTGCCCTCAGAACATCTCGCTCGGTGAGAATGCCCAGGATCATCTTTCCGAGCACCACGACGACGGATCCGAAACCGCCCTTGACCATTACCTTGGCGGCATCTGACATGGTGGCGTCGGGCTGGAGCGTCGCCACCCCGGTTGACATCACCTCTGACACGGCGACCATCAGCCAACACCTCCGACCTCATCCAGCTCAGGGTCGCTGCGTTCCCGTGCTGGCTGGTCAAGGTCCTGGTTCAGGTGGCGCCACAGGGTTCCCGCCCAGACGCTGGCATGTGGCCACTCACGCCAGAAGGTCTGTAGAACGAGCGGATCGAAGTCATCGGCGGCCTGGGCAGGGGTGCTCGAGCGCGCCAAGTCCTCAAGTGCGTCGATTGCCTCAAGAAGTCTTTCCGACGGATCGGCGGCCATGCATCTCCCTTGCTGTCGAACCCTGTCTGAGCAGCCCGTATTCCAGCTGAACAGTCAGTCTCCCCTGAAACCGGTGCCTCTGGCAAACGGACCTTCGGCACCCGACCCGGTCAGCGGGTAAGGAAGAGCTGGATCTCGACGATCCCGTGGTCCTCTACTGCAATCACGATCGACGCCGATGGAACCTCAACGCCGTGGTCGGCGAACACGACGTCGAATGTTCCGACCACGGCCAACACGTTCCCCACCAGGTCGGCGTAGAGGTCCACGTCCACCGGTTGACTGACACCGTTCACCGTGAGCGTTCCCGGCACCGACACCTCCGCCGAGGTATCGACATCGCCGAGGTCAATTGGGCCCTCCAGGGCGAACACGGCCTCCGGATGGGTTGACGTGTTCAGGGCCTCTTGAACCTTCGGGTCGCGAAATGAACGGTCCGTCTGCAAGCCACGCAGATCGGCTCGTATCTCGGCACTCAGGAGAACCGTTCCGTCCAACTGGACCTCTCCGGTTACGAGCGGAGTCCGGCCGACCGCTGTCGTGTTTCCGATTCCGCGCCCCAGTTCCTCGTTGACCCGAAAGCCCACGTAGCTGCTCGTGAAGTCGCTGTAGTCGCCGATGGACGTGTCGACCGTCCATGTTCCCGTTGGGACGGCTGAAGCCGTCGTGGTGGGCGCCACCGTCGTCGTTACGGGTGCGGCCGTTGTGGTTGACGTTGCTGTGGTGGTGGGTGCCACGGTCGTCGTTGCAGGTGCAGCCGCTGTGGTGGTGGGTGCCGCTGTCGTGGTTGTTGGTGCCAACGTTGTGGTTGTTGGTGCCGCTGTCGTGGTCGTGGCCTGGGAAGCTGCGGCCACCTGGGCAGCCGAACCGATATCAGGTGCTGGTGGAGCGCTGTCGCGAATCAGGAACCACCATGCACCAACGGCCAACAGCGCCAAGGCAGCGACCATCAGGTTCCTTCGCATTATGGGTACTCCTCCGCGCTGCAAGGCCGGGCCTTCCAACCGGACGAGAGGCTACATCCCGGTACAGCCCGACAGGGAGCGGAGCGGACCCTGCCCATAGGGTTCCAGCATGAAATTCGGGATCTTCTATGAACACCAGCTGCCACGCCCGTGGGACGACGGCGAAGAACACCAGCTCTTCAAGGACGCCCTCGACCAGGTGGAGTTGGCCGACAAGTTGGGTTTCGACCGCGTCTGGGAGGTTGAGCACCACTTCCTCGAGGAGTACAGCCACAGCTCGGCACCCGAGGTCTTTCTTGCCGCGGCCAGCCAGCGCACCACCCGGATAAGGCTCGGACACGGAATCGTGCTGCTCCCCGGCGAGTACAACCACACGGCGAGGGTGGTGGAGCGGATCAACACCCTTGACCTGTTGTCTGACGGTCGGGTCGACTTCGGTTCCGGCGAATCATCCTCCAACGCCGAGCTGGAGGGGTTCGGCACAGACAGGGAGACAAAAAGAGACCAGTGGCTGGACCACATCGAGGCCGCAGCCAGGATGATGGTCGAGGAGCCCTTCGCCGGTTGGGACGGACCGTGGCTCAAGATGCCTCCACGAAACATCGTGCCCAAGCCCCATCAGAAGCCCCACCCGCCCCTCTGGGTGGCGTGCAGCCAACGGGAGACGATCAAGTTGGCTGCACAGAAGGGGATCGGTGCCCTCACGTTCGCCTTCGTCGAGGCCGAAGAGGTTCGACACTGGGTCGCCGAGTACTACGCAACCATCGCATCTGAGGAGTGTGTCCCCGCCGGCTTCGCTGTCAACGCAAACATCTCCAGCGTGCTGCCGATGATGTGTCACGAGGACGAGGCGACCGCCATCGACCGGGGTATCGACGGTGCCCACTTCTTTGGCTACTCGCTCGGTCACTTCTACGGCTTCGGACAGCACAGGCCCGGTGTCACAGACATCTGGGCCGAGTTCGAGGAAAACCGCAGTGCCTTCGGTTTCGACCGTGAGACGGCTGCCCAGACCGACGTCGAACTCCGCGCACGCCTGGCCGGATCTGCCGCCTCGATCGGCGACGGCCTCCTGTCTCTGCGCGGGGCAATCGGCACCCCGGAACAACTCCGGAACCTGCTGCGCCAGTACGAGGCGGCCGGGATCGACGAGGTGATCTTCGTCAGCCAGGCGGGTCGCAACAGGCACGAACACATCTGTGAGTCGATGGAGTTGTTCGCCGCGGAGGTGATGCCTGAGTTTGCAGAGAGGGATCCGGATCTCGCCCGCTCCAAGGAGGAACGGTTGGCACCGGCTTTTGAGGCAGCTCTGGCCAGACGTGACGGACCAAGGACCGTGGACCCCGACTACCTGATTCCTCCTCCGGCCGCAGCCCTCTGACGGTTAGGCGAACCTTCCGGTCAATAGCCAGGCTCGTCGCCCTCCCAACTCCAGGTGCAGCGACTCTGTGAGACCAGGGCGCACCTGACGGGCAAGATCCCTGTCGGCCACGAGCAGACCCAGGCCCCACCCTGGGAGTTTCTCATTCCCGACACGGCCGAGGGTGGCGTACAGGTTCCTGAGGTCACCCCCTGGAGACACACGTCCTCCCCAGGGCGGGTTGGTGACCATGTGGCCCGGCGCGTCATCGGATGGAAACGGCTCGAGAGCCGAGATCGGAGCCTGCCTGAACTGGATCATCTCGGCTACGCCTGCCCGTTCGGCGTTGGACTGGGCGGACTCGACAGCCCCGGCGTCGCGGTCGGCGGCAACGATGGCCGGGGCGCCGGTCACGGAGGTGGAGGCCTCGGTTGTGACGCTGGCCCAGGTGCCGGGCTGAAACCCCGACCAGTCCTGGAAGCGGAACGAACGCCCCGCCCCGGGCGCACGCCCGGCGGCCATCATGGCCGCCTCGATTGCGATCGTTCCGGACCCACACATCGGATCCACGAACGACGTCGTCGGATCCCAGCCGGAAGCCACCAGAAGACCCGCAGCAACCGACTCACGCAGCGGCGCCTTCGCCTGATCGAGTCGCCAACCCCTCTGATGGAGGGGTGCCCCCGACGAGTCGATGCTCACCACGAACCTGTCCTTCACGGCCCTGACGACGATCAGTTGTTCGGGTCCGTCCACGGCGTGACCTGGGAGCGCAGCCTCGAACCTCTCAGCAACGGCTGCATCATGCCAGAGCATCGACCTCCGGGTGGTTACACGGAACGCGGGACGGGTGGTCCCGTCCAACCACTCGGACCAGTCGACCTCTCCCAACCGTCGTTGCAGGTCGGCAAAGGTCCTTACCGTGAACGTTGCCGCCCTTACTAGAACTCTGGTGGCGCACCTCAGAAACATGTTCGCCGCGTACAGCTGGCGGGTGGTCAGCCGGCACGTGACACCACCCTTTTCCGTTCGGGTACGTCGAACTCCGAGTGTGGCCAACTCGGCGGCAACGACCTCCTCCAGCCCGGGTGGACACACCACCAGGACATC
>JACNLA010000029.1:0-11074 GCA_014381745.1 Actinomycetota bacterium | reverse complement strand
GGTCAGCCTGTACCAGATCCCAACAGGCTCTCCCGCAGCTGCCGCTTCACGAACTTACCGTTGGCGTTCCTGGGAAGCGGGTCGGTGAGGAACCAGATGTGTTCGGGGACCTTGAACGAGGCGATTCGTTCGGCTGTGTGGGCCCGTAGATCCTCTTCTGTCATGGCGGCCTCCGGCAGCAGCACGATCGCCACCCCCACCGCTTCTCCCAGGCGTTCGTCTGGCACGGCGAACACGGCTGCCTCGGCTACCGCCGGGTGCTCGTAGATGGCTGCCTCGACCTCGGCCGAGTACACGTTCTCGCCACCGCGGAGCACCATGTCCTTGGCCCGGTCGACGAGGAAGAGAAAACCCTCGTCATCCAGGTAGCCGATGTCGCCTGTGTCGAACCATCCGTCGATGAGAACCTCGGCGTTGGCCTCGGGACGGTTCAGGTAGCCGCGGAACACGTTGGCTCCCCGAACCCAGAGTTGACCTGTGTTTCGGGCGGACAGGGGCGTCCCCTCATCGTCGCGGATCTGGGCTTCCATGATCGGCAGTGGCGGACCGGCCGATTCCGGCTTGGCCAGAAACCAGTGCGCCGAGTTCACGGTGATGACTCCGTTCACCTCTGTTAGCCCGTAGCCGGTGCTGGGTCTGCCCTCGAGGCGCTCCTCGATCTTGTGCACAAGGTCTGGCTGCACCGCAGCGCCGCCTCCGCCGAGGTGGGCGAGGCTGCTTGTGTCCCTGGTGGCAAAATCGGGGCTGTTGATCAGCTCGCGTGCCATTGTCGGGACTCCCGTGAAGGTGCTGACATGCTCCCTCTCGATCAGTTCCAGGGCATTCTCGGCCGACCACCTGTACATGAGGACCAGCTTCCCGCCAGTGGCGGTGACCGGATGCAGGCAGCAGTTGCAACCGGTCACGTGGAACAGCGGCACCGCCAGAACCGAACCCGGCTCTGCCTCGCCGGCTTCCTTGTCGGACCCCGTCGAGAGGGTTCCCGCCGCAGCGGCCTTCGCCTCGGCCACATCGGTGGTGACCTGCCAGAAGGCCAGGTTCAACAGGTTCGAGACCGCTCCCCGGTGCGTCAGGACGGCACCCTTGGGATGGCCGGTGGTTCCCGACGTGTAGAAGATGCAGACGTCGTCCTCGGGTTGGATCTGGATATCTGGCGGTGCCGGCAGATCGTCTGCCGCTGCCAGGGCGTCGTTCCAGTGAACGGCGTCGTCGGGCAGTTCACCTTCGCACCGGACGGCCACCACGTGCAGGCGGCCGCTCTTCCGGAGGTCCTCCAGCAGAGGTTCGACCCTCTCCATGCGCTCGGCATCGCAGATCAACGCCTGGGCTCCACAGTCGGTTAGGCCGAACTCCATCTCGCGGCCGGTCCACCATGCGTTCATCCCGACCACGGCAGCACCCAGCGAGATCGTCGCCCAGTACGAGAGCACCCACTCGGGGTAGTTGCGCATTGCGATCGCTACCCGGTCACCGTGGCCGATGCCGTTTGCGGAGAGGTGGGCTGACAGGGCCGCAACCCTGCCGTGGGCATCAGCGTACGTCAGACGCTCATCCTCGAAGACGATGTAGTCGTTGTCGGCGTGGGCAGCAGATGCCTGCCACAGAACCGCCATGTCGGGTGGTGCAGAGTCATACGCCCTCGTCGGCACGCCCCGTACGTCTACCACCGACCATGCGAACGGTGCTCCCGGCGCCGTCATCTCGTCCCATGCGTCCCTCAAATGCTGTTGCAACTCGTCCCTCCCCGATGCAGGAAAGCCGACCCTAGACCGACCGCTCAGACGGGCACTCAGTGGGCAGTCGACGGGCTGCATGCACGCCCGGGGTTCTCCGTAGGATCGGGCCATGGGTCACCCGATGGGAATACTGCATGCGATGTCGCGCGAGCGGCCACCTCAGGGTGCCATCGGAGCCGAGACCAGGCGGAGGGTCTGGGGCTATGCAAGGCCCTACCGGGCGATGGTCGCAGGGTTTCTCGTCACCGTCGTCGCCTCGTCGCTCCTGGGGGTGGTGCCACCACTGCTGTTCAGGGAGATAATCGACGGTGCCATTGCCGACGGTGATCGTGGTTACCTGACGCTGCTGGGCCTCTTGGTGGTGGTGGCGGCGATCGCCCGTGCTCTTCTGTCGTTCGTGGAGCGGTGGTTCTCGGCCACTGTCGGCGAGGGGCTCATCTACGACCTCAGGCTCGAGTTGTTCGACCACGTGCAGCGACTGCCGATCTCGTTCTTCACCAGAACCCAGACCGGGGCCCTCGTGAGCCGCCTCAACAACGACGTGATCGGTGCCCAGC
The DNA here is from genome assembly GCA_014381745.1 of Actinomycetota bacterium. Classification (GTDB taxonomy): domain Bacteria; phylum Actinomycetota; class Acidimicrobiia; order Acidimicrobiales; family MedAcidi-G1; genus UBA3125. The sequence continues at coordinate 8,781 of JACNLA010000029.1, read as the reverse complement.
GGGCCCTCACCGGCACCCTCGGCACGGTTGTGGCCAACTCCATAACCGCAGCCACGACCCTGGTGACGATGTTCGTGCTGGAGTGGCGGATCACCCTGCTGGCCATGACGCTGCTCCCCCTGTTCGTGCTGCCGGCCCGCCGCGTCGGCCAGAAGGTGGCCGGGATCACCCGTGAGGGCATGGACCTGAACGCCACCATGAATGCCACCATGACCGAACGGTTCAACGTGGCCGGAGCCCAGTTGGTGAAGCTGTTCGGGCGCCACGACGACGAGCGCGACGGTTTCGGGATGAGCGTGGGCCGGGTACGCGACATCGGGATCCTGAACGCCATGTACGGCCGGGCATTCGTGATCGCCCTGACACTTCTGGGGGCGCTCGGAACCGCAGCCGTCTACTGGGTGGGCGGTTCTCTGGCGATCAGCGGTGCCATCACGATCGGAACGCTTGCCTCCATGGGCGTCCTCGTGACCCAGCTCTACCTCCCTCTGGCGCAGCTGACCAATGCCCGGGTTGACGTGATGTCGGCGTTCGTGTCCTTTGAGAGGGTCTTTGAGGTGCTCGACACCCGGAACCCGATTGCCGATGCTCCCGGTGCAGTGGCCCTCGATCCGGTCAAGGGAGTCCTCAGCTTCGAAGGGGTCTCCTTCGCCTACCCGACCGATGACGACGCCTCCGTGTCGTCCCTCGAGGGCGGGAGTTCCCCAGACGAACCGGGCCGGACGGTGCTGCACGACATCAACCTGGAGGTCTCCCCCGGCCAGATGCTGGCCGTCGTAGGGCCGACCGGTTCAGGCAAGAGCACGCTCGCCTCCCTGATCCCCCGCCTCTACGACGTCACCGACGGTGCCATCACCGTTGACGGAAGCGACATCCGGTCGCTGAAGCTGGACGGCCTACGTTCGAATATCGGTGTGGTGACCCAGGACCCGCACCTGTTCCACGAGACCGTCGGCCAGAACCTGCGATATGCCAGACCCGGTGCGACCGTCTCGGAAATGGACGAGGCATGCAGGGCAGCGCGCATCCTGGAGGTCATCCGACTGCTTCCGGACGGGTACGACACCATCGTTGGGGAGCGTGGATACAGGCTCTCGGGAGGAGAGAAGCAGCGCCTGGCAATCGCCAGATTGTTGTTGAAAGACCCCCGAATCGTCGTGCTCGACGAGGCCACCAGCCACCTTGACACCGAGAGCGAGGCCCTGGTTCAGGCTGCGCTGGCCGAGGCGCTCGCTGGCCGGACGTCGATCGTGATCGCCCACAGGCTGTCGACGATTGTCGAGGCCGACGAGGTGATCGTCCTCGACGAGGGCCGGATCGTCGAACGCGGTGGCCACCGGGAACTCCGTGAGGCTGGCGGCTTGTACGCAGACCTCTGGGAGACCCTGGTTCGGGCCGAGAAGATCATCTGAGGTAGAACGGAGAGCCATGACACCGATCGTCATCCTGGCTGGGGCCAGAACCCCGATCGGTCGCCTCAACGGTGGCCTTGCGGACCTGACAGCCACTGACCTGGGGGCTCTCGCAATCTCGGCGGCCCTGGACCGGTCCGGGCTGACAGGCAACGATGTGGACTTCGCCTACATGGGGAACGTGATCTCAGCCGGTGTCGGCCAGGTTCCTGCAAGGCGGGCCACAAGCGATGCCGGCATTCCCCTGACCGCCCCGTCGACGCTCCTGAACCGCGCATGCCTCTCGGGTATGCACGCAATCCACCTTGCCAGCCAGATGATCCGCCTGGGCGAGGCCGAGGTGGTCGTGGCCGGTGGAATGGAGTCAATGACGAACGCCCCGTACATGCTCCACGGGGCTCGCTCGGGCCTGAGGGCAGGTGACGCGACGCTCGTCGACTCGATGCTGGCCGACGGCCTTACCTGCACGATCGAGCACTGCGCAATGGGTGAGGCAACCGAGCGCCATGCGGGCGAGATCGGAATCACCCGTGGGCCCCAGGACGCACTCGCGGCCGCTTCACACGAGCGGTCATCAAGAGCCCGCTCTGCAGGCCTCCTGGCTGACGAGATAGTGCCCGTCCATGTCCCACAGCGCCGCGGCGACCCGGTGGTAGTTGTCGACGATGAGGGAATCCGACCCGATGTCGACACAGCCTCACTCGGTCGGTTGCGGCCTGCCTTCGCCCCCGAGGGGAACATCACCGCCGGCAATGCCTCCCAGATCTCAGACGGCGGTGCAGCAGTGGTGGTCACCACGATGGATCACGCCGAGGCACTAGGTGTCGAACCCCTGGCGGAGATCGTCGGTCACGGGCAGGTGGCCGGCCCGGACACAAGCCTCCTTCACCAGCCCAGCAACGCCATAGAGCTGGCCCTTGACCACGCCGGTCTCGATGTGGGCGACATGGACCTCTTCGAGATCAACGAGGCGTTTGCTGCCGTAGCGCTCGCCTCAACGGTTGCCCTGGGGGTGGATGCGGAGGTTGTGAACGTGAACGGCGGGGCTATCGCGCTCGGCCACCCGATCGGCATGTCGGGTACCCGTATCGTTCTCACCCTCGCCCATGAGCTGAAGCGCAGGGGCGGAGGCCTCGGCGCAGCCGGCTTGTGCGGAGGCGGTGGTCAGGGAGAGGCTTTCGTCATTCGGGTCGGGGTCTGACAAGCGAACCATGGGCCTCTCAATCCGCTCTCTCAGGGCCGCTGACGTTCCTGCCGTCGAATCACTCTGGGAGGAGGCCGGCATGACCTCCTATGCCTCGTCCGGCGATATCGCCGACGAGATCACGGACAAGTTGGAGCGCGACCCCGACCTCTTCCTCGTCGGTGAGTTGGACGGCACGGTGGTAGCGACCGTCATGGGCACATGGGACGGCCACCGTGGCCGCATCAAGCGGCTCGCTGTTGCGGTAACCCACCGTAGAAGCGGGCTGGGCGCAGAGATGACCGACGAGTTGGAGAAGCGGTTCGTCGACAGGGGCATCACCAGGTTGAGGCTGGAGGTGTGGGCCGACAACGTCGGCGGGCTTTCATTCTGGGAAGAACGGGGTTACGAGCTCCAACCCGACATCAGGTACTTCGTCCGCAACCTGGACGACAGCGACGATCTCTGCTGACCTGGCCCTCCGGGGTCAGGGTGTGCTGGGAAAGTGGCAGGCCACGAAGTGGTCTGGGCCCATCTCCTCCATCACAGGCTCCTGGGATGCACACAGTTCGGTGGCTCTGGGGCATCTGGTCCTGAATCGACATCCCGAGGGCGGGTTGATGGGCGACGGGATCTCGTCGCCGATCGCAGATTCGGATGCATCCACAACCGTCGAGGGTTCAGGCGCCGAGGCCAGCAGCACCCGGGTGTAGGGGTGGGCGGGCTCTGAGAAGAGGGCATCCGAGTTGCCGATCTCGCAGACCTTGCCCAGATACATGACGACCACGCGGTCGCTCACGTTCCTCACGACGGAAAGGTCGTGGCTGATGAACACCAGGGTCAGGCCGAAGCGTTCCTTCATTTCCTCGAGGATGTTCAGGATCTGTGCCTGGACCGAGACGTCCAGGGCTGAGACGGGCTCGTCGCAGATGAGGATTTCAGGGTCAATGGCAAGAGCCCTTGCAATCGAAATCCGTTGGCACTGGCCACCGGAGAACTCATGGGGCCGCCGGGAGGCTGCAACAACTGGGTCAAGGCCGACGGCGCTCAGAACCTCGTCGACCCTCGCGTCCACGTCCACGTCGGGGTGCTCGTCGCACCAGATGGCCAGGCCCTCGCCGACAATGTCTTTCACCCGTCGCCGAGGATTCAGAGATGAGATTGGATCCTGGAAGATCATCTGGACCCTCGGCCTGACGGAGCGGAGGGCCTCACCTTCCAGGTCGGTCAACTCCACCCGGCTATCCGTCCCCGGGTCGAGCGTGACGGTTCCAGAGGTGGGCCTGGGAAGCTGTACCAGGGCCCTGGCCGTTGTTGACTTTCCGCAACCGGATTCTCCAACGATCCCCAGGGTCTCGCCACGGCAGACGTCGAAGCTGACGTCGGAGACGGCGTGGACCACCTGCTTCAGGCCGGCGGGGAACTCCATGACCAGGTTCTCAACACGGAGGACGACGTCGTCGGAATCCCTCATCTGGATGCTTCCGCTGCCTGCCATCAGGCCGTCTCCCCAACAGCTGCGGTGAACGTGCCCATGTCCAGGCCGGCCGGGGTGACACCGGTCTCCAGGTTGGACACATGGGCAGCCGCCCCAGCCTCGGTTCCAACGGGAGAGTGGCAGGCGCAGGCATGCCCGTCACCGTGCTGGTCAAGGCCGGGTTGGTCGACAAGACACGCGGCCGAGCAGTACCGGCACCTCTGTGCGAACGGACAACCCGGCCCAAGGTCGACAGCGTCGGGTGGGTTGCCCGGGATCGGGACCAGACGCGTGTGGCTGGCCATGTCGATCCGGGGAATGGTCTCCAGCAGCGCCTCGGTGTAGGGATGGCGCATCTCAGAGAACAGGGTTGCCGTATCGGCCTGCTCCATTGTGCGACCCGCGTACATCACCATGATCTGGTCGGCACGACCCTTCACGACCCCGAGGTCGTGGGTGATGAGGATCATGGCCATTCCACGCTCCTCTCGGAGTTCGTCCAGCAGGTCCAGGATGTGTTTCTGTACGGTCACGTCGAGGGCAGTGGTCGGCTCGTCGGCGATCAGGAGTCGGGGGCTGCAGGCCAGAGCCATGGCTATGACAACCCTCTGACGCAGCCCACCGGAGAGCTCGTGTGGGTACTGGGTGAGTCGCTTCTTTGGCTCGGGTATTCCTACCTGCTGAAGAAGGTCGCAGGCCTCGTCTCTGGCCTCTTTGCGAGACCTCTTGAGGTGCACGCGTAGCGACTCGGCTATCTGTTCACCCACCTTCTTGACTGGGTTCAGCGAGGTCATCGGGTCCTGGAATACCATCGTCATCTCGACGCCCCAGAAGTGGCGTTCGCCCTCGGTCGCCATGGCCCGAACATCGCGTCCGTCAAACGTCACCGATCCGTCAACCCGCGCATAGGAGGGCAGCAGGTTCATGAGGGTCTTGGCCGTGACGGACTTGCCGGAGCCTGACTCACCCACGATCCCCAGGGTCTGGCCTTCGGCAAGATCGAACGACACCCCGTCGACTGCCCGGAGCAGCCCGCGCTGTGTTGCAAATCCGACCTGTAGGTCGGCAACCGAGAGAAGCGGAACGGCCATCTCAGCCTGCCCCTATTCCCAGCTCACGTACATCGAAGTACTCGCGGAGTCGGTCGCCTGCAAAGTTGAGGGCGAGGACCGTCAGGAACATGGCGCCGATTGGAAACATCGCCACCCACGGTCCTTCTCTCAACGTGCGGGGCGACGACCCCAAGACGATCATCTTCCCCCAGGAAAAGCCTTCCTCGACGGACAGCCCCAGGAAGGCCAGACCACCCTCGGCAACAATGGTGATTGCCATGCCTAGGAGCGTCAGGGCGCCCATCGGGATGAGCACATTTGGTAGCAGTTCGCGGATCATGATGCGACGGTCCGTGGCACCCAGAACACGGGCTGCAGCAACGAACTCCCGCTCGGAATAGGCCAGGGTGGTGGCGCGTGAGAGGCGTGCGATCGGGGCGATCGCCAAAATACCAAGTGTCATGGCGACAATCGGCAGGGTCTGTCCTGCCAGACCCACGATCAGCAGGGCCAGGACCAGGCCCGGGTATGCAAGCAGCACGAACACCGAGAACGAGATGACCCGGTCCACGAACCCCCTGAAGTAGCCGGCGATCATGCCCAGGGTTCCACCAATGCAGATTCCAAGGAGCACCGAGAAGAAGCCGACGATCAGGGAAACCCTCGCCCCCCAGATTGTCCTTGCGAACATGTCCCGGCCGTTGTTGTCGGTACCGAACCAGTTGCTCCAGCCGGGACCGTCCATGCGTCCACCCACACCGGTCTCGTTCGGGTCGGCAATCGGCAGCCACGGCGCCAGCGCTGCCGCAGCCACGATGAGGATGATCCACGATGCGGCGATCCAGAATCCTGGACCCAGCCGGCGGGCCACCACGGCTCCAAACTGCTCTGCCGGGTCGGTCTGAACTGGTGCGTCCATCCCGGAGAGTCCACCGCTCCCCATCCGTCCATGTGTGTCAGGACTCACGACGCACCCTGGGATCCAGGTAGGAGTAGAGAAGATCCACGGCAAAGTTGATGGCCACGAAGCCGGTGGCGATAACGACGGTGGCGCCGAGGACCACCGGGTAGTCGTCGCGGATGGACGCCTCCACGAGTGCCCTGCCGAGTCCGGGAATGGAGAAGATCTGTTCGACGATGAGGGCTCCGCCGATGAGCGCAGCCGTGTTCAGCCCAAACACCGTTACCAGAGAGAACAGCGACGGTCGGAGGGCGTGGCGGAACATGATCCAGCGGCTGGAGAGGCCCTTGGCCTTCGCCATCACCACGAAGTCCTCCTGAAGGGTGGTGATGAGGTCGGTCCGCAGCAGGCGAAAGTAGGTCGCTGCCAGCGGCATGCCCAAGGTTAGGGCCGGCAACACAAGGGACTTCAGCCGGACCGCCAGGTTGTCGTCTTCGAAGCGGCTCGGAAAGACCTGCCACCGTACGACGAAGAAGTAGAACAGGATCACGCCGAGGGCGAAGTTGGGTAGTGCAAGCATCCCGAATGCACCGACGGTCGAGGCCCTGTCCATGGCCCGGTTGGCCCGGTATGTGGCCGCCACCGCCCAGGGGATCGAGACGGCCACTGCGAACACCTCGGCCATGCCCATCAGCAGCAGCGACTTGGGAAGGCGGTCTGCCAGGACCGTGCTCACCGGCATCCGGTTCTTGAACGACGTACCGAAGTCGCCCCGCACCAAGTCCCCCACCCAGCGCCCGTACCTGATCGGCAGCGATTCGTTTAGGTGGAACTCCTCCCTGGCTTCGGCGACGACAACACAGTCACCGATCGAGGTACCTCCCTGGCTGGAAATGTCTTCTATCTCACCGGCCTCGACGGCGTCACAGTCAACGGCGGCAACAAACCCGACCACGTTGAAGAGCGGGTCCCCGAGCGTGTTCATGGCAGTGAAGGCCAGGAACGTGACCGCCAGGACAACGGCAACCAACTGCGCCAGTCGGCGCGCCAAGACGATCACGACAGTCCCTGGTTCGTAGAACCCTGGTTTACGTGATCGTCCCGGCGGCCTCTGTTACGTCTCTGCCCTGCTACTCGACCTTGTCCAACTGCGAGTAGTAGTCGGTGTAACCGGAGTAGTTGCATCTGGGTGCCGAGCCGTCCGGGAAGCGATAGTCACAGACCCCCGCGATCTCAGACGAGTAGGCGTGGGACCACAGCGTGTGGGTGAACATCAGATAGGCGTAGTCCTGGTTGATCATCTCCGCAACCTGATGCCAGATACCGACCTTCTCATCCAGATCGCTGCTTGCCCTGGCCTGGTACATCAGGGCATCCCGTTCCTCGTCACAGAGCCGCGGCCAGTTCAGGGACACGAACCCGACGGCCGTGCAGTTCAGCCAAGTCACGTCTCCATCGGGGTTGGCGATTCCCATCTGACGCCACGTAACGAAGTCATACTGGCCAAAGGCCACCTCGTTGATGTGGGCATCCTGGGGCTTCATGTCCTTGGTGACGTTGAAGTGGTCGCTCCAGCCCTCGCTCAGGATGTCGTAGATGCGATCCTGGATAACCGATGGGCCGGAGTACTGGAACTCCATGTTGATGCGACCGTCTGTGCAGTTCTCCGGGAACTCGGCGCAGTACTCCGCTACCAGAGGTGTGGCCTGGTCGGGTACGTCGTGTTCCTGCACTACGTCCGGGTTGTGGTACGGCGACTCAGGCGGGAACCACGAGTCGGCTGGCCGCAAAATCCCCTGGCCGATGAACTCCATGTAGTCGTCGAGGGATGCGGAGAAGGCCAGTGCCTTGCGGGCCCTGATGTCGTTGAAGGGGGCCTTGGCGGTGTTCAACATGCCGAAGCCCTCCTCACCGCCGTCCTCCTCGAACAAGACAGCGTCGCCGCCGAACTCAAGATCGCGAAGCGCCAAAATGGCGTCGACGTTGGAGGAGTGCATGATGTCGATATCACCAACGGCCATAGCATCAGCAGCTAGCACAGAGTCGGTGTAGACGTAGAACTCTATTGCAGCAGGGATCACCTCACCCTGCCACCAGTCCTCGTTGCGTTCGAACCGGGTCATGAAGTCCTGCTCGCGGCTGGCGAACTTGAACGGGCCCGTTCCGACCGGCGCCTGGTTCAGGGTCTGATCGGAGATGGTGGCCTTCATGTACTCCAGCGATGGGATAAACCCCAGCTGGGAGGCCAGGAATGCCGCGAAGTCCACGTGTGGACGCTTCAGGTTGAAGCGCACCGTCATGTCGTCAACCAATTCCACCGCACCTTCCGAGATGAAGATGGGCCGCAGAGCCATCGAGATAAGCGGGTCCTTGAGCTGCTGGTTGACGGCGTACTCCACCGCCTCGCCGGTAAGCATGGTTCCGTCGTGGAACTTGACGTTCTCGCGGATCTTGAAGTCCCATGTCATGTTGTCGTCGCTTACGGTCCAGGACTCGGCAAGTCCTGGTGCGAACACACACCCGCATGGGTCTTCGGTCACGTAGACCAGCGGTTCCAGGACAGCCCTGGCCATCTGGTAGGCGGACACGGCGAACCGGTTCACGGTCGGGTTGAGGCCATCGGTCTCAGCCTCGACCCCCACCCTGATAACGGCACCCTCAAGTGGTGCGGCGGTCGTCGTGGGCACGGGTGCGGCTGTCTCGTATTCGGGGAAGCTGATGGAGGTGTCGATGAACTCGTTGGTCATGATGTCACT
>JACNLA010000039.1 GCA_014381745.1 Actinomycetota bacterium | reverse complement strand
CTGGGGGACCGAAGGTCGGAGGTTCAAATCCTCTCAGCCCGACTGAAAACTTCATATGGGTTCTGAGTCCCTGCGGTCATTCCTGTCGGGGCTGCAGCCGTGCCATCGCCTCGCCGGACAGGGGCGTGAGCAGTCGGAAGCGAACAGACATTGGTCGGTCGCCCTGATGGTCGAGTGGAATCACCAAACCGCAGTACTCGAAGGCGACTGTGGATTTCTTGCGTCGAGCCCAAAGGTGGATGCGCGTGCCTTCGCGGGGAGCGTCCAGAATCTCTCGGCCCTTCTTGGAGTCCGGGCCAACGCTGTTTTGAGATGACCAAACGAAGATTGAGGGTGACTCAAAGCCGTCGCGATAGTCAGCCCCGAGGATCATTTCATCACCCTTCTCAAGGGTGACGAACAGGACCGTGTCTTGTGTTAGCGACACGTGCCCGGTATTCCAGTTGCCTACGTTGAACTCTTGGCCGTATAGAGGCGGCACATCAGCCCGCTTGAACGATTCGCCTATGTGGTTGGTCAGGGGATTCAACTCCATTTGAGCGAGCTGCCTGATCATGCGAGCAGTTACATGGATGGTCGAATCCGCATCAATGGACGGGTGACCCGGATTGTCCGAGTTGAGCTGCCAGCCACCGGACTCGGTCTTGGCGAGGCGCTTGAGACCAGCTAGACGCTGACCCGACTTGCTGGTTTCGACAAGCACCCGTTGACCGATTAGGTCCGAGAGTCTTTGGTCGTGGGCCGACTCGAACAGGAGTGGCTCGCCCGACCTGATCGGGTCAGTTCCTCCATCCATGGAATCGCCTTCGGCGAAGACCACGAAGGCGTGATCAGAATCGAACCCGGTCGTTCCATAAAGGATGAGGTTCGCCCTGTCAGCCGGCTGATCTGCAGGGCTGGCGAGTACTCCACATGCAACGGCGAAGGACGGGAACAGCCGGACCACACCGACTTGCTCGGTGTCGGCTTGCTCAAGGGGCCTAATCGCCCAGGCGCCTCCGGTCTGGCTCAATACCACCTGGTGGTTAGTGCCGGGTAGGCCGGCGTCGGGTCCGAACCATCCCCGGAGCAAACCATGGAGTGAGTTTCCTCTCTCACCCTGGGTCGAAGCGACGTTGAGGGCGATCTTGACGAAGTTGCCTGTGTGCGTCTTTCCGTCTGCGGTGAACTCGGTCTCACCGTTGGGGATGTCGGGTTGGCTGCCGCGGTCGAACCGGATAATCGGCTTGCCGGAACTGTGGCTGACGCGCAAAACGATGTCGCCAATCTCAGAAGTAGCACCTGAGCTCAACAGATACTGGAGGAGTCGCCATTCGATGATCTCCGCCGCCATTGATGCGAATGCGGTCGTCTGCCCGGACGCCACTGCGAAGGCCGGTTCCAGACGGTCGTCTCGCAAGCGAAAGAGGCTGTCTGGTTTGTCGGAGAGGTGTGTTATCGGCCACTTCAACCAATAGCGCTCCCATGCCTCGATGGTGGTGTTGTCGAGGTCCGGCATTTCTTTGGTGGTCACGTCGGCTCTGAGACGGGGGTCGCTGCCGATGATGGCCAGTGAGGTGGCGGCGATGTCGGCCACCGACGCACCTGTGTGGATCGCTCCAAGCCGCAACAAAGCCTTGAGAGTTACGAGCTTGTATGACCTGGTGACCCGTTCGCTGGCGAGACCGTCCAGTACCTGGCCGTGGAGTCGTGCCACCTCAGCCTCTTCAAGGTCGAGCTGGTCAAGTCCTGCGAGGAATTGGTGCCAGCCACCAGCATCTCTGACGGCCTTGGCTGACGGGTTGTATCCCGAGCGGAAGGCCTGTGCCGCTGTGGGTCTCACGCCGTGTTCTGTCTCGTAGTTGGTGCAGAACTCATTGAGAGCGTCTGCCCGGCTCTTGGGAACGAGGTGTTCCAGCAACTCGATGGCCTCAAGGTCAAATGTGACCGAGCAACCTGGTGGCAGTTCGAAGGACCCGGTTCGAATCGCGTCAAGTGCCTCCTTGTCAGAAGGCGTACGGGCGCCGAGGCTGAGCAGAGTCCGTGGTTTCATGAGGAAGCTGCGGTGGTTCCCCACGAAGTCGATTACCTGTAGTGCATCTTTGCCTTCGGCTATACGGAGACCACGGCCGAGCTGTTGCAAGAAGACAACCGGCGATTCTGTCGGGCGAAGCATCAGCACGGACTGGATCTCAGGTATGTCCACCCCTTCGTTGAACACGTCAACCGTGAAGATCACCTCGATTGTGCTGGACCGCAACTCTTCGACAGCACGGTGTCGCAGGTCTGACCCGGGGCCGCTGTGGACTGCGGCGACTCGGACACCTTGCTCGGCGAAGTAGCCCTTCATGAACTCGGCGTGGCTGATGGATGCACAAAATGCCAGCGTTGGCCCACCACCCTTGTCGCGCCACTGGGACAGAGCCTGTGCGGCCCGGTCGTGGGTCTCAACTGCCGTGGCGAGGGCTTCGGGGTCGAATCGGCCATTTCGCCACGGGATCGGGGCAAAGTCCGCCACGTCCTTGATTCCCCAGTACTCAAACGGGCTTAGTTCTTTGCGGCGTATTCCCTCTACCAGGTTGCAGTCGTAGACAAGGTTGTCGCCACATAGGACGAGCAGGTCGGCTCCATCGCGTCGGTCAGGTGTCGCTGTGAGACCCAGAAGAAACGATGGCGTGAAGTGGTCGATGACGCGGCGGTAGGTGGGTGCGGCCGCATGGTGGAACTCGTCGACGACCACGTAGTCGAAGCGGTCGGTGGTGAAGTGGTCCATGTGTCGGGCGAGGGTCTGGATGCTGGCGAACACGACGTCGGCGTCGGGGGCCTTGTCAGTTCCCATGAAGAGCCCCAGGTCGGCATCTGGTCGTACCTTGCGAAACACGTCTCGTGCCTG
>JACNLA010000003.1:11074-15198 GCA_014381745.1 Actinomycetota bacterium | reverse complement strand
CCCGACGCCCTTGTGCTTGACCTGGGCCTACCCGACCTTGACGGAATCGACCTGCTCAAGATGATCCGGGCCGTCTCAGAACTACCCGTGCTGGTCCTGACTGCCCGCGAAGACGAAGCCTCGATCCTCTCAGCATTCGCCGGCGGAGCCGACGACTACGTCGTCAAACCCATCTCAGGCCCACAACTCTCAGCCCGCATAGCGGCGCTCCTGCGCCGCGGCCCCACCGAAACCGGCGACACCCTCACCGTTGGCGGCCTCGAGATACGCCTCGGCCCCCGCCAGGCCAGCCTTGACGGCAAGGCCCTTGAACTCACAGCCAAGGAGTTCGACGTGCTGGCCTACCTGGCTGCCCGCCCCGGAACCGTCGTACCCAAAGACGAACTCCACGCAGCCGTCTGGAAGGCCCCCGCCGGCACCGAGGGCCGCACCATCGACGTGCACCTCTCGACCATCCGCAAGAAGATGGGCGAACGCCCCGACGACGAACACCGCTACCTGCACACCGTCATCGGCGCAGGCGTGAGCCTCTCAGACCCCGGAAACCGGGACTAGGCCCCATGCGCAGGCGCCTGGCATGGGTGTTCGTGGCCCTCGCCGTCATGTTGGCCGTGGGCTTCCTCGTGCCGCTGGGCCGCTCCGTCAGCTCCCAGGCCCGCCTGAGGGCCATCGCCGGCGCCCAGTCAGACGCCCGCGGCGTCGCCACAGCCCTCGCCGCCGTGGCCGGCTCCACCGGCAAGGTGCCCGGAATCACCGAAGCCGAGTTCGTGCTCAACTCGTTCGGCTCACCAGACCTCATGGTCCTGCTCTCAGACGGCACCGTGCTGGGCTCAAACATCCCCGTCGAACAGGCCCTCGAGCTGGCCGGAACCGGCTCGGTCGTGGCCGAGGTCGACGGCGGAACAGCCGCCATCGTGCCCGTCGCCTTCGGCGGCAGCGGCGACCTGATCGTCGTCACGGCCTTCGTCGACCACGACACCCTGCGAGAGGGCGTCACCACCTCGTGGCTGATCCTGGGCGCCCTGGGCCTCATCGTCGTCATCGGCTCCGTACCCATCGCAGACCGCTTTGCCGTCACCATCACACGCCCCGTACGAGACCTCTCAGACGCCGCCCACCGCTGGGCCGGCGGCGACCTGTCGGCCCGCGTCGACCCGGGCGGCCCACCAGAGGTGGCCGAGAGCGGCCGGGCCTTCAACCAACTGGCCGAACGCCTCACCGACCTGCTGGCAGCCGAACGCGAACGCGTAGCCGACCTCTCACACCGCCTGCGCACCCCCCTCGCAGCCCTGCGCCTGCAGGCCGAATCAGCCAAGGACCCCGACGACCGCGCAGCCCTCATAACCGACATCGTCCACATGGAAGGCGAGGTCACAGCCCTAATCGAAGACGTCCGCCGCAGCGAGGCCGACGGCCCCGCCAGCTCCGACCTGGCCGAGGTCGCCGAAGCACGCATGGGCTTCTGGCAGGTCGTGGCCGCCGCCCAGGACCGCGACGCCACCATGGTGCGCCCCGACGAGCCCATCCCCGTGGGCGTAACAGCCGCCGACGTGCTGGCCGTGCTCGACAACCTTGTCCAAAACGTGCTCACCCACACAGAAGCCGGCGTGGCCTTCACCGTCTCGGTGGCCGCCGACCCACCGGCCCTCACCGTGGCCGACGAAGGAGAGGGCCTTGCATCAACCGCCGCCTTCTCACGCGGCACCAGCGGCGGCGGCTCCAGCGGCCTTGGCCTCGACATCGTGCGCCAGATAGCCGAAGGATCAGGCGGCTCGGTCAAGTTGGGCCGCGGCCCCGGCACCTCAATCAAGGTGCTCTTTGGCACCCCCGCCGACCCAGAAGAAGCCGCCTAGCCCGGTCGTGTCGCTAGGAGCCGTCGGGCTCCTTAGCGGCCTCAACACCGGCCACACCCAGGTCCAGGCCCGGCCACTGGTGCTCGGCCTGACGCAGGAAGTAGCTGTCGTCGATACGCCACGTGTGGCTGCCCGTGGTACGCCGCAGCAGGTAGCCGAACGGGTGCGTACGCCAGATGCCTCCACCAGCCTGGGCCACATCGTCTATGAGGGCCACGTCGACCCCACGGGGCACACCTCGCCAGCCACACACCTCACGCAACATGGCCGTCCGCACTAGCATCGTGCCCCCGCTGATCGTGCGGCTCGGTGCCTCACCGGCCCCAAGGCCCCGCCGCAACGTCACCTCGGAGCCCTCCAGGTAGACGAACTCAGAACCCTTGCCGACCAGGTCGGCCCCCGAGTAGCCAGCAGCCAGCACCAGATCAGAGAGGTGCTCGGTCCCGTACCAGTCGTCGTCGTCCATCTTGGCCACCCACTCGCCCTCGGCCAGTGCGCTGGCCTGCGACAACACGTGCCCGAACACGGCGTCGGCCGGCGCCCGCAGCACCTTCAGGCTGAGGCCCGGCGGCGCCACCGGGTCGGCGGCGGCGAAGCCGTCACCGTGCAGGGCCAGAATCAGCTCGGTGCTGGGGTGGTCCTGGGCGGCCACGATGCCCACGATGCGCTCAACGAGCGCCGGCCGGTTCGTTGACACAACCACCGAGACCGACGGCACAGGCTGCACCGGAAGGCCCGCAGCGGCCCGCACCTGGGCCAGCCGGGCCGGCAGCGAGTGCGTGTTGAGCGTGATGCGCCGCTGTGCCACCGAGACGGCCTCACGGAAGGTGGGGTCGGCCAGGTCCCCCTCGTCGATACCACACAGGGCCACAACCAGATCGGCCCCAAGCCAGCGCCCGGCACCCTCGGCGTCACCCAACAGCACCGGCACACCCGATGCGGTCAACTCCAGGAGCCGGGCGGCCGCGCTGGCACCATCCACTGAACCCACGCGCACACCCAGGGCCGCCCGGGCGCTGCGGACACGGTCCTCGGGCCAGGCCATCTCCGGCAGGTCCTCAACCACGGCACCCGAACCCACCGGTAAAAACCCGGCCGGGTTGAACCGAAGGTGGTTCACGGGAGCAGCCAGGGGAATGCCCGAATCGCCCCCCAGGCGAACCACCGGAACATCCACGGCCCGGAGCTCGTCGGCACCCGCATCTGGGGCGGCAACCACCACCTCACAGCCCTCGTTCTTCCTGGCAGAACCCTCACTCCATGAGAGCGCTCCGGGCAGGTGGTCCTGACTTCCGGCCAGGCGAACCCAGCCGGGCACCGCTACAGCCACCCGGTCTTCTACCGCCGCCCTCCTCGCTGCGCGCCTACGCAACAGGCGCAACCTGGCCCGCCTGGCCACGTTCGAGAACCCCCGCACGACCCAGCGCCCCATGACCACCAGGTCGCGGGGCGAGCGAACCGAAGCCAACTTGCGCAACACCTTGCCCGCCAGCACCAGCACCGGCGGGTTGTCGGTGGGCTTCCACGGCAGCGCAGAACGGGTCCTGCGTGCCGCCAGGTCCAGCGCACCCGCCGACATCTCACGCTCGCCGAACAGCTCCCCGGCAGCCAGCCACGGGTCTGTGGCCCCGGCGTTGACCGCCCGGCACAGGGCACGGGTGTATGCCATCCGCACAACCCCAACGGCCTCCTCGCCGGCACGAACCACACCCCGGCCCACGAGACCACGCAACATCGACGCCACGTCGCTGACACCAAGGTCCACCCGGGGCGGAACCTCAAGGCGCACGAACGCATCGGGCACGTCGGCCAACAGGTCACCCGACAGCACCACCCGCGGGTCTGGCCCGTACTCGCGCTCAATGTGGACCGCATCGGGGTGGTCGGGCGGCACCGACAACCCCACCACCAGGTCATGGAACCCCGACGCCAGCACGTTCTCGACCTGGTCTGCCACGTCCTCATAGGTGCGCCCCGAGGCGTCGATCGCCACGGTCACCATCGGCACCTCGAAGCTGCGCCCCGGCAGCGACTTGCGAAAGCCCTTCTCGGCAATGAGGTGCGCCAGACGGTGCGCCTGCTCCTCCTGCGAGCGCTTCTCGGCCGGGTCGGGCCCCGAGGCCCCCTCGCCCTGGTGCCAAGCCAGGGCCCGCCGCTCGGGCACCAACAGGCCGCCCCGGTTGAAGGCCCGGTAGCCCAACTCGGTGTCCTCGCCGCCCCACTGGTTGAACGAACCGTCAAACCCGCCGATCTCATCAAAGAACCCCCGCC
>JACNLA010000003.1:0-10759 GCA_014381745.1 Actinomycetota bacterium | reverse complement strand
GGGACCATGTCGCAGTCAAGGAAGATGAGCACCTCACCGGTGGCATCGGCGGCACCCAGGTTGCGTGCCCGCGCCAAGCCGAAGCCGTCGTGCACCTGGGCCACGGCCCGGGCCTCAAAGGGTGCGCCCGGCGGAACCGTGATGGGCGGGCTGGAGCCGTCGTCGGCAACAACCACCTCGAGCAGGTCCAGCGGGTAGGTCTGGGCCGCCAGCCCGGCAAAGGTCAGGGCAAGGGCCTCCTGGCCCTGATAACACGGCAGCACCACCGTGACCGCCAGGGAGGGCAGCCAGTCGCCCAACGCAGCCACGTCAAGGATGCGCCAGTCATTGCCGCGCACAACCCCGGCCAACCCGTCGCCTGGGCCCCCAGGCCCCCCGTTTGCATCCATGTCGCCCATCAGCCAACCACGTGGCGGGACAGATCGGCACCCGTGACCACCCCGTAGCCGCCAGCCACCTGGAGGGCGTTGCCCTCAACGTCGCCTGAGAGGAACCCAGGCATGCGCTCAAAGCGCACCACCACCAGATCGCCGTCGGGCACCCCAGCCAGGTCGTCGACCGTGGCGACAACGGCTGTCGGCAGGCCCCACGCATACGAGATCCACGTCGGCCAGGGCACCCCCGGCACATGCCACACAACCTGTTGACCCACAGGCGGAGCCACCGCTGCCACCAGGTCACCGGCCCGCGACGGCGCCTCAAAATACTCCTCGTGGATGTCGTCGGCCGAAACCGCGAACAGCATCGACACCACCGCCACCACAACACCCACCTCGACCATGCGCCCCACCACGAACCCGCTCCAGCGCCCCAGCCAGTCGCCAAAGAGTGAGAACAGCGCCACGAACCCGGGGAACAGCGCCATCAGCACAGGGAAGTTCCAGTAGTCGTGACGCCAGGCGTTGTCGGCGGGCACCACGGCAAACACCACCACCATCAGGCTCAGCGCCCCCGTCAGGAACCGGGTGCGGTCATCCCAGAGGCCGGCGGCGAACGCCGGCAGGGCCAGGACCAGATACCACCACGGCAACAAACCCCGGGCAAAGCGCCACTGCCGCTCGGCGAACTCGCCCCACGTCCAGTCCATGCCCACCCGGGTACCCGTGTGGTCCACAAACTCAGCCAGGCCAGCCCCCTGCAACACCCAGAGGCCCACCAGGAACGCCCCGAGCGCAATGCCGAACGCCACCCGCCTCGTTGCCCGGCGCAACCCGGCCCGACGCAGCAACCACAACCACAAGAGCGGCGCCAGAAACACCCCGTGCCACGACGCCAACACCGCGACAAGCGTCGCCAGACCGGCCGCCCTTGCCCGGCGACGGGACCGGCGCCGGCCCGCATGCCAGATGGCCCCCACCATCAAGAGGTTGGGAAGAAACCCCAGGCCCAGACGCCCGTAGACCCACCAGAACGGCGTGGCCACCAACAGCGCCGTGGCAGCCACCACCGGCAGGGTCGCGAACCCCAGGCGACGCCCCACACGCACGAACGCCGGCACCGTCGCCAGACCCGCCAGATAGCTCACGGACTTGAGCGCCCCCAGGCCCTGGCCGAACACCGCCGAGACCGCCACGTGGATCCACGTCAGAAGCGGCGGATGGTGCGTATAGGGCACATCGGAAAAGGGCCGCCAGTCGGCCCCCCACGACGACCCCGACGGGCCCAGATCCCAGAAGTTGGCCACATGCAGCCCGAACTGCCCCAGCACCCGCCCCTCATGGCTGTTGCCCAACGCCAACCCGAAAGAAGCCCGCCACGACCACCACAAAACCCCCACCAACAGCACCATCAGGCCAAACGGAACCATGCGCCAACGCGTCGAAGCCACCGCCCCCCTCGCCCTCGCCGCCTGTCGGTGCATCGCCTCACGATAGTGTCGGCCGACGTGGCTGAGCAGGCGACGGTTGCCGGATGGATCGGCTCGGCCAACCTTGGTGACGAGCTGGTGTTCTCGGTCCTTCGCGCCCTTATGGCCGAACGGGGCGTAACCGTCACCGCACCCTCCCTGAACCCGACCGAAACGGCCGCCACACACGACGTCGCGACCTTCGGCCACATCGACCCCCTCGCCCTGCGCCGCAACCTTGCGACCACCGACACCATGGTGTTCGGAGGCGGAGGCCTGCTCCAGGACGAAACCGGAATCTGGAACCTCCCCTACCACCTGCACCGGGTGCGCGCCGCCCGACGGGCCGGCACCCCGTGGGCCGGCATCGGCCTCGGAGCAGGCGGCCTCACCACACGCCTGGGCCGCTCACAGGTGCGCCGAGCACTCGTGGGCCACACCGCCATAGCCGTACGCGACGAAGCCTCCCTCACGGCGCTCACCTCGCTCGGCGTTGAGCGCGTCGTGGAGGCAGCCGACCTGGTGTGGCTGGCCGACCCGCCCGCACCGGCCACCAGCACCGGCCTCCTCGGCGTGTGCCTGCGAGCCCCCCAGACCGCCCGCCTGCTACCCGCCGCCATCGGCCCCCGGGGCCGCCTCACCGACGACCTGGCCGCAGCCATCGCCGCAGCCATCGACGCCACCGCCACAGCCACCGGCCTCACCACGCGCTTCATCGCCTTCGAGGCGGGCTCCGACGACCCCGTCCACCGACAGGTGGCCGACCACATGACCACCCCCGCCGAAACCCTCACCCCCGGCCTGACCGACGTGCTCGACACCGTCGCCACCACCGACGCCATGGTCACCATGCGCTACCACGGCGCCATAGCCGCCGCCCTGGCCGGAACCGCCGTGGTCACCCTTGACTTCTCCCCCAAGCTGGGCTCCCTCGCAGCCGACCTGGGGCCCGCAGCCTGCCACCTCTCCCCCAGCGCCCCCAAGGGCCTCTCAGACCTCCCAGAGGCCGTAGCGGCCGCCCTGGCCGCCCGTGGAGCCCTCCCAGAGGCTGTGGGGCGCCTACGTGCGCTCTCCGCCCGCAACGTGGACGTGCTGGATGACCTGCTGGCAGCCGGAACCAAGTCATGAGGGCCGCACGCCTGGCCTGGCTGGCACTGCTGGCGGCCGTGGCCATCTGGCTGGTGGCCACCCGCTGGGCCGACATGGCCGACCTGGTGGCCGACGCCAGGCCCCTCCCCCTGCTCGGCGTGCTGGCAGCCTCGACACTGCTGCTCGTACCCAACGCCGCCTTCTGGTCCCTGGCGCTGCGCGGCCTCGGCGAAAACGTGGGAACCGGAACCGTCATGCACGCCGCCTCACGCACCCTGCTGACCCGCTACCTGCCCGGAGGCGTCTGGTACGCAGCCGGACGCAGCGTGATCCTGGCCGGCCGCGGCGTACGCCCCTCGGCCCTCGCTGCCGTGAGCGGCCTTGAGCTTGGCCTGGGCGCCCCCAGCGCCCTCGTCGTAGGAGGCCTGCTGCTGGCCGGAAACTCCGGCCTGGCCACCTGGGTGCCATGGGCAGGCGCCGGCCTGCTCGCCGCAGCCGCCCTCGTGGCCCGTCCCCTCATGAACCGTGTGCTGGCGTGGTGGTCCCGCCGCCGCGGCCAGACCGCCCCCAGGCCCCTCACAACACTCACCCTGTCAGGCGTGCTTGCCCTCATGGCCGCCTACTGGCTGCTCATGGGCGCCGTGTTCTCCGCCTACCTGGGCGCCATGGGAACAGACCTTGCCTGGGCCGAGGGCTCAGGCGCGTTCCTGGTTTCATGGGGCATCGGCTTCTTTGCGATCTTCGCCCCACTCGGCCTGGGCGTGTCCGAGGCCGGCTTCATCGCCATAGTGGGCTGGGGCGCCGACGCCGTCCTGCTCGTAGCCGGCTTCCGCCTCGTGCTGCTGGTGCGCGACCTGACCCTCACAGCCATAGGCGAAGCCACCGCCCGCCGCTCCTAGCCCTACCCGCCCGCCAGGGCCTCCATCTCGTCGACCAGCACGTCGACCACCTGGGCCGAAGGCCGCTCGTCACCCAACGCCACCGGGCGCCGCCACTCCTGCGGATCAGCCAGGAACGCCCCCACCACCTCGTCGTCGTAGCGGGCCAGCACCACGTTCTCACCCAACCCGTCGGGCCGCTCGGTGCGGTCACGCCACAACAGCGTCGGCACCCCCAGGCGGGCGCACTCCTCCTGAATGGACCCACCATCGGTCACCACATACGGCGCCGCCGCCAACATGGCCGTGAACTCCCCGTAGGACACCAGCCCCGACGTGGCAACCCCCATTGCCTCCACCACAGCCCGGCCACCCCGGTCGGCCAGCACCGCCTCGGTCGGCGGATGCACAACAAACACCGCCGGCCGGGCCAGACGCCCCAGCAGCGCCAGAAAGCCCTCAAAGCGGGAATCATCATGCAGGTTCTCGACCCGGTGCGTCGTGGCCACCACAGGCCCCGAACCGGCCTCGACCGGCCCCGCCGAAGCCAACGCAGACCGCAGCGCCTCGGCCCCCGTGTTGGCCGACGTCGCCACCACCCGGCCCCGCACCCTCCCCTCGGCCACCAGAGCCTCAAGGTTCTCCACAGCCTCGGCATCCGGGGCGAACAGCACATGCGCCAGGCGCATCACCGCCACCCGAATCAACTCCTCGGGAAAGGGATGGCGCCAACTACCCGAACGCAGACCCGACTCAAGGTGGGCCACCCGCAGGCCCGCCCTGCGCGCCATCAGCGTCGCCAACAAAGTCGACGGCGTGTCACCGTGCACCAGACACACACCACCGTGCCCGCCAAACACCCCTTCACGCAGGCGCCGCCCCGACCAGAGCCGCACACCCAGACCGGCACCCCACAGCGCCGCCCGCACAACCGTGTCGGCGTCACGGTCACCACCAAGCGCCACATCGGGTGCACGCAGGCCCAACTCGGACCGCAGACCCGGCAGGAACGCCCCGTGCTGGCCCGTCTCAACCAGCCGGTAGGCCACACCCCGGCGATCCAACTCGGCCAACACCGGAGCCAACTTGATGGCCTCGGCCTTCGTGCCGAACACAACCTGAATCATTGAAGCCACGGCCCATTATGGGCCGAGAAACCGTCAGCCGATCTGACAGTCCTCGTTACGCAACGTGCCGTCGGCATAGATGGTGTTGCACCAGAACGACCGGCGCTCGACGATTCCTGTGACCAGCGCACCGGTCATGTTGACCGACTTCATGTCGGCCTCCATGAGCACCGCAGCCGTCAGATCAGCACGAATCATCGAGGCATGCGAAAGGTTGGCTCGAAAGAACAGCGCACCCGGAGCCTTCACGTCATCCATCTTGGCGCCAGCCAGGTTGGTGTTCGACATTGCCGCACCAGCCAGGTTGGTACCCGACAGGTCGGCACCGGCCAACATCGCACCGTTCAAAAGCGTGCCCTCCATGTTGGCCCCCGAGAGGTCAATGCCCGGCAGGATCATGCCCGCCAGGTTCTCACCCGACAGGTCCACCTGTGAACAGTTGGCGTTGGGCTCGAGCACACACGTCGGCCGTGTCGATGCCGTGGGCACCGGCTCGGTCGTCGTGGTCGGAGCAGCCGTGGTGGTCGCTGCAGCAGCCGTGGTTGCCGGAGCCACCGTTGTGGTCGCAGCCGCTGCGGCTGCGGCCTCCTCGGCGGCAGCGGCCGCAGCAGCAGCCTCCTCTGCCTCCTCCTCGTCTCCACCGCCGCAGGCACCGGCGACGAGCGCCAGGGCGACCACCCCCGCTGCGATCGCCCGGTGCCCTCTACGGCTCACCTTGTTGCTCATGGTCGCTCCCGCTCCCGTCCCACTTGCTGTCTGGTTGGTGTCTGTCATCGTCATCCCCATCAACCGATGCTGAAGATCAGCCGGAGGGCCGTCAGGTCGTCGGCCGTGTAGGCCTCGCCGTCGGCATTGGCGGCCTCGGTGCCGTCGGGCATGCGGAACACCAGATCGCCGTCGGCGTCAACGCCGGCAGCCAACTCGGCTCCGTCAAGTGCCAGCACCGGCTGGACCTCACCCTCAGTGAGGTTGCCTAGCGCCTGCCCCATCGACGTCGGACCCATCGTGATCAACACACCGGTGTCAGACGTGATCGACGTGGCCGTGTTGCCGTTGGCATCCCTGATGGACTGCTGGGTTCCGTCAGCCGAAACGGTGACGGTCGCAGCCTGGGCCAGGCGTGCAGCCTCAGCCTCCTCGGCGGCAGCCTGAGCGGCTGCGGCCTCGGCCTGCAGATCGGCGACCGCAGCTGCGGCCTCCTCTGCGGCAGCCGCTGCAGCCGTATCGGTGTCGTCAGAGGCAGCCGTGAGGGCAGCCATCTGGGCGTCGATCGTGGCGGCTCGAACGGCGGCCACGGCCTCCTCGACTGCTGCGGTCGCCTCTTCGGCTGCCGCTGCGGCCTCGGTGTAGTCGCCACCCTCGCTTGGCACCTCGATGCGCATACCGCCCGTATCGGTGAAGGTGGACTTGACCAGCAGGTCACCGCCCTCGGTGATGACAGCACCCGTAGCCGGATTGAACACCACCACACGGGCCGACTCGGCTGCAGGTGCAGCCTCGGCAGCCGCGGCTGCGGCCTCGGCGCTGTCGGCAGCCGCTGTAGCAGCCGCCTCGTTTGCGGTGTCAGCACGTGTGACAAGACCCTCGACGTATGCGTCACGGTCCGAATATGTCTCGGCAGCCGCAGACGCCGTCTCCAGGAAGTCGTTGGCAGCTGCAAGCGAAGCCGTCGCCGCTGCCAATGCCTCGGCATCATCGGGATCAACCGCAGCTGCCGCAGCCTGAGCGGCATCGACCTGTGCCTGCGCCGACTCGGCTGCCGCAGCAGCGTCATCAGGCAGGGTCAGCACTGTGGCCACAGACGAAGCCAGCGATGCAGCAGCGGTCGCCTCGTTGTTGGCAGCGTTGGCGGCGATGGTCGCCTCGGCCAGCGCCGACCGGGTTGCAGCAGCAATTTCGGCCGCCGCAACGGCGTCAAGGTTCGGATCAGCCATGGCCGTCGCCACAGCAGCCTTCTCGGCCTCGTCCTGCAACCAGAACCCAACCATGGCCTCGGCCTGATCGGCTGCCGCTGAGGCCTCCTGGACCAACGCAAGGGCAGCCTGGGCAGCCTCCATCGCCTCGGGCGCAGCGCCATCAGCCGTGGCAGCCTCGACAAGCGCCGAAGCCTCCTCGAAGGCAGCATCGGCCTCGGCCCTCGCAGCCTCGGCATCGCCTTCAGCAGACTCACGGCCATCAGAGGCCTCGGTGAGCGCATCGTTGGCAGCAGCAGGCGTCATCTCCTCGTCGGCAAGGGCCGCAGCAACTGCCAGGTCGTGGCTCAACTCGACCTGTGCATCCTCGACCACGGCCGCAGCGGCCGCAGCAACCTCGGCGGTCTCGGCGGCGGCAGCATCGACAACCTCGGAGCTACCGGCCACGACCGCATCGGCGATGGCCTGGGCACGCTCGGCCGCGGTAGCCGTGCTGTCAGCAGCGTTTGCAGCGGCATCGGCATACACCAGCGCCGGATCAGCCGCAGCAGAGGACTGCAACGTGATGATGCCGTCATCGCTGAGCTGATAGCCCACGGCGTTTCCAGTCGAGAGCAGAACCGATGTGGCACCGGTGTCAGGGTTCTGCGTGACCGTCTGCGGGGCAGCGCCCGGCACCGGCTCGTCAAGCGCAACCTCGGCATACGCATCAGCAGCAGCGCTGGCCTCGGCGGCAGCACTGGCCTCAGCACCCGCCTCGGCGGCCGCGTCGGCAGCCGCGGCTGCGTAGGCCTCGGTATCGCCCATCTCGTCGGCCGTGGCCCGTGCCGCAGATGCACTGTCATTGGCAGCAGCCAGAGCAGCCGTTACCGCTGCAAGCGCATCGGCGTCATCTGGGTCAACGGCCTCGGCAGCAGCTTGGGCCTCGGCCAACTGGACCTCGGCCGCATCAGCCACAGCAGCAGCCTGGGCCGGCGCAGCAACGGCAGCAGCTACCTCGGTCGCTATGGCGTCGGTGGTCACAGCCTCCTGGGCGGCGACCTGGGCCTGGGCAGAGGCAGCCTCGGCCGCCTCGCGAGAAGCCTGAAGCGCCGCGGCGGCGGCCTCAGCGTCCATCTCAGGGTCGCTCACAGCCTCGGCCACAGCGGTTGCCTCAGCGGCATCCTGCTCCAACAGGTCGGCAACAGCCGCCGCCTGCGTTGCAGCGGCGTTGGCTGTCTGGGTCTCTACCACGGCACCCTGGGCTGCAGCCAACAGGTCGGCCATGACGTCGTTGGTCTCAAACACGGCCAGCAACAGGCTGGGGGCCGCATCCTCCTGGGTGGCACGACGCGATGCCGTGCCCCTGCGCTCCTTGGCGGCAGGCGCCGCAGCAGCAGCCTGCTCGGCCATGAAGGCCTCAATGTCGGCCATGGTGTAGCCGCCAGCCAGTGCCGCCGCAATGGCATCCTGTGCCTCAACCTGGGCCTCGCCCACCTGGGCAACCAGGTCGGTGGCGTTCTGGGACGCATCGGCCTGGGCCTGCTCGGCAGCTGCCTGGTCTGCGACGGCCTGGTCATGGGCCTCGGTGGCAGCAGCGGCCTCGGCGTCGGCGATAGCCGGCGTCATGTCGGGATCGTTCACAGCGGCACTAACCGCCACGTCCTGCAACCAGAAACCAGCTGCGTCCGTTGCGTCGTTGGCTGCACCGTTGGCGTCATCAAGTGCCGTAGCGGCAGCCGCATCAGCAGCCTCTGTGCCACCGGCGTCAATGGCGTCGGCGACAGCGACTGCACGCCTCTCAGCCAACTCGGTGGCATCCATGTGCTCAGCGGCATCCACCGCCTGACCCTCAGCCACCTCGGCCTGCGACGGTGGCTGGTAGGCGGCGTTCAACACGCCCTCGTCATCAACCGCGCTCATCATGGCCATGCCGTCAGGCGTGTTGGTGAGCATGGAGCCGTCGTCGTTCACCACGGTCTCGAACTCGTTGCCGTCGGCATCAACGAAGGTCATCGCCCCGTTGGGAGCAGTCGTGACCTGGGTGCCGTCAGACATCGACGTGGCCAGCGAACCGTCGGCCTCACGCAACGTCAACTGCGAGCTCCCATCGGGGAAGCTGACCGCCGTCTTACCCGTTGTCGGGTTGGACTCGGTCACCATGCCCAACGGATCCTGCACAACGAGGCTGCCGTCGGGGTTCTCACGGGTCACGAAGTCGCCACCCTCTGGCGTGGTGTAGGTGGTCGCACCCGTGGTCGGGTTGAAGCGCTGCACGCCACCATCAGACATGTTCTTCTGCACGGTGCCGTCATCGAGCGTGGACGTGACCGTCTGATCACCATTTGGAGCCACCTCAATTGCCCAACTGCCGTCAGCAGCCTCCATAACCGAACCACCGTCGGTCATGAGCGTCACGAACGAACCGTCATCGGCCTCGACCTTCTTGCCGCCAAAGCCCCACGCATCGGTGAACTCCTCGGAGCCATCAGCATTCATGGTCGTCATCGACCCGTCACCCATCTGGGTTACAAGAGCACCGTCCTCCTCGAAGAACGAGACATCCCTCGTGCCATCGGGGTTCATGCGGTCAAACGTGCCGTCGGGCCTCGTGATCTCGACCATGCCGTCAGAACCACGGGTCATGAAGTTGCCGGTGTCCTCATCGAACACCTTCTCACGGCTCCAACCGGAAGGCTCGGTGAACACCTCACCACCATCGGCCGTCATCATCATCGTTGCGCCATCGGCCGCCGTGGTCACGAGGGCACCGTCATCACGCAACTCGGTCACAGTCCGTGCACCGGTGATGCTCGTGAACATCCCCGAACCGTCGGGGTTCTCGCGAATCGTCGTGCCATCGGGGTTGGACTGCATGAAGCCGCCATCGTCGAAGACCTCGCGCTCCATCGACTTCCCATCGCCCCAGAACACAGCGAAGCCACCATCGTCATCGACGATCTGGCTCATGCCATCCTCCCAGGCCATGGCCTGACCGCCCTCACCCATGTCGAACGCCACCGGCGGCTGGAACTGGCGAATACCGTCGTCCTGGAAGAAGGCCGCACCGCGGTCCTCACCCTCGAAGCCCTCAAAGTTTCCGCCGCCAAAGCCACCGAAGCCGCCGAAGCCGCCGCCGAAGTCGCCGAACCCTCCGAACTCGTCGAACTCGCCCTCGGGGCCGCCGAAGCCGCCGGCACCACCGAAGTCGCCGAAGCCGCCGCCGAAGTCGCCGAAGCTGTCCTGACCCCTGGCGTTGTCGAAGAACTGGCTGACGTCGAAGCCACCCTCCTGGTTCGGATTGAAGAAGTCCCTGGTGCCCTGCTTAATGCCACCCTCGCGGAAGTCCCCCTCGGGGAATCCACCCTCGCCGAAGTCGCCCTCGGGGAATCCGCCGTCGCCAAACTCTCCGCCCGGCCCCTGGTAGGCCGAGAAGAAGTCGCCGAACGGGTCGCCACCCGGTCCACCGTCGCCGAAGTCTCCACCGCCGAAGCCATCATCGGGGCCACCGAACCCACCGCCACCGGCAAAGGGATCAAACGCGTAAGAGTTCTGGGGCTGGAAGAAGTCACCCTCGAGGTGGCCATCGTCGTTGAACTCAAAGACCGGGCCCTGCCAGCCTCCCCCACCACCGAAACCATCATCGGGGCCACCGAAGCCGCCACCGAACGGATCGCCGCCGAAGTCGCCACCAAAGTCGCCACCGAAGCCGCCACCGAAGCCGCCACCGCCGCCGCCGCCCACGCCGCCACCGCCGCCACCGCCGCCGCCACCGCCGCCGCCGCCCCCGCCGCCGCCGCCGCCGACGCCGCCGACGCCGCCGCCGCCGACGACCGCCGCCACGCCGTTGCCTACCGCACCGGCGCCCCCGCCGCAGCCACGCACGTCGCCGACCCCCACCACCCCGCCGCGGCCACCCACTGCGCC
>JACNLA010000035.1 GCA_014381745.1 Actinomycetota bacterium | reverse complement strand
CACGACCGCTACTTCCTCGACAACGTGGCCGGCTGGATCCTTGAGTTGGACCACGGCCGGGGCATCCCCTATGAGGGCAACTACTCCGGGTGGCTGGAACAGAAGCGGGCACGTCTGGACGCCGAGCAGAAGACCGACTCGGCGCGACGACGCACCCTGGACCGCGAGTTGGAGTGGGTGCGCATGGCGCCAAAGGCCCGCCAGGCCAAGGGAAAGGCCAGGCTGGCCGCCTACGACCGTCTCGTCGCAGAGGCGGCCGAGGCCGACCGGCGGGACCGCGAACTGCAGATCGAGATTCCGGCCAACCAGAGGCTGGGCGAACAGGTTGTCGAGGTTGACCACCTCTCCAAGGGCTTCGGCGACCACCTGCTCATCGACGACCTGTCCTTCTCGTTGCCTCCCGCTGGCATCGTTGGTGTTATCGGCGGAAACGGAGCCGGCAAGACCACCCTTTTCCGGATGCTGGTGGCTGCATCAGAGGGCACGTCGGACCCGACCACGACACCGGGCTCCGGTGACATCCGCATCGGTTCCACCGTCCAGATCGGCTACGTGGACCAGTCGCGTGACTCCCTGGACTCCGAACGGACCGTCTACCAGGAGATCACCGACGACCGGGAGTTCCTGCAGGTCGGAAAACGCGAGGTGAACGGCAGGGCCTACGTGGCATCGTTCAACTTCAAGGGATCCGACCAGCAAAAGAAGGTCGGCGACCTCTCGGGTGGTGAGCGGAACCGCGTGCATCTGGCAAAGGTGCTCAAGAGCGGGGCCAACCTGTTGTTGCTGGATGAGCCCACCAACGACCTCGACGTGGACACCCTGCGGGCACTCGAATCCGGCCTGGAGTCCTACCCGGGCTGTGCCGTCATCATCAGCCACGACCGCTGGTTCCTCGACCGCGTGGCCACCCACGTGCTGGCCTTCGAGGGCGACTCGCAGGTGCGCTGGTTCGAGGGCAACTTCAGCGAGTACGAAGCTGTCCGCAAGAAGGAGCTGGGCGCCGATGCCCAGCCGCACCGGGTGCGCTACAAGCCGCTGGTCCGGAGCTGAGAGGTCCTGCAATGAGCGCCGCCGATGCCCGCACCCGAATAGTCGCCCCCTCCGTCGTGAGGGGCGTGGGGCTGGTCTTCTGCGTTGTCGGCATCGCCGGCATGATCATCACCTCGATCGCCGACAGCATCAATGCGGCTATCGCCTTCGGCTTCGTGGGTGCCACCGGAGCGCTGGCGCTGCTGCTGGTCGGCGTGCTGGTGCCGGCCGTTGAGCGTGCGGCATCATCGGACATGGCCATGTCGGCCGAGGTCAAGGAACGGGTTGTGCGCCTGGTGGCCGCCGGCGCCGACGAGGACGAGGTTCGTGCGGTGGTTAAGGCGGCCACCGACCTGGGAAGGCGCTCCGGAGGCGGCTAAGTCAGGTTTCAGCCCAGCAGGTCGAGCACCCTGGTGGCTGCTGCCAGGGCGGGGCCGTCCTCGGGGGTCAGCACCAGGTCTGGCTCCTCTGGTCGCTCGAATGGGCCATCCACACCTGTGAAGCCGGGCATCTCACCTGACCGGGCGAGGGAGTAGAAGCCCTTGACGTCCCGCTCCTCACAGACCTCGATCGGCGTGTCAACAAATACCTCGAGGAACGTGAGACCAGCATCCTCGTGGATGGCACGGGCACTTTCCCGACCCGCGCGGTAGGGGCTGATCAGCGCAACCAGGGCGACCGTTCCGGAGTCGGCGAACAACCTGGCGACCTCGGCTACACGGCGCATGTTCTCGCCGCGGTCCTCGTCGCTGAAGCCGAGGTCGCCGGAGAGGCCGTGCCTGATGTTGTCGCCGTCGAGCATGTAGGCGGCCCTGCCCGACGCCACCAACAGGCTCTCGCAGGCCGAGGCGATCGTGGACTTGCCGGAACCGGAGAGACCGGTGAACCAGATCGTGGCCCCCCGCTGGCCGGTTGACTCCCAGCGCTCGGCCCGGCCGATCAGGCCCGGCTGCCAGACCACATCGGGGCTGGTGCCGCCCGCATCCCCGTTCAACTCAGGACTCTCCCAGGATCATGCCGGCCGCCACCGTGGCGTTGGTGGTCTCGTCGATCAGAACGAAGCTGCCGGTGGACCGGTTGCGCCGATACTCGTCGAAGAACAGCGGCTGGGTGCAGCGCAGCGAGACACGCCCGATCTCGTTGAGACCCAGCGAGGTGGCCGCCTCGTCACGGTGCAGGGTGTTGACATCGAGCCGGTACTGGAGGTCGGTGACCATGGCTCTCGCCGAGCGGGTTGTGTGCTTGATGGCCATCTTCATACGAGGCGCCAGAGATGAACTCTCCGACATCCAGCAGACCATCGCCTCGATGTCCTGACCGGCCGATGGCTGGTTGTTGGGTCTGCAGATCATGTCGCCACGGGACACGTCGAGGTCGTCGGTGAGGCGAATGGTGACCGACATGGGGGCGAAGGCCTCGTCCACCGGGGTCATGCCATCGGAGGAGAACGTTTCCACCGACGCGACGGTGGTGGTGAAGCCGCTCGGCAGCACGATCACCTCGTCGCCGGGCTTGAACACGCCACCGACCACGGTGCCCGCGTAGCCGCGATAGTCGTGGTGCTCGTCGGTCTGGGGACGGATCACGTACTGGACGGGGAACCGGGCGTCGATGAGGTTCCGGTCGCTGGCAATGTGCACCTCTTCGAGGTGGTGCAGCAGCGAGGTGCCCTCGTACCACGGGGTGTTCAGGGAACGCTCCACGATGTTGTCACCGTGCAGGGCGGACACGGGAATGAACGTGAGGTCGGTGATGTCCAGTTTCATGGCGAAGTCGCGGAACTCGGCCTTGACCCTCTCGTAGGCGTCCCGGTCAAAGTCGACCAGATCCATCTTGTTGACGCACACGACGAGGTGGGGAATACGCAGCAGGGACGCCAGAAAGGCGTGCCTACGGGACTGCTCCACAACGCCCTTTCGGGCATCTACTAGCACCAGGGCCAGGTCGGCGGTTGAAGCACCGGTGACCATGTTGCGCGTGTACTG